>DASTIY010000075.1:0-11965 GCA_035717085.1 Casimicrobiaceae bacterium | reverse complement strand
GTTGCCGAACGTGGCCGGGCAATCGGATGCGACGGCGGGGACGGGCAAAGGCGAGTCCGTCAAAAGCGATTGCCGATAAGCATCGATCGCCGGACACGCGCCCGCGTTACGCACGTCGTTCCATAGCAGCACGGCAAAGTCGCGCGTCGCGATCGCGTAGTTGTAGTCGCCCAGAAACTCCGAGGTCAGGCTATTCGCGCTCGAGGCCCGCGCGTCGCCGATCGCGCCTCTGAACGCTGTCGTCCAGGCGCCGACATTGGCCGGATCGTTGTTGTTCACACTGCGCACCACGCCCTGCATCGGCCGCGGACTGGCGGTCGTCTCCTGCCACGGAGCGAGAAATGCGTTGTATGTCAGGTAAACGTTCTTGCCGTTGGGGGAAATGGCGATCGCCGGAAAGTTGGTCCGATCACCCGCGTCGCCCGCATTCACCGGATTGGACCACGTCTGCCCGCTGTCGTCGGAATACTGAACCAGCGCTTTCTCCTGGTTGAGCGCGCCGTCCGCCCACGCCAACACGATGCGGTCGGTGGCACCCGCGCCCGATGGCGCGCCATTGGCAATGTCCGCGCTCGGGTAGCTGCTCGTGCGCGCCCCTGCGACGCCGTCGATGGTGATGTCGAAACTGATGGGATCGAAAGCTCCGACGTCGGTCACGTTCGCCACCGCACGCGGTGGGTCGAACGTACGGCCGCCATTGGTCGAGCGCGTCATCAGCTGCACGCTGCTGCCGAAGAGCGATCCGTGCCAGAAAACGTAGACGGTGCCGCGGCTATCGGTACGCACGACGCACCCCTGCTTCGGGCCAGGGCGACCCTGGCTCACGAACGTATTCGCCGCCTCGCTGATTTGCCGCGTCGTCCACGTATCTCCGCCATCGGTGGAACGCGAAAGCATGATGGGTGCACCGAATCCGAAGCCACGAAACGCGATGTTGCATACGTAGACGTTACCGAAATACGCGCTCGACGCCGCGTTGTCCGCCCAGATCGATTCCTTGTCCGAGAACAGGGCGGAGTTTTGCCGCGTGACGATGACCGGAGGCATCCACGCACTTGCATTGCCGATGGCTGCACCGACGATATCGTCCGTTCGCGATACGGCGACGGCTTCGTCGCCACGAAAGACGCGCTCGCTACGCTGTGCGCTGAAATTCGTCGCGAGATTGGCGTAATAGAGCCGCGCGCCATTGGCCCACGAGAACTTGCCGCGGACGGGCCTGGGGCCGAACGCGAGCGCGGGATCGCCGCCGGAGGCAAGCCCGTTCTCGTAATACGCAGGCAATGTTCCGATGTCGCCTACGGCCGGAACGCATTCGGCGGGGCCAAGACAGTGCCGCGCGGTCCAGCCGGTATAGGTCGGCTGCGTCCAGGTCGCGCCACCATCGAACGAAAAGTAGATACCGGAAACGCCGACGCCGGGCGTGAAGGGACAGGTCGTTGGGTCGCCCGCCGCGCATGCCTCGACGTCGATCTCGTCGTTGGCCCCGGCGGCGAGAATCGAGGTGGTGACGGGGTTGACGGCGACAGCTGGTTCGTTCTGCTTGTTCTGGGAGAATGGCGAGGGCGGACTGCCAACCGAAACGCGCGTATCCGCCATCGCATCGAAACCCGCCAATCCGAGTGCAACGACGCATGCGCCAATCATGAGACGTCGATTCAACGACTGTGTCGAGTGCATGATGCCTCCGTCGTGATCGTTGTCGAGAGCCTCCGGGAATGAAGGTCGCCGCGTCCGCGCGACTGGCGAACGCTTCGGTCCATTACCCGGGGCCGAGCATCATGACTCGCGCTGGCAAGAGCGTCAAATGACGGTGACGAGGTGTGCCAGCGCTATGGCATTTGATACCCCGGTGTCGATTTCGAGATCGACCGCTCCTCGTCGTTCATGTCTTCGGGAATGCCCTCGAACAGCGGCGTCGTGAGGTAGCGTTCTCCGGTGTCCGGCAGCATCGCCAGGATCACCGTGCCCGGGCGCGCCTTTGCCGCGATCCGCATCGCCGCACCGAAGGTGGCCCCGCTCGAAATGCCGCAAAAGATTCCCTCCTTCTGCGCCAGCGCCTTCGCCCACTTGACCCCCTCCGCACCGGCGATAGGAATCACCTCGTCGTAATACGACTTGTCGATGGCTTCCTGAAGTACGAGCGGAATGAAGTCCGGCGTCCAGCCCTGGATCGGGTGCGGCTCGAATGCCGCGTGGCTGCCGCTCGGCGAGCCATCGGCGTTGCGCGCCTGGGCCTGGCCACTGCCGACGAGTTGCGCATTCGCTGGTTCGCTCAGGACGATCCTGGTGTCGGGGCGCTCGCGGCGCAGCACGCGCGCGACGCCGGTCACGGTGCCGCCCGTGCCGTAGCCCGTCACGAAATAGTCCAGGCGCACGTCCTTGAAGTCGTTGATGATCTCCTGCCCCGTCGTCGATTCATGGATCTCCGCGTTCGCGTCGGTCTCGAATTGGCGCGCGAGAAACCAGCCGTTCGCTTCCGCGAGCTCGACGGCTTTCCGGTACATCCCATAGCCTTTCGCGGCACGCGGCGTAAGGATCACTTTCGCGCCGAGGAGGCGCATCAACTTGCGGCGCTCGATGGAAAAGCTGTCCGCCATCGTGACGACGAGCGGATGGTTCTTCTGCGCGCAGACCATCGCGAGGCCGATGCCGGTATTGCCGCTCGTCGCTTCGACGACGGTCTGTCCCGGCTTCAACGTTCCGTTGCGCTCGGCCGCCTCGATGATGTTGAGCGCCAGCCGATCCTTGACCGAACCTGCCGGATTGAAGGCTTCGGCCTTGACGTACATGCGCACACCATTCGGCGCAAGGTGGTTGATGCGGATGCACGGGGTGTCGCCGACGGTATCCAGCACGCTATCGAAGAGACGGCCACGGCCATGGGTCGTTCTGAGTTGCGAATCTGGAGGCATCGCATTCTCCGTGGTTGGGCGAGGGGCGTATTTTGAATCGCGCCCCCTTTTCCTGCTAGCGGGGTGTGAAGACGCGGATTTCGGCGGAACCGCCGGCGTGCGCCGGGACCGCCACGAACAGCGCGTCGCGCGACGGCACGAACAGTCCGGTGCGCGCGCCTCTTACCGTATTCACCTCGGCGGCCCGTTCGTAATGATCCGCGTCCTTCTGTTCGACGACCTCGACGACACCTTCGCCGCATATCACGTAAAGGCGCTTGCGCTTCGCGTCGTAGAAGAGATCGTCCGCGTCGCCGCCGATCGGCAGATCCGCCTTTCGTCCGCCACTTTGCGTGTCGAAGATGACGAGTGCGGCCGGCTTGCGCGTCGCGACGAAGAGACGTTGGTGAGCTTCGTCGAGCGCCATCGGAAAGTTGGCCTGCCAGTGCCCGATCCGCCACGTGCCCACCACGCTCTTCTTCTGCGAATCGACGACGGCAATGTGCGCGGCACTCGGTACGTTGACGAAAATTCGCGAACCCGTCGACTCGAGCTGAAACGACTCCGGGTGTCCGGCGAGCGCGATCCGTTCCAATAGCTTCCCGCTTGCAGGGTCCAGCGCGGCCAGCGCGTGAGCGAAGCCGACGAAGACCTTTGCGTTGACGGCATCGACACGAACGTTGTCCGCATCGTCCAGTCCTTCGATTCGAGACACGCGCCGGAGCGTCGACGCATCGAACAGGTCGACACCGTCCCCGGCGTTGGCGACGAAGAGGCGGTTTGCGCTTCGCACATAGCCGATTCCCTGCGGCTCATGCAGTCCGTTGATCCGTGCGACACGCGTTCCCCGGCCGAGGTCGATGACTTCGACGCTATCGTTGCCGAGCGCCGCCACGAAAAGTCGCGCGCCGTCTGCATCGATGGCGAGGTGATCGATGCGACCCCGAACGTCGGCGAGCGCGATCGTCTGGACGAGCTCGAGCGGCGCCGGCGCGTGAACGTCGGCAGCGTCGACTGCGGTCGCGAACATTGCAGCTCCCCACGTAAACAGCCAGGCAATTGCATGAACCATCGCGCGTCACCTATCGATGCGATGCGGAAAACGCCAGCAGTCCAACCACGGCGGCCGCGGCGACGATGAGCGGTTCGGGGACTTTCCTGAATCGCCAGATCACGCCGATGGTCACCGCTGCGATGAGAGCCGTGACGACATCGACGATCGAGCGCTCGGCGAGAACGATCACCGCGCCGGTAATCGCGCCAATGGCCGCGGCCGTGACACCGTCGACGAAGGCGACGAGCGCGGGCCGCTTGCCGTACCTCTTGAAGTAGGGCGCCGGCACGATCGTGAAGAGGTAACACGGCAGGAAGGTGCCGAGCGCCGCGACGAATGCGCCGGGGAGGCCGGCGACGAGATAGCCGATGAACCCCACCGTGATCACGACGGGCCCCGGGGTCAGCATCGCGACGGCTACGGCATCGACGAATTGCCGCTCGCTGAGCCACGCATGGTCGTGGACGACGCCCGCATACAGGAATGGCACGATCGCCAGCCCGCTGCCGAACACGAACGTGCCGGCCTTCGCGAAGAAGACGCCGATTTGCGTGAGCACGGGCCAGTCGAGATTCCCCAGCATCGAAACCGCGGGCGCTCCATGCGAATCGACCGCCGCGAGCGCAGGCGCAACGCCTTTCCCGAGCCATCGCTTGGGCGGTGCGCGTGCCAACCAGACGACGACACCGGCGCCGAGGAATAACCAAACGCTTTCGGATTGAGTCCACACCGTGTATCCCGCCGTTGCGAGGAAGATCAACCAGAGCAGGCGATCATGTCCCACGTTCTTGGTCGTAAGCTTGTACGCGCTGATGGCGATGATGCCGATCACGGCGGCACCGACGCCGTAAAAAAGCGCCTGCATCCAAGGCAATCCACCGAAACGCACGTACCCGAAACCGATCGCGACGACCATCAGGAACGACGGCAGCACGAACGCGATACCGACGATGGTCGCGCCAAGCACCCGGTAGTGGACGTAGCCCAAGTACATCGCGAGCTGCGCGGCAAGCGGTCCCGGCATGAGCTGCGCCAGCGTCAGCCCTTCCTTGTAATCGTTTTCGCTGATCCATCCGCGAGACTCGACCAGATCGCGATACATGTATCCGACGAGTGCGACGGGCCCGCCGAAGCCGATCGTGCCGAGGCCGAGGAAATAGCGGACCATCGCGGCCAACGAGTAGGGCGCCTCATTCATGCGGTGATGTCGGTGACGACGATGGCGCTCGCGAGCAAGGACGGCTCGATTTCCTGCTTGCTTTCGTCGTCGGCCCCGACGGCGGCGACGAACGTTCCCGGACGCACCATCTCGCGCGTGATGAAGTACTTCCTTGCGGTCGTACAGGTGATGACGACGTCGCAATCCGAAACGGCGCGCGCGAGCTCGGTCACGGGGACGATCGGTACCGCGAGCTCCGAACGGTAGTGGGCAGCGAAGCTTTCAAGCAGGATGACGAGGCCTTGGACGGTAGGGAGTCCGAATTGCTTGCCGTTTTGCGGGAAGTTCGCATTGACCTTCGCTGCAAAGTACGGCCGCTCTCCCATGACGATTCCGGCCTTGACGTGGAAGGAGCCGTCGTGCGCACGCAACCCGAGCATGCGCTCTGCCGCCTGTCCCGATGCGTATTGGCGAAATGCCGATTCGACGGCGGCAATGCATGCCTCCGGCGTCAACAGTCGTTCCACGTCTTGCCGGGAAAGGAAAAGCAGGTCTCGTTCCATCTGAACGACCGCGCAAACGCATTCGGGTGCGCCAGGACGGATCGCGGACGTTCATGGGGTGCCCGCGTCGGTCGCGACGCTTACAGGTTTGGACGGGGCACCGTCTTGGAGGGATGAAACCCGGGGGCCTGTTTCCCCCACGTCAACGTTACTTGCGCCGTCGAAGAAAGTCAAACCTACGTTTCCGCGCGCTATGAAATGTGGCCAAATACGCACCGCATTCGATCGGGCGCCGGCGAATCACCGAGTTCGTCTGTCGACGCAAAGCAATCTACGATAGGCGTGAGGGAAGATGGCCACACGGCTCTATCCGTTCAGTTCGGCGACGCGCGCGAGAGCCATCACGGTCTTCGCCACGGTCGCCGTCACGCTTGTCGTCGTTCTCGCCGTACTGAACATCACGACCGGCGAGAAACCCGTCAGAAAGCACGTCGAGCATCTGTACGCGGTCGCCGATCCTCAGTTCCAGCGCACGCTCGGCGTGCTGCTCGGTCCCGACATTCTCCCCGGCAATCGCTTCGAGGTGCTCCTGAACGGCGATCAGATCTTTCCGTCGATGCTCGACGCGATCCGCCACGCGCAGAAGACGATCACGTTCGAGACCTACATCTACTGGTCGGGACGGATAGGCGACACGTTCGCCGACGCGCTCGCCGAGCGCGCTCGCGCGGGCGTGAAAGTGCACGTGCTGCTCGACTGGATCGGCAGCGCCAAGATGGAAGAGCGGCTGCTGAAGAAGATGCGCGACGCCGGTGTCGAGGTACGCGTGTTCCACAAGCCGCGCTGGTACACGTTGGACAAGCTCAACAACCGTACGCATCGCAAGCTGCTGGTCGTCGACGGTGTCGTCGGCTTCACCGGCGGCGTCGGCATCGGCGACGAATGGACGGGCCACGCGCAGGACCCCGATCACTGGCGCGACACGCACTTCAAGGCGGAAGGACCGATCGTCGCGCAGATGCAGGCGGTCTTCAACGACAACTGGATGAAGGCGACCGGCAACGTGCTGCACGGCGATGCCTACTTTCCGCCGATTCGACCGGGCGGCGACGCGCGCGGCCAGGTGTTCTCGAGCTCGCCGTCGGGCGGCAGCCAGAGCATGCAGGTGATGTACCTGCTGATGATCAATGCCGCGGTTCGCTCGATCGAGCTTTCGAGCGCTTATTTCCTTCCGGACGATCTCGCGCGCGACACGATCCTCGCCGCGGTCCGGCGCGGCGTACGCGTTCGCATCATCACCCCCGGGCGCTTCACCGACGCGGCCCTTGCTCGCCGCGCATCGCGTGCGGGGTGGGGCGACCTGCTGCGTGCGGGCGTCGAGATCTACGAGTACGCGCCGACGATGTATCACTGCAAGGTGCTCGTCGTCGACGACCTTCTCGTTTCGGTCGGCTCGACGAATTTCGACGATCGTTCGTTCCGCTTGAACGACGAGGCGAGCCTCAACATCTACGACGCGGCGTTCGCGAAGCGGCAAGTCGAGATCTTCGAGGATGATCGCACGCATGCGCGCCGCATCAGCCTCGAGGAATGGGAATCGCGTCCGTGGACCGAGAAGCTCATGGAGCATGCGGCCGCGCTGCTCGGACCGCAGCTCTGACGGCGCGCGGTTAAAACTCGATGGGCGGGCCGCGCCAGGCTTCGTCACGGCGCGTAGCGCGCGCGAGCGCGAACTCGGCGGTGCGCCATCCGTCGCACGCGTTGCGTCCCGACCGTCCGCGCCACAGGTTCAGCAGTCCCTTGCATCTCGCATAGAAGCTGAAGAAGCGAAGGACGGCTTCGCGCTCGGCGCGAGTCGGCGGTTCGGCGCCACAGATCAGCTTGTCGTCGGCGAGACCGCGATCGACGAGCGTCACCGCGCCCCACGCGGGCACCGACACCGTCGATCCGAATGGAAGGCGCGGCCCGAGGACCACGGCGTCGAGAAGGTCACCTTCGAGGCCGATATGCGTGGGAACCGAGCCGTAGTTGTACGGACAGGGCAACGGGGAAACGAAGTCGACTCGGCCGAGCGAGCCGCGTTTCAGGAAACTGCCGCGCGGCACTTCGATCACGACCTCGACAAGCGGCGCCGGTGGCCCCATCGCGGCCATTATGGGCGAACGCATCCCGTCGCCATCTCGCCTCTCTTCCATCGTAAGATGGCGTCAATGCATTCGCCTCGCGCACCATGGCAGGCACCATGAGCGAGACCGTCACGGTCATCGTGGGCCATCGTCTCGGAAAGGCCGAGGCGGCGCGGCGTCTCAAGGAGCGCCTCGCCGACGCCAAGGGTCGTCTCGGTTCGATGATTGCGATCGAGCAGGAGACGTGGGAAGGCGACACGCTGCGCTTCCGGATGCGGGCGCTGGGGCAGGCCGCGGCGGCGAGCATCGAAGTGCTGGAGGATGCGTTACGCGTCGAAGTGGCGCTCCCGTGGCTGCTGGCGAAAGCCGCGAATCGGCTTCTTCCGATCTTGCGCAAGGAAGCAACGCTGCTCCTGGAGAAGAAATAGTCGCGCACTCCGACGTGGCGTCGGCCGATGAGAACTGTCGATTCGTCTCGCCCAAGGCCTCGAGGCAGCGGCTTCGTCAGCCGTCTGCGCGTGCCGGGCGGACTTGCGGGTGACGCCGCGCTTCGGACGCGTGAGGAAAGCCGGCAGCGCCTGCGACTGAAGCGCTTCCTGCTCGCCAGCGCCTTCTCGATCGTCTACCTGCTCGTCCTGTTCCTGTTCCATGCGCAAGGCAAGGTCGACCTCGCCACGCTCGTCGAGGCCGCGGCCATCGTCGTCGTCCTGATCGCCGCCTTCTTCGGCATCTTCCGGCTCGGCCTCAATCTGCGCTTTGCCGATCCGAGTCTCACGGCGTATCAGGTGCTGGCCGCCGTCTTCACGATGCTTTACGTCGTGTACCGCGCGCCGGACACACGGATCGTCTTCGCGACGTTCTTCTTCGTCGCGCTCATGTTCGGGATGCTGCGCTCGGACGCGCGGCGGCTCGCGATTCTCGGCGTGATCTCGCTGGTGTCGTTTGCGATCTCGACGCTCACGCGCTACGCCGGCAATCACGACGTCGAGACGCTGCGCCTCGACATGCTGCAGCTCTGCGTGACGGCGCTGGCGCTCCCGTGGTTCATCTTCATCGGCAACCGCGTCAAGCGATTCAAGGAGGCCGATCGGCGCAAGGACGAATTTCTGGCGACGCTCGCGCACGAGCTGCGCAATCCGTTGGCCCCGATACGGATGGGTGCCGAGATCCTGCGCATCGCAGGCGCCGACTCGCCTTCGCAACCGGTCCTTCCGATGATGGAGCGCCAGTTGCAGCACCTCACGCGCCTGCTCGACGATCTCCTCGACGTCAGCCGGATCACGCGCGGCAAGGTGACGCTGCGCCTCGAGCGCATCGACCTTCGTCACGCGATCCAGGCAGCGATCGAAACGAGCCGGCCGGCGATCGAGGAGATGCGGCACGTGTTCTCTGCGTCGCTGCCCCAACAACCCCTATGGGTCGACGCCGACCCGATTCGAATCGCCCAGGTGATATCGAACCTGCTCACGAATGCTGCGAGGTACACGCCCGAAGGCGGCCGCATCGCGTTGAAGGCCGAGCGTCGCGGCAGCGAGGTCGAAGTGTGCGTGAGCGACAGCGGTTACGGAATTCCGCACGAGCGGCTCGAATCGATCTTCGACATGTTCACGCAGCTCGAAAGCCCGATCGTGAAGCCTGCCGGCGGGCTGGGCATCGGTCTATCGCTCGCCAAGGGACTGGTCACGTTGCATCACGGCACGATCGAGGCGCGCAGCGAAGGACCGGGTAAAGGGAGCGAGTTTCGCGTACGGCTGCAGGCGGCGCCCACGCGCGCCGCCGACGTGGCGAGCGAAGCGAGCGAGGCAACGCTGACGCACAAGCGAAAAATCCTCGTCGTCGACGACAATCGGGATGCGGCGGCGAGCCTCGCGACGTTCCTGCAACTCACCGGCCACGACGTATTCGTCGCGCACGACGGTGAGGAGGCCGTTCGCGTCGCCGACGAGTTTCGTCCGGAAACGATCCTGCTCGACCTCGGCATGCCCGGCGTCGATGGATACGAAGCGTGCCGGCGTATCCGCAGCACCGCGGCCGGAAAGAACATGCGCGTCATCGCCGTCACCGGGTGGGGCCAGGAAGAGGACCGGCGCAAGGCCATCCTGGCCGGCTTCGACCTGCATCTCGTCAAGCCGGTGAACCCCGACACGTTGACGCAGCTCCTCGACGATGCGGGCGTCCATGAAACCACCGCGCAATCCTGATTCCGCCCCGGGCGATTGGTATGTCGATACCGCGTGCATCGACTGCGGCGCATCGCGCCACGTGGCGCGAGGCCTCGTGGTCGAGCAAAACGGCAAGAGTGTCTTCGCGCGTCAGCCGACGACTTCGCAGGAGGTGCTCGCGGCGTGGCGCGCACGGCTCGTGTGTCCCACGGCGTCGGTGCGAAGCGAGACCGTGCAGACGCGCCCGCAAGCGACGATCTTCCCTGAGCCCATGACGGAAGGCGTGTGGCGTTGCGGCTTCAATGCGCGCTCGTCGTTCGGAGCCCACTCGTATTTCGCCGCGCGCCGCGACGGCAACCTGCTCGTCGATTCACCCCGTTTCGCGAGTGAGCTCGTGAAATGGTTCGAGGAGGCGGGCGGCATCGCACATATCCTCCTTTCGCATCGCGACGACGTGGCGGACGCGCAGAAATACGCCGAACGCTTTCGCGCACGCGTCTGGATTCATCGCGACGATCGCGCTGCCGCGCCGTATGCGACGGACTTGCTCGAAGGCGAGTCGACGCGGAGCATCGCGTCGGACCTCGTCGCGATTCCGGTTCCCGGGCACACGCGCGGCAGCGTCGTCTACCTCCTGGATGATCGCGTGCTCTTCACCGGCGACTCGCTCGCGTGGAGCGATCGTGAGCGCGATCTCGTCGCCTTTCGCGACGCGTGCTGGCATTCGTGGAGCGCGCTCACCGCGTCGCTCGCCAAGCTCCTCGAATACCGGTTCGAATGGCTGCTGCCCGGGCATGGCTGGCCCGCACATCTGGCCGCGGAAGAGATGTACGCTCGGCTGCGTTCCCTCGTCGAACGCATGCGCGATGGCTAGCGTGGCACCCGCGCCAATCTGACGCTCAAGCGAAGTTGATCGTCGCGACTGAGGCAATTGCTCGGGAAATGGCGGAACAGGCTTCCCTGTTCCGCCCTAGCGCGACGCGCGCGATGCGGATCAGCTCATGGCCGGCACAACGTTGCAGCTTTCGCGATATCGTCCGCGGTCGGGGTGACGCCCACGAGCACGTTCCCGCCCGTCGCATTCGCAATCAGTGCATCGCGGTCCGATCGCAGCAGGAAGCGCTGCTGCAGCGCCCGGTTCGCCGCAGCAGTTACGACGCAGACGTAGCCGTCGTGCGTGCCGTACCGCTCCTCGAGTGACAGGCGCGGGTCGTTGTTGGCGATGCGGTTGGCCTTGGTGTCCCAGAACGGCCAATAGCCTCCGCTATTCCCTGCGCCGGCAAAAACCTGCCCGACACTTCCGGGGCCGTTGCTCGCATTCGGCCCATACCATCCCGTCGTCGCGAGGTTCCACCCGACGTACGTTCCCAACGGCGCCTCGCCGAGCACGGTCGGCATGCCGGTGACGAGTTCGTTGCCGTCGGCGTTCACTTTCGCGCCATAGACCGGAAGGACGGTCTTGATGATCGGCGGCTGAACCGTCGGGATGCCGCTTTCCTGGTCGTAATCCTCCTGCGGTCCGAAGTCGTAGACGAACGGCGGCCACGCCTGGTCGCCGTGATACACCAGACGAGGCACCGTCGATTGGAAATCGGGAAAGCCTTCAGCGGCCGCGGTGTTCGCCACGAGTTCTCCGCGCGCGAGCGTCGGATAGACGCTCTCCGGCATCGGCGTTCCGGACATCAGCAACTGCATGAACGCGTACGTGAGCGCATTGTTCGTATGCGTCGCCGGAATCGGACTCGTCGGCAGCGACTGACCCGCGGGGGTTGAGATCGCCGCAGGCGACGTCCAGTTGAAGTTCGCGGCGCCGCCGCCGTGCGTGCCCCCCGGCGTGTAGTACCGATGCACGTTCTTCGGTATCGGAATGTCCTCGACGCAGGTGAAGCCGCAAAGGCTCGCCGAGAACTTCTCGGAATAGAGCTCGGCCGACGCGAACGTTTCGAGGATTTCCGGGCACGTGTTGGTTTGCGAGCAGCGGTGCAGCAAGCCATTCGC
This sequence comes from Casimicrobiaceae bacterium, assembly GCA_035717085.1. Taxonomy (GTDB): domain Bacteria; phylum Pseudomonadota; class Gammaproteobacteria; order Burkholderiales; family Casimicrobiaceae; genus VBCG01. The sequence continues at coordinate 69 of DASTIY010000075.1, read as the reverse complement.
CGGAAGGCCGCGCGCGAGGTTGGGATAGTCCGCCCACCACACCGGTGCTTCGTCGCCAGCCACGTAGAG
>DASTIY010000074.1:0-10484 GCA_035717085.1 Casimicrobiaceae bacterium | reverse complement strand
TCCGACGGCGTGCACGCGTCCATCTCGCGCGTCGTCGACGGCAAGCGCGCGGCGTTACGGCTCGACTTCGATCTCGGCGGCACCGCCGGCTACGCGATCGCGCGGCGCGCGCTTCCGCTCGATCTGCCCGACAACTACGCGATCACGTTCTGGCTGCGGGCGAGCGCGCCCGTGAACGACCTTCAGGTGAAGTTCGTCGACGAAAGCGGCGACGACGTCTGGTGGTATCGGCAACCGAACTTCACGTTCCCGAGCGACTGGCAGCCGATCACGATCCGCAAGCGGCAGATCGCGTTCGCATGGGGTCCGACGAAGGACCGGACGCTGCGCAGGATCGCGTCGATCGAGATCGCGGTGGCGGCAGGCAGCGGCGGCGGACGAGGTGCACTCGAAGTGAGCGACCTGGCGCTGCAGGAGCGACCGGCCGAATCCGTTCCGTTCCCGGCGCCCAAGGTGACGGCTTCGTCGTCGCAGCCGGGCGCAGGCGCGGCGCGCATCCTCGACGGCAACGCGAAGACCGCGTGGCGCAGCAAGCCGCAGCGGCGACGCGAGCAATGGGTCGCCGTCGATTTCGGCCGGCCGCGCGAGTTCGGCGGCCTCGTACTCGACTGGTCGCACAACGCCTATGCGTCGCGCTACGACGTGCAGTTCTCCGACGATGGCCGCAAGTGGCGCACCGTGCGACGCGTCAGCGAAGGAACGGGCGGACGCGCGCCGCTCCTTCTCACCGAATCCGAGACGCGCTATCTGCGCCTCGTGCTCCACGACGGACCGCACCGCGACTATGCGTTGAACGAGCTCGTCGTGAAGGACCTGGCGTTCGGCGCGTCGCCGAACGCGTTCTTCGGCGCGCTGGCGCGCGAGTCACGGCGCGGTGCGTTTCCGCGCGGCTTCATCGGCGAGCAGGGTGCGTGGACGCTCGTCGGCGTCGACGGCGGCCGCGACAGCGGGCTTTTGTCCGGCGACGGCGCGCTCGAGATCGGCAAGGCCGGTTTCACGTTGGAGCCTTTTGTCGTCGAGCGCGGCAAGGTGACGACGTGGGCGGACGTGACCGCGCAACCGTTTCTCGTCGACGACGATTTGCCGATGCCGGGCGTGCAGTGGAGCACGCCACGCTGGACGTTGCGCATCACGACCTTCGCGATCGGCACGCCCGATCACGTGCAACTGGTCGCGCGCTACGATCTCGCGAATCTGACCGAGCAGCCGCAGAACCTCACGCTCGCGCTCGGCGTGCGACCGTTCCAGGTGAATTCACCGGCGCAGTTCCTGAACACGATCGGCGGCACGAGTCCGATCCACGATCTCGCGTGGGACGGCGGCATGCTGGCGGTGAACGGCGAGCGTAACGTTCATCCACTCACCGCACCGGCGCGCGTCGCGATGCGGCCGTTCGACGCGGGCCCGCTCGTGCCATCGCTGTCGACGTGCAACATCGCCGCTCGAGCGCCCCGCGCTCGCTCGGCCCCCTCTCCCCGCGCGCGGGGAGAGGGCGGGCGTGAGGGGTGCGCGACGGCTGTCGACGTGCGCCGCGACGTGCACGACGAGTTCGGCTACGCGTCGGGCGCGTTGTTCTATCCGTCGACGATCGCGCCGCGGCAGACGGTGACGTTCGGTGTCGTCGTGCCGCTCGTCGACCACGGCGAGGCGCCGGCGCTGACCGAAACGCCGACGCAGTGGCTGACGCGCGAGCAGTTCCGTACGGCCGCCAACTGGCGCGGCAAGCTGGATCGCGTCACGATCCGCGTGCCCGACGAAGCGCAGCCGCTGGCCGACGCGCTCCACACCGCCCTCGCGCACATGCTCGTGTCGCGCGATGGACCGATGCTGCGGCCGGGAACGCGCGCGTACGCGCGTTCGTGGATCCGCGACGGTGCGATGATTTCCGAAGCACTGATGCGGCTCGGTCACGCCGCCGTCGCCGCCGATTATCTTCGCTGGTACGCGCCGTATCAGTTCGACAACGGCAAGATCCCGTGCTGCATCGACGCGCGCGGCGCCGATCCCGTCCCGGAGAACGACAGCCCCGGACAGTTCATCTTCCTGGCCGGCGAGGTCTATCGCTACACGCGCGATCGCGCGCTGCTCGAGGCGATGTGGCCGCACGTGGAGAAGGCGGCGCGCTACCTCGGCAAGCTTCGACACGCCGAGCGGCCGCCATCCTTCGACAACGGTGTGCGGCCGCCGACCTACGGCATGCTGCCCGCGTCGATCAGTCACGAGGGCTACTCCGAAAAGCCGATGCACTCGTACTGGGACGATTTCTGGGCGCTCAAGGGTTACACCAGCGCGGTCGCGATCGCGCAGGCGCTCGGGCGCACCGAGGACGCGCGTGCACTCGCCGCCGCCCGCGACGAATTCGGCAACGACCTGTTCGCCTCGTTGCGCGCGACCGCCGCGCAGCATCGCATCGACTACCTGCCGGGATCGGTCGAGCTCGGCGACTTCGATCCGACGTCGTCGACGATCGCGCTCGCGCCGCTCGGCGACGAGCGCTTCCTGCCGCGCGAGCTGGTGCGGCCGACGTTCGAGCGCTACTTCCGCGAATTCGTCGCGCGCCGCGACGGCAAGACGGCGTGGAAGGACTACACGCCGTACGAGCTGCGCAACGTCGCGGCGTTCGTGCGTCTCGGGTGGCGCGATCGCGCGCATGAATTGCTCGACTACTTTCTCGCCGCACGCCACCCTGCCGCATGGAACCAGTGGCCCGAAATCATTGCGCGCGAGGCCCGTGTGGCGCATTTCATCGGCGACCTGCCGCACGCGTGGGTCGCGTCCGATTACGTACGCTCGGTGCTCGACCTCTTCGCGTACGAGCGTGCCGATGGCGCCTACGTGCTCGCTGGCGGCATCCCCGCGTCGTGGCTGGACCGAGCGGGTGTCGCGATTCGCGGCCTGCGCACGCCGTACGGTACGCTTTCGTTTTCGCTCGTGCGTCTCGGCGAGCGCATCGTCGAGCTCACGCTCACGGCGAACGGCAGCGTGCCGCCCGGAGGCTTCGTGCTCGCCGGTCCGTGGCCGACGCCGTTGCACGCGAGCGTGAACGGCAAGGCGATCGACCTGCGCGGCGGCGAGCTTCGCATCGACGAAACGCAGGCGCGCGTCGTGCTCGAATTGGGAGTATCGAAATGAACGGTGGCGGGCAGGCGATCGAATTCCCGGAGTCGTTCCTCTGGGGCAGCGCGACGTCGGCGTATCAGGTCGAAGGCTCGCCGCTCGCCGACGGCGCCGGGCCCAGCATCTGGCAGCGCTTCACCCGCACGCCCGGACTCGTGCGTGACGGCGACACCGGCGACGTCGCCTGCGATCACTATCGTCGCTACGCCGACGACGTGGCACTGATGCAGCGGCTCGGCCTCAACGCGTACCGGTTCAGCATCGCGTGGAGCCGCGTGCTGCCGCAGGGCCGCGGCATGGTGAACGAGAAAGGCCTCGATCACTACGAGCGCGTCGTCGACACGCTGCTCGCGCGAGGCATCACGCCGGTGCCGACCCTGTATCACTGGGACCTGCCGGCCGCGCTCGACGATCGCGGCGGCTGGCTCAATCCCGACATCGCGCACTGGTTCGCCGACTACGCGGCGATCCTGTTCCGTCGTCTCGACGATCGCGTCTCGATGTGGACGACGCTGAACGAGCCGTGGGTGGTCACGGACGGCGGCTACCTGCACGGCGCGCTCGCACCGGGACACCGCAACGCGTTCGAAGCGCCGATCGCCGCGCACCAGCTGCTGCGCGCGCATGCCGCGACGGTGCAGGCGTATCGTGCGCTCGGCCGCCACGCGATCGGCATCGTCGTGAACCTGGAGCCGAAGTACGCGGCGTCCGAGAGCGCCGAGGATCGCGCCGCGACCGCGCGCGCGCATGCCTACATGAACCGGCAATACCTCGATCCGGTCTTCTTCGGACGCTATCCGTCGCAGCTCGCGGAGATCTTCGGCGAGGCGTGGCCTGCGTGGCGCGACGAAGAGATGCAATTCATCGCCCAGCCGATCGACTTCGTCGGCGTGAACTACTACACGCGCAACGTCACGCGCTTCGATGCGACGGCGTGGCCGCTTCGCGCCGCGCCCGTGCGGCAGAAGCAGGCGACGTACACCGAAACGGGGTGGGAGGTGTTTCCGCAAGGGCTGACCGACACGCTCCTGTGGGTCAAGGATCGCTACGGCAATCCCCCCGTGTACGTGACCGAGAACGGCGCGGCGTTCTTCGACCCGCCGGTCGTCGAAGGCGACCGACTCTCCGATCCGCTGCGCGTCGACTACTACCGCAAGCACCTGCGCGCCGTGCACGACGCGCGGGCGGCCGGCGCCGACGTGCGCGGCTATTTCGCGTGGTCGCTCCTCGACAACTTCGAATGGTCGCTCGGGTATTCGAAGCGCTTCGGCATCGTTCACGTCGATTTCGAAAGCCAGAAGCGCACGCGCAAGGACAGTGCGCAGTTCTATTCGCGCGTCGTCGCAACGCGCGGCCGCTGCCTCGAAGACTAGCGCGCCGCGCGCCTGGAAGCGCACCTCCAATCGCTGATCGATCTGCTCGCCGCGCATCCGCGCGTGGCGCTCGCGATCGTCTTCGCCGCCGCATTCCTCGAATCGCTCGCGCTCGTCGGCAGCGTCGTCCCGGGGAGCACGATCGTCTTCGCGGCCGGCATTCTCGCCGGCCTGCACGTGCTCGACCCCTGGCAGGCGGGCGCGGTTGCCGTCGCCGGCGCGATCGCCGGCGATGCCGCGAGCTACGAGCTCGGTCGCCACCGCCGCGATGCGATGCTGTCGATGTGGCCGCTCTCGAAACATCCGGCGCTCGTCGCGCGCGGGCAGGCGTATTTCGAGCGCGGCGGCGCCAAGGCGGTGATGCTCGGACGCTTCCTCGGTCCGTTGCGCGCGATCGTGCCGCTCGTCGCCGGGATGGCGTGCATGCCGCCGGCGCACTTCTACGCCGTCAACGTGCTGTCGGCGCTCGGCTGGGCGGCGGTGCACCTCGCGCCCGGCATCCTGTTCGGCGCCTCGCTCGAGCTCGCCGGGGCGATCAGCTCCCGCCTCGTCGCGCTGGTCGCGATCGTCGTCCTGGGCCTGTGGCTCGTCACGCGCGTCGTCAAGCTCGCGTTGCGCTGGGGTTGGCCCTACGCTGCGCGAATTCGCGCCGGCGTCGAGCGCTACGCAGCGAGTGCGCGTCATCCCTGGGCGCGCCCGCTCGCGAAGCTGCTCGACTCGCGCCGGCACGAGCCGGCCGCGCTTCTCGTTTCCGCGGTACTGCTCGCGGGCGGCGCGTGGCTGTTCCTCGGCGTCGTCGAGGACGTCGTGACGAAGGACACGCTGGTCGACGTCGATCGCGCGATCTACGGCTCGCTGCAGTCGGTACGCACGCGCTTGGGCGACGACGTCATGGTCACGATCACCGAGCTCGGCAGCGCGGTTGTGATGATCGCAGTCGTCGGCGTCATCGGCATCTGGTTCGCGATCACGCGGCGCTATCGCACGCTCGCCTACTGGCTGTCGGCGGCGCTCTTCGCGCAGGCGCTGGTGCTCGGCCTCAAGTACGCGCTCGGCCGTGCACGGCCGGTGTCGGCGCAGGACGTCGAAGGATTCTCGTTTCCGAGCGGGCACGCGGCGCAGAGCCTCGTCGTGTTCGGGTTCCTCGCGTTCCTGCTCGGCCACGGGAAATCGGCGTCGCAGAAGACGGTCTTCGCCGGTTGCGCGGTCGCGATCGCGCTGCTCGTGGCGTTCTCGCGCATCTACCTCGGCGCGCACTGGTTCTCCGATGTCGTCGCGAGCTTCGGGCTCGCCACCGCGTGGATTGCGCTCCTCGCGATCGGCTACATCCAGCACGTGCGCGAGCCGCTGCTGCGCGCGACACCGGTGCTCGCGATCCTGTTCGGTACGCTGACGCTGGTCGGCGGCACCTACGTCGCCCGTCACCACGCGCAGGATCTTCGCCTGTACGCGAAAGCGATGCCGCGACCGCAGTTGACGCTCGACGACTGGCTTGCACGCGGTTATGCGGCATTGCCCGCCGCGCGTACCGAGATCGCGGGGAAGAAAGAGGAGCCGTTCACGCTGCAAGTCGCGGCATCACGCGAAGCGTTGACGCACGCGCTCGAGGCCGCCGGCTGGTCACCGCCGCCGCGGTGGAAGTCGTCATCGGCATTGTTGTGGCTGCTGCCGTCGACGCCGATCGCGGAACTGCCGGTCTTGCCCAAGCTCGACGAGGGCGAGCCGCCGGCGCTCACCTTCATTCGCGCCCGGGACACGCACGAGCGACTGGTCATGCGTCTATGGAATGCGGCCGACGTCGCGATGACGCCGAGTGATGGATCGATACGCAACGCCAACGCGGAAGCCGAGCGGTCCGCGATGCATGTCTACGTCGCGATGATTACGCGCGAGCGCTCGCGCACCGAATGGGCGCTCGTTTCCGTGACGCGCACGGTGATGCCCGACGTTGCGCCGGCGCAAGCGATCGATGACGCGCTGCAGGGATGGCGAACCGGATTGCGCTCGCGCCGCGGTCAGGAGACCGTCATGCTCGCATGGCGGGAACCGCAGTCCGCGCAGTGAACGGCGCGCCGACGTGACGAGGGGCCGCGCGGCGGCGGCCCCTCTGCTTTGGTAGCGAGCGAGGGACTCGAACCCCCGACCAAAGGATTATGATTCCTCTGCTCTAACCAACTGAGCTAGCTCGCCTTAGAGCCGGCCATTATAGCGTCAAACGCCGGTTTTCCCGGGGCTTCGCGCCTCGCGCAAAGGTGTTGCGGCGCGCATCGAACGCGTCGCGCCGATGACCTTTCCCCTGCTGTTGCCCGACGTGCCGATCGCGGTGCTCGTCGCGTCGTCGCTGATCATGCTCGTCGGCTACACGATCTTCGGCGCGACCGGCTTCGGCTCGTCGGTGATTTCCGTTCCCGGGCTCGCGCACTTCTTTCCGCTCACGTTCGCGGTGCCGCTCGCGACGGTGACCGATGCGGTGGCGGCGACCTCGACGGCCTTGCGTCTGCGCGGCGCCGTCGCGTGGCCCGAGTTCCTGCGGCTCGCGCCCGCGATGCTGATCGGCATGGCGATCGGCGCAAAGCTGCTCCTCGGACTGCCGCGAGAGCCGGCGCTTCTTGCGCTCGGCGTGTTCGTCACCGCGTACGGCGCGTACGTGCTGATCGGGCCGCGCGCGCTCACGAACGCGCCGCGCTGGCTCGCGTGGCCGATCGGCATCGTCGGTGGCGTCTTCTCGGTACTGTTCGGCACCGGCGGTCCGATCTACATGATGTTCCTGGCGGCGCGCGTGCGCGACAAGGCGACGCTTCGCGCGACGGCGACGATGGTCGTCGGCCTCGGGATCTGGACGCGCCTGCTGTTGTTCGTCGCGACGGGTCTGCTCGTCGACGCGCAGTTGGCCGCGATGCTCGTCGTGGTGCTGCCCGTCGCCGTGCTCGGGTTGTGGCTCGGCAATCGGCTGCATTACGCGTTGACGAGCGCCGGCGTGTTCCGGCTGATCGCGAGCCTGCTCGTCATCAACGGCGTGTCGCTGATTGCGCGCGCGATCGAAGCGCTCACCGACTAGACCGCGTCTTCTCGCAACCGCCGCACAACGCGCCTCGCGGCTCAGCCTTCGGGAACGCGCTCCGCAAGCAAGCCTTCGACGAGACGCACGAGTTTGTGGTCCTGCGGCGTCGTCTTGCTGTCGAACCCGGCAACGGGCCTTCCGTGACGGTCGACGAGGTACTTGTAGAAGTTCCACTGCGGCGCGACGCCGGTGCTCGCCGCAAGCTGCGCGAACAGTGGATTCGACGCGACGCTCGTCACGCTCGACTTCTCGAACATCGGAAACTCGACACCGTACGTCAAGCGGCAGAACTGCGCGATCTCATGGTTGGTTCCCGGCTCCTGGCCGCCGAAGTCGTTGGATGGGAAGCCGACCACGACGAGGCCGCGCGCACGATATTTCCGATAGAGCGCCTCGAGGCCCTCGTACTGCCCGGTGTACGCGCAATAGCTCGCCGTGTTGACGACGAGCAGCACCTTGCCGCGGAACTGGCAAAGCGATTGCGGCTCGCCTGTCTGCAGCCGGTTGAACTGCTGTTGCAGCAGCGGCGGGCAGTCGGTGGGGAAATCGGTCCCCGCGCGCTCGGCGCGCACGCTCGGCGCCGATACGACGGGCGCGGCTGCCGCGGCGAGCAGCGGCGCGTGCTCGAGCGGCCCCGCCTGCGCGAGCAGCGATCCGACAGGTGCGTCGAGCGCGGAATCGTCGTCGGCGCCCGCCACTGCGGCATCCGCCGGCACTTGTGCGCGACGATCGATCTTCGCGATCGGCGCGACGGCGTGGACGAGCGCGTCGGGCCAGGCGACGTCGCGCAGCGCAAGCGTTGCCGCGACGAGCAGGAGTGCTGCGACGCCGAGGGCGAGCGCGGCGAGCCGGAAGCGCGTGGTGTTCATGGGAACGACCGTCTGCGCGTGAGACAGTACGATAGCGCTTCGGGGTTCCTCGGGCAAATCACGGATGCAACAGGACGTTACCGAGTTCGCGCAGAACATCAGCGCCGTCGAGCGCGAAACCGGGCTCTCCAAGGACGTGCTGCGGATGTGGGAGCGGCGCTACGGATTTCCCAATCCCGCGCGCGACGACAACGGCGAGCGTCAGTACACCGCCGCCGAGACCGACAAGCTCCGCGCGATCAAGCGCCTGATGGACGTCGGCATCCGACCCGGCAAGATCATCGCGCTTTCGCTCGGCGAGTTGAACGCGATGGCCGACGCGCGGGCGCCATTGCGCGGCTTGGCCCAGGGCGGCGGCTCCGACCCGGACGTCGTGGGCATGCTGCGCGGCCACGACGGCGCGGCGCTTTCGCAGGCGCTCGCGCGCTGGCTCATGCGCGACGGGCTCACGCGATTCGTGCTGGACACCCTGGTGCCGCTGACCCGCGTCGTGGGCGACGCGTGGATGCGCGGCGAACTGCAGGTCTTCGAGGAGCACCTGTACACCGAGGAGGTGCAGAACACGCTGCGCGGCGCGATCAACGCGCTGCCGCGGCACGCCGGTCATCCGCGCGTGCTGCTGACGACGCTCCCGCCGGAGCAGCACGCGCTCGGGCTGTTGATGGTCGAGGCACTGCTCGTCCCAGAAGGCGCGCATTGCGTATCGCTCGGGCCGCAGACGCCGCTCGACGAGGTGCGCCGCGCCGCCGTGGCGCACGGCGTCGACATCGTCGCGCTGTCGTTCTCCAGCACCTTTCCGGTGCGGCACGCGACGGAAAGCCTCGCGCGGCTGCGTCGGCACCTTCCGCCGAGCGTCGCGCTATGGGCGGGCGGGGAGATGACGCGGCGCGTGCGCAAGACGCTCGCCGGCGTGCTGCTGCTCCCCGAGCTCGCCGCGTCGATCACCGCGCTGCGCAGTTTTCGCACGCACGCTACGGTGCTGCCTGTCTGATCGTGTGGACGGCGCGCTCGCTTTCGGTCGTCACGGTCGTGGCGCTCGTCGCCTATCTTTTCTTGGCGGTCCATTTCGCGACCCGCCCGCTCGCATTCGCGCTTTGGCTCGTCGCGATGCCGGTCCTCTATTTCGCGGCGATCGCCGTGCTGACCGCGCTCTATTTCACCGGTGCGTGGATCTTTCGTGCGCGCCGCCCGCCGGCGATGCGGATCGGCGGGCGCGCGACGGTGCGGCTCGTATGGGAAGAATATCGGGCGCTTGCCGGCGCGCCGCCGCGCCTCATCTTCTATCGCCGCTTCGTACCCGATCCACTGCCTGCCCCGGTCGCGGTGCCGGTGCTCCTCGTGCACGGCGTGCTGTGCAACGCGGGCGTATGGACGCGCTTCGCGCGATTCCTGCGCCGGCAAGGCATCGACGGCGTCTACAGCCTGTCGTACGGACCGCCCCTTGCGTCGATCGAAAGCTTCGCCGCCCAGCTCGCCGCGAAGATCGACGACATCATCGCCGCGACGAATGCGCGCAGCGTCGCGATCGTCGCGCACAGCATGGGCGGCCTCGTGACGCGGGCCTATCTTCGCCGCCACGGGCACGCCAGGATCGCGCGCGTGCTCACGATCGGCTCGCCGCACCACGGCAGCATGTTCGCGTGGTTCTTCCCCGGCGTGTCGCTCGCGCAAATGCGCCCAGGCAACGACTGGCTCGCCGAACTCAATCGGCTTCGGCTCGATCCGGCGCTGCGCTTCGTGTCGTTGTGGTCGTGGCACGACTCGATGGTCGCGCCGCAGACGTCGTCGGAATTGCCGGGTGCCGTCGACGTCGTGCTGCGCGGCGTCGGTCATAACGCGCTGCTCGGTGACGACTCGGTATTCGCGTTCGCGCTCGGCGAGATCGTCGCGGCGCGCGAGGAAGCGCAGCGCGCGCCAGCGCGCGCGTCAGGCGCGCGGGCGCAACCCGCGCTCGCGGGTCAAGGCCAGGCCGGGTAGGTGTTCGGGATCACGAAGGCTTCCTTCAGGTACTGATTCATCGGCACCGTCAGTTCCTTCGTGTTGAACCAGCGCGCGTAGATGCGC
>DASTIY010000073.1:0-4133 GCA_035717085.1 Casimicrobiaceae bacterium | reverse complement strand
CAATACGAAGCAGCGGTCCGCATGAAGCTCGACGTCAATCAGCTTCCGAAGCCGTTCCAGGTCAATGCGCTCGCCTCGCGCGAGTGGCAGCTTTCGTCCGACTGGTACCGCTTCGGATTTACGCCGTGATGGATTGCCCATCGTGACGCGGCTCGTTTCCCGGAAGCTGCGCGCGCTTTCGCTCGGTGTCGCATGCGCCTCGGCGATCGCGCTGTTCCTGCTCGCGACGGCAACGGCGAACACCGATTTCTTTGCCGGGCATTACAACACGCTCGTCCTCGTCAACGGCGCGCTCGTCGCGGTGCTGATGCTGGTCGTCGGCGTCGAGTTCCTGCAACTGCGGCGCCGCTTGAAGCGGGGCGTGTTCGGCTCGCGGCTGGCGTTGCGGCTCGTGCTGCTGTTCTCGCTCGTCGCCATCGTGCCGGGCGCGCTGGTCTACGCGGTGTCGGTGCAGTTCCTCGGCCGAAGCATCGAGAGCTGGTTCGACGTGCGCGTGGACCGCGCGCTCGATGGCGGCATCAATCTCGGGCGAAGCTCGCTCGATTATCTGCTGAAGGAGACGACGAACCGGGCGACGTTGATCGCGCAATCGCTCGGCGAGTCGCCCGCCCCGCCGGGCCCGGCGTTGAGTCGCGCCGCCGAGCAGGTCGGCGTCTACGAGGCGGCGCTGTTCGCGCCGTCGGGCAGCGTGCTCGCGATTGCCGGCGTCGGCGGCGGCATGACGCCCGAGCCCCTGCCCGCCGACGCGCTGCGCCGTGCGCGCCTGCAGCAGGTGTATGCGAAAGTCGAGCAGACACAGGACACGGGCATGATGCTGCGCGTCGTCGTGCCGGTGAACAGCGCCGATCGCGTCGAGCCGCTGCGCGTGCTGCAGGTGATCGAGCGCGTGCCGCGTACGCTCGCGCAGGATCTCGAGAAGGTGCAGGCGGGCGCGCGCGACTACCAGGAGATCGCGTTCTCACGCTCGGCGCTGAAGCGCGTCTACCAACTGACGCTCACGTTGACGCTGCTGCTCGCGCTCACCTCCGCACTCGGACTCGCGCTGCTGCTGTCGGAACGCTTCGCTGCCCCGCTCGGCGTGCTCGCGGCCGGTACGCGCGCCGTCGCGCAGGGCGATTTCACGCGCCGGCAACCGGTCACGTCGCGCGATGAGCTCGGCGTGCTCACCGAATCGTTCAACACGATGACGATGCAGCTCGCCGAGGCGAAGGCGAAGACCGAGGAGTCGCAACGCGCGACCGAAACGACGCGCGCGTACCTCGAAAGCGTGCTGTCGAACCTGTCGTCGGGCGTGCTCGCATTCGATGAGCGCTACCGGTTGCGCACCGCCAATCCCAGCGCTGCGGTGATCCTGCAGCAACCGTTCGCGGAGCTCGCCGGCGTGCCGCTGCCTGAATGGGGCGGGAAGCTGCCGGCGCTCGCGCCGCTCGGCGAGTTGATCGGCGAAGGATTCCGCGGTGCGCACGAGGGCCAATGGCAGCGCGAGTCGACGCTGACGGTCGCAGGCCAGGCCCGTACCCTCCTCCTGCGCGGCACGCGTCTGCCCGGCTCGCCCGCGGCGGGCTACGTCGTCGTGTTCGACGACGTGTCGGAGTTGCTGCAGGCACAGCGCGACGCGGCCTGGTCGGAAGTCGCGCGGCGGCTCGCGCACGAGATCAAGAATCCGCTGACGCCGATCCAGCTGTCGGCCGAGCGCCTCGCGATGAAGCTCTCGCCACGACTCGAGGACGCCGACCGCGAGACGCTGCGTCGTGGCACGCAGACGATCGTGTCGCAGGTGAACGCGATGAAGCACATGGTCGATGATTTCGCGATCTACGCGCGCCAACCGCGGCCGGGGCAACTGCAGACGGTCGACCTGGCGGACCTCTTGCTTGACGTGCTTGCTCTATACGACAATCTGCGCCCGCATGTCGCCCTCGCGCTTCCCGACGCGCCGGTTCTCGTTCAGGGCGAGCCGACGCGCCTGCGGCAGGTATTCCACAATCTCCTCCAGAACGCCATCGACGCGCAGTCGGGACAGGACGAGCCGCGCATCGACATCGTCCTGTCGATGCACGGCGGGGAAGCGACGCTCGCGTTCGGCGATCGCGGGCCGGGCTTTTCCGAGCACGTGCTCGCGCATCCATTCGAGCCGTACGTCACAACGAAAGCGAAAGGCACGGGATTGGGCTTGGCCATCGTGAAGAAGATCGTCGAGGAGCACGCGGGTCGCGTCACGCTCGATAACGTCGCGCCGCACGGCGCGCGCGTGACGCTGCATTTCCGCGCGCGCAACGCGGCGGTGCAACGTCAAGGCGAGAGCGCGAAGGAAATGCAATGATCGCCGACGTCCGCGCGACGCAAGGTCGCGAGATCCTGATTGTCGACGACGAGGTCGGCATCCGCGAATTGCTCTCGGAAATCCTGCAGGACGAGGGTTATCGCGTGGCGCTCGCGGAGAACGCCGGCGAGGCGCGCGCCTATCGGATGCGCCAGCAGCCGGCGCTGGTGCTGCTCGACATCTGGATGCCCGACACGGACGGCGTGACGCTGTTGCGCGAATGGGGCGCGAGCGCGCTGCTGACGATGCCGGTCGTGATGATGTCGGGTCACGGGACGATCGAGACCGCCGTCGAGGCGACCCGCATCGGCGCGTTCGACTTTCTCGAGAAGCCGATTGGACTGTCGAAGCTCCTCGCCACGATCGCGCGCGCGCTGAAGACCGCCGCGACGAAGGAGCCGCGCCGCATTTCGCTCGCGCAACTCGGGGGCGGCAACGCGATCCGCGAGACCGAGCGCGCGCTGGAGACGCTCGTCGCGTCGAAGCGCCCCGTGCTGATCGTCGGCGAGGCGGGCACCGGCCACGATATCGCCGCGCGCGCGCTGCAGACGCGCGACGCGCCGTTCGTCGCGCTCGGCAACGGGGCGCGGCTCGCGAACAATCCGCTGACGTTGATCGAGGAAGCGCGCGACGGCGTGCTGTATTGCGCGGAGATCGGCCAGTATTCGCGCAACGAGCAGAAGGGCCTCGCGTTCCTGCTGCCGAAGCTCGAGCGCAACAACATCCAGTTCGTCGCCACGTCGGCCGAGCCGCTCGCCAACCTGGCGACCGAAGGCCGGTTCGATGCTGCGCTCCTCGCTCAATTGTCGGGCGGTGCCGTGGTGTTGCCGCCGCTGCGCGCGCGCCGCGACGACATCCCGGCCTTGATCGAGCGCTTCTGGCGTGCGTCGGGCGCCGACGAGCGTGCAGCGCCGCTGCTCGCCTCGCTCTCGCCCGCGGCGCTGACGATCCTCTCGAACGCCTATTGGCCGGGCAATCTCGATCACCTGCAGTCGATCGTCGCGAACATGCAGATCGTGCGCGGCGAGATTACCGCCGACCACGTGAAGCGCCTGCTCGGCGAGGCGGCGTCGCCCAACCAGGCGCTCGCGCCCGAGATCACCACGCGGTTCTTCGAATTGCCGCTGCGCGAGGCGCGCGAGGCGTTCGAGCGCATCTACTTCGAGCAGCTGCTGGGCCGCGAGCAGAGCAACATGAGCAAGGTCGCCGAGCGCGCGGGCCTCGAGCGGACGCACCTGTACCGCAAGCTCAAGCAGCTGAACATCCGCTTTTCGCGTCGCAGCGACGACAGCGCCGTCTCCTGACGTCGCCTTCGCCGCGGGACCCTTGAATTCGGCCACCGAATCCGTCCGCCTCCACGGACGGATGCTGCCGCTCGTGGTGGGCGCGATCGGCGTCGTCTACGGCGACATCGGCACGAGCCCGCTGTACGCGCTGCGCACCGCATTCACCGGGCAGTTCGGGCTGTCGGTGTCGACGTCGAACGTGCTCGGCATCCTGTCGGCGTTCGTCTGGTCGCTGATCATCGTCGTGACGTTCAAGTACATCACGCTGATCATGCGTGCGGACAACCGCGGCGAAGGCGGCATCCTCGCGCTGACGGCGCTCGTGTCGCGCGGTGTCGAGAAGCAGGATCGGCTGCGCTGGTGGCTGGTCGGCCTCGGCATCTTCGGCGCCGCGATGTTCTACGGCGATGGCATGATCACGCCGGCGATCACGGTGCTCGGTGCGGTCGAGGGTCTCGGCGTCATCTTTCCGGCGCTGCACACGTTCATCGTGCCCGTCAGCATCGTCATCCTCGTGCTGCTGT
>DASTIY010000072.1:0-2061 GCA_035717085.1 Casimicrobiaceae bacterium | reverse complement strand
GGACGAGCGACGGCACGTTCTGGCCCATCCCGATCACGCTGTCGACGGATGCGGAGACTGCGCGCGGCTTCACCGACGGAACCGAGATCGCGCTGCTCGATCCGGACGACGGCGCCGTACTCGCGCTGATGACGGTGAACGAGCATTACCGCATCGACAAGGCGCACGAGTGCATGTCGGTGTTTCGGACGACGGACTCGGCGCATCCCGGTGTGCAGATGGTCATGCGGCAGGGCGACGTGAACCTCGCGGGTCCCGTGCGCGTGGTCTCCGACGGCGGCTTCGCGCGGCAGTACGGCGCGCTGTTCATGACGCCGGCGCAGACGCGGGCCGAGTTCGAGCGCCTGGGCTGGACGCGCGTCGCCGCGTTCCAGACGCGCAATCCGATGCACCGGTCGCACGAGTACCTGGCAAAGATCGCCATCGAGATTTGCGACGGCGTGCTCGTCCACTCGCTGCTCGGCAATCTGAAGCCGGGCGACATCCCGGCGGCGGTGCGCACCAGGGCGATCTCGCTTCTGATCGAGCGCTATTTCCGCGCCGGCACGGTCGTGCAGGCAGGCTATCCGCTCGACATGCGCTATGCGGGACCGCGCGAGGCGTTGCTGCACGCGGTGTTTCGCCAGAACTACGGCTGTTCGTATCTGATCGTCGGCCGCGATCACGCGGGGGTCGGCAGCTATTACGGCCCGTTCGACGCGCATCGGATCTTCGACGAGATTCCGCGCGAAGCGCTGGCGATCGAGCCGCTGAAGATCGACTGGACGTTCTGGTGTTACCGCTGCGGCGGGATGGCGTCCGCGAGGACATGTCCGCACGACGACGCCGACCGATTGCTGGTCTCGGGCACGAAGCTGCGCAAGTGGCTCTCCGAAGGCAGCGCCGTGCCGCCGGAATTCTCGCGCCCGGAAGTGCTCGAGATCCTGCGCGAGTACTACGCGGCACTCGATGCAAGCGAGAGAGTCGAAGTGAAGCTTTCCGGGCATTCGGCCCGCTAGCCACGGTCGATCCGATGAGCGGCCGCGCATAGCGCCACGCTCTTTCCGTGTCTCGAATCGCGATCGTCGGCGGCGGGTACACCGGGGCTTCCGCCGCGGTGCAACTCACCGGCGCGTCGGATGCCGACGTGACGATCGTCGAGCCGCGAGCGCAGCTCGGATGTGGCGTCGCCTATTCCACATCCGATCCCGACCACCGCCTCAACGGGCCGCTCGAGAATCACATCGTCGATCCCGCGCGGCCCGGCGACCTGCGCGATTGGTGCGCGAAAACCCGTGTGCTCGAACGCGATCCGCAGGCGTTGGCCGCGAATGGCGCGATTTACCTGCGTCGCGGCGACTTCGGCCAGCATGTTGCCGATGCGGTCGCCGCAAGGTCCTCGCGCATTCGCCATTGGCGATGTCGAGCGACGGCGTTGCGAACGGCCGGTCGCGATTGGAAGATCGCGACTTCGGATGGCAACACACTGACCGCGAACGCGGTCGTGATCGCGACCGGAGTCGGTGGGTTTCGACTCCCGGCGCTCTTCGCGAACATCGGACCACACGCCGCGCTCGTGCACGATCCGTTCGACGCGGGCCGCCTGCGGGCGATCAGCGCCACCGCGCGCGTCCTTCTCGTCGGCGCCGGACTCACGGCGCTCGACGTGCTGTCGACGTTGCTGCGGCAGGGACACACCGAGCCAATGCTCGCCATTTCCCGCCACGGGATTCGGCCTCGCCTGCCGCGCGCTCGCCTCGGCGAGGCCGACGTCGCAACGCTTCTCGCGAAGATCGACGGCGAGGTTCCGGATCACGTGCGTGGCGCGGTTTCCGCGAAGAGTGTTCTCGCGCTTTCGCGAGCGCTCCGGAAACGGATCCGCGATGCCGCCGCGGAAGGCGTCGACTGGCAGGTCCCGTTCGACGACGTGCGCAACGTGGTGTGGCAATTCTGGCCGCAGCTGCCGCTCGCGGAACGACAGCGGTTTTTGCGCCACTTGCGAGTCTTCTACGAAGCGCACCGCTTTCGCGCGCCTCCGCAAAACGACCTGCTCGTGCGCGAAGGCGAGCGCCAGGGACGCGT
>DASTIY010000071.1:0-4628 GCA_035717085.1 Casimicrobiaceae bacterium | reverse complement strand
TCCGGCGCGCGTCATCGTCGCGCTCATCGCGTGCTCGCCATTCCATTCGCCACGACTGCCGGCGTCGGCGGTTCGCACGGCTTGTCATTCGCGCACTTCGACGACGCCGATTCGATCACCTGCACGCGCGACGGCAGCGGCATCTGCATGTGCAGCGACTCGCGCGCGATCTTCTCGACGCGCGCCGGCATCGCCCACGTCGACTGCTCGAGCGACAGCTGTCCGTATTCGACTTCATACTGGCGCGCCTGCTCACGCGCGCGCTCGAGGTCGCCGACCGCACGTCGCCACTGATGGCGCGAGGTGACGAGCGACAACGCGCACGCGACGAGCACGCACAACAGCAGGACGTTGACGCGCGTCATGCGAGCGTTCCTTCGAAGCCGCGCGGCCAGTTCGATGGAAGCGGCGCATCGGTGCGTCGTGCGACGCGCAACACGGCACTGCGGGCGCGCGGATTCGACGCGATTTCCTCCGCGCTCGGCTTGATCGCCCGCCCGACCAGCGCGAGCGGTGCGACGGGCAACGCGGATTCGGCGATCGGCAGGCGCGCGATGTCCGCATCACCGCCGTACGGCTTCGACGCAAACGCGAAGAAGCGCTTGACGAGCCGATCCTCGAGCGAATGGAAGCTGATCACCGCGAAGCGGCCACCGGTCGCAAGCCGCGCCGTCAGCTGCGGCAGCGCATCGCGGAGTTCGGCGAGCTCGCGGTTCACGGCGATCCGAAGGGCCTGGAATGTGCGCGCCGCCGGATCCTGACGCCAATCACCCCGCGTGCGCGCGCCGATGGCTTGCGCGACGACGCGGGCGAGCTCGCGCGTCGTGACGATGGGTGCGCGCTCGCGAGCCTTCGCAATCGCTGTTGCAACCGCCCGAGCAAACCGTTCCTCACCATAGTCGCGGATCACCTCGGCCAGTTCGTGGATACCGGCGCGCGCGATGAACTGCGCGGCCGTCTCGCCGCGCGACGTGTCCATTCGCATGTCGAGCGGACCGTCTTCGCGGTACGTGAAGCCGCGCGCCGGCGTGTCGAGCTGCGGCGACGACACGCCGAGGTCGAGCAGCACGCCGTCGATGCGCGCGATGCCGAGCGCGTCGAGCACGTGGGGAAGCTCCGAGAACCAGGCGCGGCGAAAGACGAATCGCGGATCGTCGATGGCAAGCGCCGACGGCTCGGCCTCGGCATCGCGATCGACCGCGACGAGCCGTCCGTGCTCGCCGAGCTGCGCGAGAATCGCGCGCGCGTGGCCGCCGCGTCCGAACGTGCCGTCGACGTAGACGCCGTCGGGACGTATCGCGAGGCTTGCAACCGCTTCGCGAAGGAGAACCGCGACATGCGCTGGCATCGCTTTCCGCTCAAAGGCTCAATCCCTCGAGCTCCGGCGGGAGCGCGCCCGGGAACGCGATCGTCTGCGCGACCTGCGCCTGCCACCGCGCCTCGTCCCACAATTCGAGCTTGCGTCCCTGGCCCACGAGGACGACGCGGCGATCGAGACTCGCGTAGCGGCGTAACGCGGGCGGAATCAGGATGCGGCCGGCGGCGTCGATGTCGACTTCGTCGGCGTGACCGACGAGCAGCCGCTGCAGGCTTCGGATGCGCTCGTCGAACGACGACAGCGACATCAACCGCGCCTCGATCGGTTCCCACGCAGCGAGCGGATAGATGAGGAGGCAGCCGCTGTTGTCGGCAGTGACGATGACGTGGCCGTTGCCGGAATCGGCGAGACCGTCGCGATGGCGTGCCGGGATCGCGAGCCGACCCTTCGCGTCGAGCACCAGCTCGGTGACGCCGCGGAAGGCGACGTGCCGACCGCCGCCGTTGCCGGCCGCCCCGTTCCCCGTCTCGTCGCCGTTTGCGCCGCCCGCCACCGCCGTCTCCGAAAAGCAGGCCGCGCCCGCTTCCCCGTTGCCCAGAAACTGGGTCAGCCCCTACTTTTGCGCGCCGACCCGTCGCCGGGCCCACGCTTTTCACAGGCGAAGTGAGCGCTCATTTCCGGCGCGGACTCGCTTGCCGATGAGCGATGCTGATCCGTTGCCCCACTTCGACCCACTTTTTCCCACTCGGTGAACTATACGTGGCGACCGCGGGGCGGGTCAATTTTTTTTTGATTTGAGAACAAGGACTTACGAGGAAAACGCAACAAAACTAAAAGCTTGTAGAATTAGACAGTTAGCCAATACTTCGAAAGTCGATTCCCACTTTCTGCCGTTTTTCGTCACTTCGCCGTACGATCGTTCGAAGATGCACACGCCGTTCTGTTGTTTTCGCGCATCGTTATGACATTGCGATAATCGGCCCGCGCTCGCGGACGCGCGACCGCGCGCGGTAGACTCGAACGAACCCGGCGCCAACCCGGCGCAAGTGGCGTCATCGATGCGGAAAGCGGGAGGTTTCGTGCGAGTAGCTGGCATCATGTGCATCATTGCCGCAGCCGGCATGATTTCCGGATGCGCCCTGCGCGACGTGCGCGACGACTACGATCGATCGCAGGCATCCGCCGGGCTCTGGGAGAGCGACCGGCCGTTCGAGCTCATCGATTGGAATTTCCCGACTTCCCGCAACCAGCCTCCGCTCGAAGCGCCGAAGCGGATCCGTCTCGACCGTACCGCGATCGGCGTGACGTGGGCGACGCGCAATCCGCTGCCGCTCTCGGACAACGTCGCGCCGAACGATCCGCCGCGCGCAGGCGATGACGGGCCGGCTGCGAACAAGGCGCCGTCTCGCTCGGATCGCGGCGACGATCGCGATTCCGCTCGCGCTCGCGAGCGGCTCGCCGTCCGCTGACGCACAAGAAGGCTCCAGCCCTCCTCCGCCCGCTGCGCCCGTAGACGGCGCCGCGCGCTATCGCGTCGAGATCGACGCGCCCAAGGAGCTGCGCGACACGCTCGCCGCGAGCGTCGACCTCGTACGCTGGCAAACGTACGAGGACATGACCGAAAGCCTGTTCGACGCGCTCGTCGAGAAGGCCGACTCGCAGGCGCGCGAAGCGGCCGCGACGCTGGGCTTCTTCTCCGCGAAGCTCGACGTCGACGTCGATCGCTCGACACGACCGCGCACCGTCACGCTGCGCATGACGCCCGGACCGCAGGCACGCGTCTCCCGCGCGAATCTCGACGTCGCCGGCGCCGCCTCCACCGACGCACAGGGCGAGGAAGCGATCGCGACCATGAAGCGCGAATGGCCGCTCCCACCGGGCGCGCCGTTTCGCCAATCGGTCTGGATCGACGCGAAATCGAAAGCGGTCGCGACGCTCGCCGGCAGTGCGTTCGCAGCGGCGCACATCGCGTCGAGCGAAGCGCGCGTCGATCCCGACGCCAACACCGCCGATCTCGACGTGAAGATCGACAGCGGTCCGGTGTTCAACGTCGGCGATCTCGACATCGAGGGGCTCGAGCGGTATCCCGCCGACCTCGTACGGCATTACCGCGTGAAGAAGCCGGGCGATCGCTATTCGATCGACGCGCTCGACCAGTTCGTGCGGCGCCTGAACGGCACCGGCTACTTCGCGAGCGTCCATGCCGCGATCGACACCGATCCGGCACAGGCGGAGGCGGCGCCGGTTCGCGTATCGGTCATCGAGGCGCCGCCGAAGAAGATCGAGGTGGGCGTCGGCTATTCGACCGACACCGCGTATCGCGCGAACATCAGTTACCGCGACGTCGACGTGCTCGACCGCGCGATCCAGATGTACGTCGACGCGCGCGTCGAGTCTAAGTTGCAGAACCTGTCGCTGCGCTTCGTCGAGCCGCCGAGTGCGAGCGGCTGGTCGCGCTCGTCGTTCGCCCGCGTCGAGCGCACCGACATCGCGGGCCTGCAAACGCGCACCGCGGCGACCGGCCTTCGCATGAGCTCGCTCGACGAGCGCAACCAGTGGCAATACGGTGCGGCGTTCTACGTCGATCGCGAGGTGCCGACCGACCTTTCGCCGATCAGCTCGCACGCCCTCTACATCGACGTCGAGCGCGCATGGCGGCGCGTCGACGATCTGGCCGCGCCGACGAAGGGCTACATCGTGCTCGCGCAGGTCGGCGTCGGCGTTCCCGGCGCGTCGACGCGCGGCTTCGAGCGCGCGATCGTGCGTTCGGCGTTCTGGTACCCGCTCTCGCGGCTGTGGTCGCTGACGGGGCGCGCCGAAGCGGGCGCGGTGATCGTGCCCAATCGCGAGGACGTCCCGTCCGAATTGCTGTTCCGCACCGGCGGTGACACGAGCGTTCGTGGCTACGCGTTCGAAAGCCTGGGCTTGCACGTGGGCAGCACGGTGTTTCCCGTTCGCTACTACACGCTGGCGAGCATCGAGGCGACGCGGTGGATCAACGACACGATCGGCATCGCGACGTTCGTCGACGCGGGCAATGCGTTCGACCAGGCGTCCGACTTCAGCCTCGCGCTCGGCTACGGGATCGGCGCGCGCGTGCGCACGCCGATCGGCCCGTTTCGCCTCGACCTCGCGTACGGGCAGCAGTCGCACCAGGTCCGATTGCACTTTTCGGTCGGGCTCGCGTTCTGAAGCGAATGGAACATCCGACACGCTCGCTTTGCTCGCTGCCCCCCAGGGGGCTGATCAGTCGTTCGGGGCGGCGCTTCGCGACTGATGGCCGAAGCTGAGCGGCCGCCCGTCAAGCGCC
>DASTIY010000070.1:0-16025 GCA_035717085.1 Casimicrobiaceae bacterium | reverse complement strand
CCCTATCCCCTATCCCTTATCCCCTATCCCTTATCCCCTATCCCTTATCCCTTATCCCTTATCCCCGTCCCCTACGCGTTTTTGCGCGCCTGAAACGCCTCCCACACCCGCCGAAATACCGGGCCGGGTGCGCCATTGCCGAACGGCGCGCCGTCGACGCTCGTCACCGCGAGCACCTCCTTCGTCGACGACGACAGCCACATCTCGTCGGCGCCCATCGTCTCGGCGTGCGAGATCGCGCGTACTTCGATCGGCACGCCGATCGCGCGCGCGAGCTCGTGCGTCGCGTCGTAGGTGATCCCCGGCAGGATCAGGTTGTCCTTCGGCGGCGCGAGGATGCGTCCGTCGCGCACGATCATCACGTTCGACGCCGACGCTTCCGTCAGATAGCCGTTGCGGAACATGACGGTCTCGACGGCGCCGTGGTCCATCGCGAGCTGGCGCATCAGCACGTTCGCGACGAGCGACGTCACCTTGAGATCGCAATGCAGCCAGCGCGTGTCCTGCGCGGTGATCACCGCGACGCCGCGCTCGACCTGCTCGCGCGATGGCGTGACGAGCGGATTGCTCATCATGAACACGGTCGGCACCGCGTCGGCCGGGAACGCGTGGTCGCGCTTCGCGACGCCGCGCGTGACCTGCAGGTACACCGATTGATCGTCGAACGGCTGGCGCGCGACGAGCTCGCCGATGAGGTCGGTCCAGCGTGCGGGGTGCGGATCGGCCAGCCGGATGCCGGCGAGGCTGTGCGAAAGACGCGCAAGATGCTCTGCCATGCGGAACGGCCGGCGCCGATACACGGGAACGACTTCGTACACGCCGTCGCCGTAGATGAAGCCGCGATCGAGAACCGAGATCTTCGCGTGCGCGAGCGGCAGGAACTGCCCGTTCAGATAGACGATGCGCTCGCCGTCGGACGTTACACTCACTGCGTCATCTCCCCGGTATCGCTCACGTCCGGTTGTGGAACCAGAGCTTGACGGTATCGACCGCGCGCCCGAAGAGGTTCGCGAGCGGCACCTCCTCGAGCGCGGTCAGCGGAAAATCCGCGAGCTGCTTGCCTTCGAGCGAGACCGTCACCGTGCCGACGTGTTGCCCGTTCAGCACCGGCGCGACGAGCGGCTCCTTCGATTCGAGCGTGAGCGACAGCTTGTCCGCCTTGCCCTTCGGCAGCGTCAGGTAGCGATCCACCCGAAAGCCCGCGTCCACGTCGTGCTTCGCGCCCTTCCAGACGCGTAACGTCGTCACCGGCTTGCCGGGCTGGTACAACGAAACGGTGTCGAACGACTGGAAGCCCCAGTTCAGGAGCTTCTGGCTCTCGGCCGCGCGCGACGCATCGGACGCCGCCCCGAGCACGACCGACACCAGCCGGCGCTCGCCGCGCTTCGACGACGCGACGAGGCAGAAACCCGCAGCGTCCGTGTGCCCGGTCTTCAAGCCGTCGACGTACGGGTCGGTCCACAGCAGGCGATTGCGATTCGACTGCGTAATGTTGTTGTACCGGTATTCCTTTTGCGAGTAGAGCGGGTAGTACTCGGGAAAGTCGCGGATCAACGCGATCGCGAGCTTCGCGATGTCCGCGGCGGTCGAGTAGTGCTGTGGATCGGGGAGCCCGTCCGCGTTGACGAAATGCGTCGCGGTCATGCCGAGACGCTTCGCTTCCTGGTTCATCTTGTCGACGAACGCTTCCTCGGTGCCGCCGACGAGTTCCGCGATCGCGATCGATGCGTCGTTGCCCGACTGGATGATCACGCCGTGCAGAAGTTCGTCGACGCTCACCGCCTTGCGCGGCTCGATGAACATCCGCGATCCCTCGGCCTTCCACGCGCGTTGCGACACGTTGACCATTTGCGACGGCACGATCGCCTTCGAGCGCAACGCGTCGAACGCGACGTACGCGGTCATCAACTTGGTGAGCGAAGCCGGGTCGCGGCGTTCGTCGGCGTTCGCCGCGCCGAGCGTCTGCCCCGACAACGTATCGACGAGGATCCATGACGCGGCCGCGATCGACGGTGCCGCCGGCGCACCCGGCGCCTGCAGCACGACGGGCGGCGTCGCGGGCGCAATCGACGGCGCGGCCGGCGCCGGCGTGCGCGTGCGCGCAGCGGCGACGATCAGCGGCGATTTTGCAGTGGCAGGAATGGAGACCGCGAGGACCGCGCAGAGAAGCGCGCAGGAAAGCGGGGAAGGACGCATGACGGACCTGCGGAAACGACGCGGCATTATACTGAAACGCGATGCGCGCGCGACGATATCGTGTCGCGCATCGCAAGCATCTTCGACGAGGCGGACACGATGCGCGCTGTTCACACGATGCACGCATTCGCGATCGCCCTCGGCATCGTGTGCGTGCTCGGATCCCGCGCGTTCGCGCACGAGCCGGACGCCGAGGAGATCGCGCTCGCCTCGCTCGTCGATGCCGAACTCGCGTTCGCCGCGCAGAGCGTCGCCGACGGCGTGCGCGTCGCGTTTCTCGACAATTTCGCGGCCGACGGCGTCGCGCTTTCGCCCGCACCCGTGCGCATCCGCGAGGCGTGGCGCGAGCCGCCGCCCAACGCCGATCCGCACGCGCAACGTCTCGAGTGGAAGCCCGCGCAAGCCGGCGTTGCGCGAAGCCACGACTTCGGCTTCACCACCGGGCCCTACGTGCTGACGTCGAGCGCGCGTCCCGGGGAGAGGCGTTACGGCGTGTTCTTCTCGGTCTGGCAGCGTGGTCGCGCCGGCCGCTGGCAGGTCGTGCTCGATGCCGGCACGACGACCGCGGCGCCGTTCGATTTCGCTGCGCTCGGACAGGCGCCGCGGCCGGCGAAATTTGCACCGCACAGCGGCACACGCGCCTCCGCGCTCCGCGCGCGTCTGCTGGCCCGAGAGGCGAACGGTTTCGGTGAAGGCCCATGGCTCACGCCGAACGCCTACGCGCGGTTGCTGCGCGACGACGTGCGCATGCACCGCAACGGCTCGCCGCCGCTCGTGTCGCGCGGCGCGGTCGCGCAGGCACTTGCCGCGAGCCTGCGTCGCGTCCGCTTCGAGCCCCAAGGCGCGTACCTCGCCCGCTCCGCCGACATGGCGGTGACGTATGGCCGATACGACATGAATGATCGTGACGACGTCGAGCACGACGGGTACTACGCGCACCTGTGGCTGCGCGAGCGCGATGGCGCATGGCGCATCGCGTACGACATCGCGCTGCCGGCGCGTCGCTGATCTCGATCTCCCTCGGGCGCGCCCGGAATAGCGCTCGCGACGCCGGTGTTTGCCGGCCATGGCGTCGTTGCCGGAGGTCGTCATGAAGCTCGCGCAGGGGTTCCTCGCGATCGTCGCAGTCGCGCTCGCGGTGCCGGTGCACGCGGCATTCCACCTGTTCCGCATCGATCAGGTGTACTCCAACGCCGACGGCACCGTGCAGTACGTCGTGATGCGCGAGTCGACGGGCTCGAACGGCGAGAGCTTCTGGGCCGGCAACATGCTGAGCGCGTCGAGCTCGGGCGGCGGCGCGCAGCAATTCCAGTTCCCGTCGAACCTCCCGTCGACGGCGACCGCGAGCAAGAGCGTGCTGATCGCGACGACCGGCTTCGCCGCGCTCGGACTCGTCACGCCGGACTACACGATTCCGAACGGCTTCATCCCGCGCAACGGCGGCTCGCTCAACTACGCGAGCGTGGATTCGATCCCGCTGCCCGCGTTGCCCGCCGACGGCGCCACCGCGATCGATCGCAACGGGACGCATGTCGCGGCGACGCCGACCAACTTCGCGGGCGCGAGCACGACGCTCGCCGCGACGCCGGCGGCCGCGCTCGACCTCGACCAGCACGGGCTCACCGGCTCGTGGTTCAAGGCCGCCGAAAGCGGGCAGGGGATCGAAGTCGAGTTCTACCCCGATCTCGTCGGCGCCGGCACGGCGCTCGTTTCCGGCGCGTGGTTCACGTTCGACAAGTCGCCCGCCGGCGGTGCCGATCGCCAACGCTGGTTCGTCTTCAACGGCAATGCCGCGCGCGGCGCGACGTCGATTCCGATCACGATCGGACAAAACGTGGGCGGCAATTTCGCGGCGCCGCCCGTGACGACCGCGACCGTCGTAGGCAGCGGCACGCTCGCGTTCAGCGATTGCGGCAACGGCGTGCTCGAGTACACGTTGAACGACGGGCGCAACGGGACGATCGCGATCACGCGGATCACGCCGAACGTCACGTGCGTAACCGCCGGTACGCCGCCGACGAACGCCGACTTCGCGCTATCGGGGAACTGGTACGACCCGGCCACGTCGGGACAGGGCTTCGTGTTCGAGGTGAATCCGCTCGCGCCGGTCGTGTTCTTCGCCTGGTACACGTATTCGCCGACCGGGCAGGCCGCAGGCGCCGCAAGACAACGCTGGTACACCGGGCAAGGCGCGTTCACGCCCGGCAGCCGCACGATCGCGCTGACGCTCGGCGAGACCACGGGCGGCGTGTTCGACCAGGCGACGCCCGCGGGTCAGAAGACCGTCGGCGTAGGCAGCGCCACCGTGACCTTCATGAGTTGCACGACGGCGCAGCTCGTGTTCAATTTCACGGGCGGCACCAGCGCCGGACGCTCGGGCACGATCAATCTGAGCCGCGTCGGCCCGGTGCCACCGGGGTGCACTTCGACGATGAGCGCGTCGACCGATCCGCCACCGGGGATGGGCTATCCGCCGGGTGGCTACGGTCCTCCATGAAATCGGGGTCGGAGGAACGAAAGGGCCGCGGCCCTTGTTCTTCCGAACCCGCAGTTCTAACGCCCGACGAACTGGAAATCGACCTCCGGCTTGCGCCCGGCAACGACGTCGGCGAGCGCCCGACCCGATCCGCACGCCATCGTCCAGCCGAGCGTGCCGTGTCCGGTGTTGAGGAAGAGATTGCGATAGCGCGTGCGGCCGATCAGCGGCACGTTCGACGGCGTCGCGGGCCGCAAGCCGGTCCAATAGCGTGCGCTGTCGCGATCGCCCGCGTCGGGAAAGAGCTCGAACGTGCGTTGCGTCAGCGCTTCGCAGCGCGTTCGATCGAGCGTCAGATCCCACCCTGAAAGCTCGGCGGTGCCGGCGACGCGCAAGCGCTGTCCGAGCCGCGTCAGCACGATCTTCCACGCGACGTCGGTGAGCGAGACCGTCGGCGCGCCCGCGTGCGCGCCGATGTCGATCGTCGCCGAGTAGCCCTTCGCGGGATAGATGTTGCACGGGACGCCGAGCGGCGACAGGACGAACGGGCTGTAGCTGCTGAGCGCCACGACGTACGCGTCGGCGCTGAGCGTCTCGAAACGCCCGTCGTGCACGCACTGCACGCCGGCGATCGCACCCCCCGCGCCCGCGAGCGCCTGCACCTGCGTGTTCCAGCGGAACGCGACGCCGCGCGCCGCGGCGCGCTCGGCGAGCTCGCACGTGAAGCGCTGGGCATCGCCCGATTCGTCGGTCGCCGTGTAGATGCCGCCGACGATTGCGCTGCGCGAAGGCGCGAGCGCGGGCTCGATCGCGACGCATTCGTCGACGGTCTTCACGTCGCGGTCGCAGCCATAGCGGCGCATGAGGTCGGCGGACGCGACGGCCTGGTCGAATTCCTCGCCGTCCGTATAGAACTGCAGGATGCCGCGCGTCAACGCGTCGTAGCGTACGCCGGTCTCGTCGCGCAGCGCGTCGAGGCAATCGCGCGAGTAGAGCGCGAGGTTCAGGCACTGGATCGTGTTGTGCCGCGTGCGTGACGGCAGGCATTCGTACAGGAACGCGATGCCCCAGCGCCACTGGCGCCAGTCGAGACGCGGCCGGAACAGCAGCGGCGCATCGTCGCGCGCGAGCCACTTCAGGATCTTGCGCGGCGCCTCGGGATTGGCCCAGGGCTCCGCGTACGACGCCGAGATCTGGCCGCCGTTGGCGAACGACGTCTCGAGCGCGGGGCCGGCCGCGCGATCGACGAGCGTCACGTCGTGGCCGTCGGCGGCGAGATACCACGCGGAGGTGACGCCGACGACGCCTCCGCCCAGCACGAGAATGCGCATTACGCGAGCGTCGGGGCGAGCGGCGCGACGGACGCTTCCGCGACGTCGTCGACCGGAAGGCAGCTGCAGAACAGGTTGCGATCGCCGTAGACGTTGTCGACGCGCGCGACCGGGCACCAGTACTTGTCCGCGACGAGCGACGCGAGCGGATACGCCGCCTGCTTTCGCGTATACGCGTGCGTCCATTCGTCCGCGGTAACGGCCACCGCGGTATGCGGCGCGTTCTTCAGCGGATTGTCGTTGCGATCGAGCGCGTTGCGCTCGATTTCGCGGACCTCGTCGCGAATCGCGGTCATCGCGTCGACGAAACGGTCGAGCTCGCCCTTCGACTCGCTCTCGGTCGGCTCGACCATCAGCGTGCCGGCGACCGGAAAGCTCATCGTCGGCGCGTGGAAGCCGTAGTCGATGAGCCGCTTCGCGACGTCCTCGACCTCGACGCCGGCGAGCGCGGCCAGCGGACGCATGTCGAGGATGCATTCGTGCGCGACGAGTCCGTCCGGGCCGCTGTAGAGCACCGGATAGTGCGAAGCGAGCCGCTTCGCGACGTAATTCGCGGCGAGGATTGCGCTCTCGGTTGCCGCGCGAAGCCCGCTTGCACCCATCATCGCGATGTACATCCACGAGATGGGGAGAATCGATGCGGAGCCGTACGGAGCGGCGCTGACCGGCCCGATGGCCGATTGCGTTTGCTTGGTGGCATGCGCCATGTGGCGATGGTCCGGCAAAAACGGCGCGAGGTGCGCCTTGCACGCAACGGGTCCGACACCGGGGCCGCCGCCGCCATGCGGGATGCAGAACGTCTTGTGCAAATTGAGGTGCGACACGTCCGCGCCGAACGCGCCGGGCGCCGCGAGGCCGACGAGCGCATTGAGGTTCGCGCCGTCGACGTAAACCTGGCCGCCGTGCGCGTGCACGATCTCGCAGACGTGCACGATGCCCGGCTCGAACACGCCGTGCGTCGACGGGTACGTCACCATGATCGCGGCGAGGCGGTCGCGATGCTGCGACGCCTTCGCCTCGAGATCGGCGAGATCGACGTTGCCCCCGCGGTCGCAGGCGACGACGACGACCTTCATGCCGGCGAGCTGCGCCGATGCCGGGTTCGTTCCGTGCGCCGACGCCGGGATGAGGCACACGTCGCGCCCGCCTTCGCCGCGGCTTTGGTGATACGCCCGGATCATCAGCAGTCCCGCGTACTCGCCCTGTGATCCGGCATTGGGCTGCAGCGACACCGCGTCGTATCCCGTGCATGCGCAGAGCATCTGCTCGAGATCGGCGACGAGCTCGTGATAGCCCTGCGCCTGCTCGGGCGGCACGAACGGATGCAGCGACGAGAACGCGTCCCACGTCACCGGCAGCATCTCGGACGTCGCGTTGAGCTTCATCGTGCACGAGCCGAGCGGAATCATCGTGCGGTCGAGTGCGAGGTCCTTGTCGGCGAGGCGGCGCAGGTAGCGCAGCATCCTGGTTTCCGAGCGATGTCGGCGGAAGACCGGGTGCGTCAGGAATGCCGACGTGCGCGCCAACGGCGCGGCGAAGCGATCGTCGACCGCCGCGTCGATCGCGTCGACGTCGAACCCGACGTCGCGTCCCGCGAAGATGCGCCACAGCAGCGCGACATCGTCGCGCGTCGTCGTCTCGTCGAGCGACACGCCGAGCGAGGCTGCATCGCGAAGGCGCAGGTTGCAGCCTGCCGCGACGGCGCGCGCAGCGATCGCCGCGGTCGCATCGCCGGTGTCGACGACGAGCGTGTCGAAGAACGGTGCCGGCGACACCGCGAGGCCGAGTCGTGCAAGCCCTTCGCGCAGGATCGCCGTCAGGCGATGGACGCGACGGGCGATCGTCGTCAGCCCGTCGGCGCCGTGATACACCGCGTACATGCTCGCGATGACGGCGAGCAGCACCTGTGCCGTGCAGATGTTCGACGTCGCCTTCTCGCGCCGGATGTGCTGCTCGCGCGTCTGCAGCGCGAGTCGATACGCGGGGCGACCTTCCGCGTCGACCGTCGCGCCGACGAGCCGGCCGGGCAGCGCGCGCTTGAACGCATCGCGAGTCGCCATGAAACCCGCGTGCGGTCCTCCGAAGCCCATCGGCACGCCGAATCGCTGCGACGAGCCGACGACGACGTCGGCGCCCCAATCGCCGGGCGCGCTCACCAGCGTCAGCGCGAGAAGATCGCTGGCGACGATGACGAGTCCCCCGCTCGTGTGAATCGCGTCGACGAGCGCGCGGTCGTCGCGAAGCGTTCCGTCGGCGCCCGGGTATTGCAGCAGCACGCCGAACGCATCCGCGCGCGCCGCCTCGGTTGCAGGACCGACGACGACGTCGATGCCGAGGGGCGCGGCGCGCGTGCGCACGACGTCGATCGTCTGCGCGAACACGTCGTCGGCGACGAAGAACCGCCGCGACTTCGACGGTTTCGCGCGCTGGCATAGCGTCATCGCCTCGGCGGCCGCCGTCGCTTCGTCGAGCATCGAGGCGTTCGCGATCTCCATGCCGGTGAGATCGGCGATCATCGTCTGGAAATTGACGAGCGCCTCGAGCCGTCCCTGCGAGATCTCCGGCTGGTACGGTGTGTACGCCGTGTACCACGCGGGATTCTCGAAGACATTGCGCTGGACGACGCCGGGCATGAACGTGCCGTAGTAGCCCTGGCCGATGAACGACTTCAGCACCCGATTGCGCGACGCGATCGTGCGCAATCGGGCCAGCGCTTCCGCCTCGCTCATCGGTGGGGGCAGCGCGAGCGGTCCAGCGAGGCGAATCGCCGCGGGGACGACGGCATCGACGAGCGCCTCGCGCGACGCATAGCCGATGTCGCGCAGCATCGCCTCCTGCGCCGACGGCGTCGTGCCGATGTGACGCGCGAGGAATTCGTCGTGCGCCTCGAGATCGCGCACCGAGCTTTCCGTTGTCAATGCGTTCCCTCCACCACTACCGTACGTCGAGGCACCGATTTGTTGCGTGCATCAAGGCTCCGCCGTCAGCTTCTGGTACGCGTCGGCGTCCATGAACTTCGACAGCGCGTCGGATTCCGAGGGCCGAATGCGAAAGAGCCACGCGGCGTACGCGTCGTCGTTCACGGCCTCCGGCGTGCCGGTCAGCGCGTCGTTCGCGGCGACCACTTCACCGGCGATCGGCGCGTACACGTCGCTCGCCGCCTTCACCGATTCGACGACCGCACACGCTTCGTTCGCCGTCACCTGGCGTCCGACCGCGGGCAGTTCGACGTAGACGAGATCGCCGAGCGCCTTCTGCGCGTGATCGGTGATGCCGATCGTGACGCTGCCGTCGTCCTCGCGACGCAGCCACTCGTGCGTGTCCGTGTACTTGAGGCCGTTCGGGACATTCATGGCGTTCCTCCTCGCTTGTCGTTGCGTGTCATTCGACGAGAATGCGTCCCTGTCGCACGAACGGCGGCTTGACGATGCGCGCGGCGAGCGGCCGGCCGCGCACGTCGACGTGCACGGTCTCGCCGTCGGCGACGTCCGCGGGCACGCGCGCCAGCGCGATCGACTTCTTCATCGTCGGCGAGAACGTGCCGCTCGTGATCTCGCCGTCGCCGCGCGACGTGTGTACGGCCTGGTGCGCGCGCAGCACGCCGCCTGCGTTCTGCAACACGAGCCCCGCGAGGCGACGTTTCGGCGGCTTGCTCATCGCAGCGCGGCCGACGAAATCGCGTTCGGCCTTCGTGTCGACCGTCCACGCGAGTCCCGCTTCGAGCGGCGAGACATCCTCGTCCATGTCCTGCCCGTAGAGATTCAATCCGGCCTCGAGCCGCAGCGTGTCGCGCGCGCCGAGCCCCGCCGGACGCACGCCCGCGGCGCGCAGCGCGTTCCAGATCGCTTCCGCCGCGCCCGCCGGCACGATCAGCTCGAACCCGTCCTCGCCGGTATACCCCGTACGGGCGGCGAACACTTCGCCGAACGGCGATGCGAACGACACCGCGTTGAATGGCTTCAGATCCCTGGCCGCCGCCTCGCTCCCCGGCAGTGCGCGCCACGTCTTCTCGCGCGCGTTCGGACCCTGGACGGCGATCATCGCGAGGTCTTCGCGGGGCACGATCGACAGGCGCGGCGCGCGCTTCGCCGCCAGCGCGCGTAGCCACGCGATGTCCCTGTCGGCCGTCGCCGCGTTGACGACGAGGCGGAAGAAATCCTCGCGAAGAAAATAGACGATGAGGTCGTCGAGCACGCCGCCGTCGTCGCGCAGCAGGCACGAATAAAGCGCCTTGCCCGGCGTGCCGAGCTTCGCCACGTCGTTGGCGAGTGCGTAGCGAAGAAACGCGCGCGGTGCCGCGTCGCCTTCCCCGTGCAGGTCGACGACGCGCATGTGCGAAACGTCGAACATGCCGGCGTCGCGGCGCACCGCGTGGTGCTCGTCGATCTGCGAGCCGTAGGCAAGCGGCATGTCGTAGCCGCCGAAGTCGACCATCTTCGCGCCGGCGGCACGGTGGGCTGCGTTGAGAACGGTCGTCCTGGGCACGCGCATCTCCGCAAAAAGCAAAAAGGGCGACGCGTCGTCGCGTCGCCCCGTCTGTCCTTTTACCTGAGAGATTGCGGCGAAGCTCGCGCCAAGCCGGTGCCCCTTCGGTGGGCCGCGTCACGCGGCCGCTCTCCAGATCGTGCCCTGCCGGCGTGCAGTCCTTTTGCCTGAGCGGTTGTGGGGATTACGCCTTCGGCGGCGCCGGCGTCGCGGCGCCCTCTCCTGCACGCTGGCGCAAGCCTAGCACAATCGCGCGCTATTTCTTGAGCGCGAGAATCAGCTCGACCATCTTGTGGATCTCGGCGTCGGGCACCTGCGTGTTCGGCGGCATGGGCACCGGTCCCCACACGCCGGAGCCGCCCTTCTTGACCTTCTCGGACAGCTTGGCGACCGCACCTGCGTCGCCCTTGTACTTCGCAGCGACGTCCTTGTACGACGGGCCGATGACCTTCTTGTCCTCGGCGTGGCAGGCATTGCAGCCGTACTTCTTCATCATGTCCTCGAGCTGGTCGGCGAGCGCGCTCGAAGCGACGGCGAGCGAGGCGGCGGCGAGAACGGCGGTGGCGATCGTTTTCATTGGGGCTCCGTGCGTTGGTTTTCGAGGCAAAGGGCGAAAGCTATCCGAACAGCCAAAGCGTTGAAAATAACATGGATCAAGCGTCGGCTCGGCGACCGACGCGCGCCTGCGCGCCCGCTCTCCGGGATAACGGTCAAGCGGGCACCAGCTCGGCTTCGACCCGCGCCACGTCGGCGATCGGCGGCAGGCACTGCATGCCGCGGCACACGTACGCCGCGGCGCCGGTCGGTGGCCGTGCGCCTTTCCGCAGTGCATCGGGAACGTCTTCACCGGCGACGTCGACGACGACCACGTCGGGCCGATACGCTCGCGCGAGGGCGCGCTGCATCGCGTGCGCTGCGTCCGGGTCGCCCACGACCACGACGGTCGACGGCGGCACGTGCAGTTGGTCGAGCGCGACGAGCAACGTCGTTTCGCTGCCGGCCGTTTCCGCAAGTCGCGGCGCGAAGAGTTTCAGCGCGCGCTCGGCCGCTTCGACATAACGCGGCTCGGATGCGAGATGTCCGAGCGCGATCAGCGCCTGCGCCGCAACGCCATTGCCCGACGGCGTCGCGTTGTCGTGCACCGGCTTCGTGCGATGAAAGAGTCGTTCGTGCTCGTGGCTCGTGAACCAGAAGCCGCCGTGCTCGCGATCCTCGAAGCCGTCGAGGATCCGATCGGCGAGCGTCGTCGCGAGCACGAAGTCCTGCATGCGAAAGCGCGTCTGCATCGCCTCGAGCAGCGCGGCGAGCAGGAACGCATGATCGTCGAGGTACGCCGGTAGCGCGACCTGGGTGCCGTGGCGCGTCGCGTAGAGGCGACCATCGCGCCAGGCGGTGGCGACGAGCGTATCGAGCGCGTCGAACGCGCACTGCGCGAAGTCCGGCTCGTCGAGCGCACGCGACGCGCGGGCGAGCGCAGCGATCGCGAGCGCGTTCCACGACGTCAGGATCTTGTCGTCGAGCCCGGGCCGCACGCGCGTCGCGCGCTTCGCGAACAGTTTCTGCTTCGCACGTGCGATGCGAGCGTTCACCTCGTCGACGTCGAGGTGCAGTCGCCCGGCGATCGCATCGGGCGCTGTCACGACGCGCAGGTTCCACGCGTGGCCCTCGAAATTCGGCGGCCCGTCGAGCCCGAAGTACGGCGCCGCGGCGACCCATTCGTCCGCGGACAGCGCCGCTTGCGCCTCCTGGCGCGTCCAGACGTAGAAGCGCCCTTCCTCGCCTTCGCTGTCGGCATCGAGGCTCGAATGGAACGCGCCGTCCGGCGCGCGCATCTCGCGCATCATCCAGGCGACGATCGCGCGCACGACGTCGCTGAATTCGGGCATGTCGAAGGCAAGCGACGCATCCGCGTACAGCGCGAGCAGCGACGCGTTGTCGTAGAGCATCTTCTCGAAATGCGGAATCGACCACTGCGCGTCGACGCTGTATCGGCAGAACCCGCCGCCCAACTGATCGAAGACTCCGCCCTGCGCCATCTTCGAAAGCGTCGTGCGCACGACCGTTGCCGCCTTATCGTCGCCGTGCCGCTTCCATTGCCGCAGGCAGAAGTCGAGCTCGGCCGTGTGCGGAAATTTCGGCGCGCCACCGAAGCCGCCGTCGACCGGATCGAAGCGCTGCTCGAGGACGGCCAGCGCGCGCGACGGTGCACCCTCGGGCAATTCGTCCGCAGCACCGGCAGGCTCGAGCGAGTCGAGCGCGGCGGCGAGGCGCTTCCCCTGCTCGGCGATCGCCGGGCCCTGCTCGTGATACGCCTGCGCGACGCGCGGAAGCAGCTCGAGGAAACCGGGCATTCCGTAGCGCGCGTGCTTGGGGAAATACGTCCCCGCGTAGTACGGCACGCCGTCGGGCGTGAGGAACATCGTCAGCGGCCAGCCGCCGGAGCGTCGCGTCATCAGCGCGTGCGCCGTCTGGTAGATCTGGTCGAGATCGGGCCGCTCCTCGCGATCGACCTTGATGTTGACGAAGCGGTCGTTCATCACGTCGGCGACCGCCGGGTCCTCGAACGACTCGTGCGCCATCACGTGGCACCAATGACACGCCGAGTACCCGATCGACAGCAGGATCGGCTTGTTCTCGCGCTTCGCGAGAGCAAGCGCTTCCTCACTCCAGGGCCGCCAGTCGACGGGATTGTCGGCGTGCTGGCGGAGGTAGGGGCTGGTCGAGGTGGAGAGGGCGTTGGGCACCAGGGACCGACAGCGCCGGCAGCCTAAAAATCCGGGTCCACCTCCTCGAACGCCACCCGCTCGAAATCGCCGCCGCGCTGCACGACGCGCGTGAGCTTGAGCTTGCGCACCGGGCCGGGCTCGTCGCAGCGCATCACGCGGTTGGGCAGGAACGCGCGCGGCGACATCACGAGCGACGCGGGCTCCTCGGGCGACGCCTCGAGCATCAGCGCCGGCACGGCCGGTTCTTCCGTATGGTTCGGATTGACGAGCCGCACCGCGTAGACCTTCGGCGCGCCCGCCCACAACCGCAGCGACAGCTCGATCGCACCGTCGGCGGCAATCGCGACGCGCGAGACATGGCCGAGCCGCGACTCGCCTTCGTCGCGCACCGCGACGAGCTGATCGAGAAACCAGTGATACGTACCCGGATCCTGTCGACGGACCGCCGCCTGGCGCCAATCGACGCTGCCGTACCAGCGCTCCCACGGCCAGTTGCGCTCGCACTGTTCCTTGCGCCGGTCGATCTCCGAGATGCCGCCCACGGTTTGCAGGTATCGCGTGGGGTCGGTGTCGCGTCCGAGCGGATCGACCTGATGGAACGAGCGGCCGCCGATGCGGAAGTACGCCGCTTCGATCCCGCCGACCGCGATGTCGAGCGCTTTCGAGCGCTTGCGGCCGGTCGAAGGCGCGACGCGCGTCCAGCGCGCATCGAGATGCTCGAGGAGCGCGGCGGCCGTCTCGGCCGACACGTCCTCGCCGAGCGCCAGTTCGGTGGGCGACGCGCCGCTCGCGAGGCGCTTCTGCCGTCCGCGAACGCTGGTTGCGAGCTTCGCCGGATAGCCGAAGCGCGGCGCCTTGCCTTCGGCGGCCGTCGCCGCGAGAACCGCGCCGCGCGACCCCTCGAGATCGACGACGATCACCGGCCCCTCCGTCTCGCGCGGCTTCGCGTACGGAAACATCTTGCGCGCCCACATCCCGAGCCAGCGATCGGCGAGCTCGATCTGGCGGACGCTCAACGCATACGGATCGGCGAGACCGAGCAGCAGCGCGTGGCTGTACATGGAATAGCAGGACAGCTTCTCGGCGTTCGGC
This sequence comes from Casimicrobiaceae bacterium, assembly GCA_035717085.1. Classification (GTDB taxonomy): domain Bacteria; phylum Pseudomonadota; class Gammaproteobacteria; order Burkholderiales; family Casimicrobiaceae; genus VBCG01. The sequence continues at coordinate 1,719 of DASTIY010000070.1, read as the reverse complement.
AGCATCGGATCCGAGACCGCGGCCGTCGTGCAATCAAGCATTTCGGCGAGCCGGTAATACGCGTGCAGCTCCTGCCAAAGCTCGCCGTCGGGCAGGCGCCGTGCGAGCGCATGCACGAGCAGCAGTTCCTTGCCGACGTAGAGCGCACGCTGCAGGAGCTTCGCCTTGACGCCCTTGAGCTCGGTGCTGCCTTCGAGCAGCGGCCGCAGGCACACCGAGTATTGGATCCACAGCGCCTGCCACAGCGCGATCGCCTGGTCGGCCGCCTCGGCCTCGCGCTCGTCGAGCGGTTGCGGCTTCCCCGCGTAGCGACGCGCGAGCTCGGCGTGCAAGTGCGCGACGGGCTCGCGTGCGAGCTCCGCGATCGTCGCGCGATCGCGTGGACCGATGTCCGATTGCGTGAGCGCGTGCAGTTGGCCGAGCAGCGCTTCGTACGCGATGCCGACGTTCGACAGCGGCAGCGCGTTCATCCAGCGCGTGGCGCTCGCCGCGTCCGTGAAAGCCAGTTCCGGGATCGACTCCTGCGACGCTTCGTCGTCGGTCTCGGCCGGCCGCGGTTGCTCGATGACTTCCGGCATCGTCCTCTCCCTGCGGGAAGCGTGTAGAAATTGTGGCTCGCACGCTGCAGACCGGCGAATCGCGGTCAAGCGAGCCGCAACGTGCAATTTAATGCTTATAGCATGGACGCGCCGCCAGGGTTAACACGCAAACCCCGGGAAGCCGATGAGCGGCGCGTCGAACGCGCGCGGGATGCGACGCCGGCCGGGCGGGCGTTGCGAACGCTCAGACCAGGACGCGCTCGACGCCGCCCCGGTTGGCTTTGGCCACGTAGTCCTGAAGCCACGCGTCGCCCAGGATGCGCTTGGCGAGCTCGACGACGATGTAGTCGGCGTCGGTGCCCGCATCGTCGCCGAAGCGGGACAACCCCTGCAGGCACGACGGGCACGAGGTCAGTACCTTCACCTGGCCGCCGAAGCCGTCGGCGCGAAGCGCGTGCGCGCCGCCCCGCATCTCGTGCTCCTTGCGAAAGCGCACCTGCGTCGAGATGTCCGGACGCGACATCGCGAGCGTCCCCGATTCGCCGCAGCAACGATCGTTGAGCGGCACGTCGGTGCCCATCAGCGTGCTCACCACCGACAGCGGCTTGTACACCTTCATCGGCGTGTGGCAAGGATCGTGGTACATGTAGCGAACGCCTTCGACGCCGTCGAGCGCGACGCCCTTCTCGAGCAGGTACTCGTGAATGTCCAGCAGACGGCAGCCGGGAAAGATCTTGTCGAACTCGTAGCCCTGCAGCTGATCGAGGCACGTGCCGCACGACACGATCACCGTGCGGATGTCGAGGTAGTTGAGCGTGTTGGCGACGCGATGGAACAGCACGCGATTCGCCGTGACGATCGCCTGCCCCTTGTCGCGATCGCCGGCGGCCGTCTGCGGATAGCCGCAGCAGAGGTAGCCGGGCGGCAGCACGCATTGGGCGCCGACGTGATAGAGCATCGCCTGCGTCGCGAGCCCGACCTGCGAGAAGAGGCGCTCCGAGCCGCAGCCGGGGAAATAGAAGACGGCGTCGGACTCGTCGCTCGCGCGCGAAGGATCGCGAATGATCGGCACGATCGTCGGATCCTCGATGTCCAGCAGCGCACGTGCGGTGCGCGCCGGCACGCCGGCGGGCATCGGCTTGTTGACGAAGTGGATGACCTGCGCCTTGATCGGCGTGCG
>DASTIY010000069.1:0-13795 GCA_035717085.1 Casimicrobiaceae bacterium | reverse complement strand
GGTGCAGCTGAAATCGAGTCCGACCCTATTTATCGTCCACTTGCAGCTCTGATCCCAAACGAATCATCCGCGCGCCGTGCTCGCCGATCATCAGCGACGCGGCGTTCGTGTTCGCCGACGTGACCTGCGGCATCACCGACGCGTCGATCACGCGCAGGTTCTCGACGCCGCGCACGCGTAGCTGCGGATCGACGACCGCATCGTCGTCGTTCGGCGCACCCATTCGGCAGGTGCCGACGCAGTGGAACACCGTGCCGCCACCCGTGCGCGCGAAATCGAGCAGATCGTCGTCGTGCCGCGCGTCGGGACCGGGCAGCACCTCGAGGTCGTAGAGGTCGCGAAACGACGGCTGCCGGTAGATCTCGCGCAGCATCCGGATGCCGGCGACGATCGTCTTGCGATCGAGCTCGGCGTCGAGATAGCGCGGCTCGATCAGCGGCGCGTCTGCGGGATCGTTCGAGCGGATTGCGAGCCGTCCGCGCGACGCGGGATGGCACTGCCAGACGGCTGCCGTGAAGCCGGGATACGAATGCAGCGGATCACCGGGCTTGTCGACCGACAGCGGCATCACGTTGAACTGCACGTCCGGGCGGCCCGCCTTCGCCAACTCGGTGCACGCGGCGCCACCGACCTGGCCGGCGCCGACGGTAAGCGGGCCCGAACGGCGAAACAGCCATTCCGCACCCATGCCGGCGAGCTTCAACGGGTTGCGCACGTCGTCGTTCAGCGAAATGCGCTTGCGCAGCCGCACGATCGTGCGCGCCTGATAGTGATCCTGCAGGTTCTCGCCCACGCCGCGCAACGGCGCGATGACCTCGATGCCGAAGCGACGCAACAGATCCGGCGGTCCAATCCCGGAGAGCTGCAGCAATTGCGGCGACTGGATCGTGCCCGCCGAGAGGATCACCTCGCGCATTGCCCGCACGCGTCGGGTAGCGCCGTCGCGTCGACACTCCACGCCGACGGCGCGCGTGCCCTCGAACACCACGCGCGTGACGAACGACTGCGGCAGAATCGTCAAATTGCGTCGTCCCCGGACAGGCCGCAGGAACGCGACGGCGGCGCTCTGGCGCCATCCGTGGTCGATGCTGAGCTGATACGCGCCGACGCCGTACGTCGTCGCACCGTTGAAGTCGGCATTTCGCGGCAGTCCCGACTCGACGCCGGCCGCCACCCACGCGTCGCAGTACGGATGGTCGTTGCGCAGATCGCTGACGCCGAGCTCGCCCGAATCGCCGTGGTACTCGCCCGCGCCGCCCGCATAACGCTCGATGCGCTTGAAGTCGGGCAGCACGTCGTCGTAACGCCAGCCGCCTGCACCTTGCGCGGCCCAATCGTCGAAATCCTCGTGCTGGCCGCGAATGAAGATCAGGCCATTGATCGACGACGAGCCGCCGATCACGCGACCGCGCGGCCAGACGATGTTGCGGCCCGCCGTGCCCTCGGACGGCACCGTGTCGAAGAGCCGCGAGAAGCGCGTGTCGTAGATCGTGCGGAAATAGCCGACGGGCAGGTGGATCCAGAAATTGCGATCGGAGCCACCTGCTTCGAGCAGCAGCACGCGCGTCGACGGATCGGCCGACAGCCGGTTGGCGAGGACGCACCCCGCCGAACCGGCGCCGACGATGACGTAGTCGTACGCGTCGCCCGTGTGCGGCATCCTGCCCGCCTTACGCGGAGATCGTCTGCTCGTAGAGCTTGGGCTCGAAATACTTCGACGCGGGGACAGGATTCTGGATGCCGCCGAAGCGCACGAAGAAGTCGGTGACCTGCTGCAGCCAATTCGTCACCGTGCCGTCGGCGTAGAGCTTGCGCCACTCCTTCGACGTGAACATCTTCTGCGCCTTGAATTGCTCCTTCAGGTCCGACAGCGGCACTTCCTTGTAGTGGTTCTTCTGCAGCGCGTCGAGCGCGGCTTCCGAGTTCGCGATCATGTAGTCGTTCGCCTCGGCCCACCCGCGAATGAGGTTCGCGCACGTCGCCTGGTTCTTCCCCAGGTACTCCTCGCGCGTCGCCCAGCCGCCGACGATCGCCGCCTTCGGGTAGTACGCCGAGGCGTCGGCGAGCATCTTCGCGTCCTTCACCTTCTCGCGCACCGGGATGTTGAAGGGCACCCACAACGCGACCGCCGGCACCGCGCCCGAAATGAACGACGTCACCGCCTCGGACATCCGCTGGTTGACGATGTCGACGTCCTTCGGGTCGACGTTGTTCGCCCGCAGCGCCGTGTCGAGGAAGACGTGCGCGGTCGTGCCCGTCGTCGTCGAGATCTTCTTGCCCTTGAGATCGGCGAAGCTCTTGACCTGATCGCCGTGCACCCAGAGCTGCGCGGTGGCGAACTCGACGTCGTTGACGAGGAACATCTTGCCCTGCCCGCGCGCCGGGAAATTCGAGATGACGGCGCCGGTGACGAGCATCTCGATGCTGCCGCCGATCATCGCCTGGAAGAGCTCGAGGCCCGTCGTGAACTGCACGAGGTCGAGCTCGACGTTGTGCTTCGCGAAATTGCCGCGGTCGATCCCGGTCCAGATCTGTCCGTCGACCGCGAGCGTGTGCAGGTAGCCGACCTTGATTTTCGCGCGGCTTTGTGCGATCGCCGGTGCGCCGATCGCGCTCGCGCCGACGCCCGCGCCGACCGCGGCCGCCGTTTGCAGGAACTGTCTGCGATTCACTTCCATCGTTTCATCCTCCGGTTGGTGGGCCGAAACGGCGACCCGGGTAAAACGTCACGTCGGCTCCGCGCCCATCGCCTGCGACTGCTGCGCCTGCGCGGCGTATTCGCGCATGACGAGGTCGCGCAGGTGAGCGCGCAGTTCGTTGAACTCGCGCGTCTCGTGCAGCGCGTCGGCGCGCGGATACGCGAACGGCACGCGAATCTCCTCGCGGATGCGCGTGGGCCGCGCGCTCATCACGAGGATGCGGGACGCGAGATAGATCGCCTCCTCGACCGAGTGCGTGATCAGCATCACCGTCTTGCCTTCGGCCGCGAGCACTTCGAGCAGCAGGTCCTGCATCGCGGCGCGCGTCTGCGCGTCGAGCGCTCCGAACGGCTCGTCCATCAGCAGGAACTGCGGCCGCACCGCGTACGCGCGTGCGAGGGCGAGGCGCTGCCGCATGCCGCCCGACAGCATCTTCGGCCACGCGTCGGCAAATTCGGTCAGGCCCATCAGCTTCATGTAGCGCGCGCACACGGCGTCGCGCTCGGCGGCGCTCACGCGATTGGCGGCGAGCGTCAGGCCGAACCCGATGTTGTCGCGCACCGTGAGCCACGGGAACACGCCGTATTCCTGGAACATGACGCCGCGATCGGGCCCGGGTCCCTGGATCGGCTCGCCGTCGAGCAGGACGCGGCCGCTCGTCGGGTGCACGAAGCCCGCGACCATGTTCATCATCGTCGTCTTGCCGCAGCCGGATGGACCGATGACCGCGACGAAGTCGCCGTCGTCGATCGTGTAGGAAACGTCGTCGACGACGCGCAGGCGTCCGCGCTTCGACGGAAACTCCATCGAGACGTGGTCGAAGACGATCCGCGGCTTGCTTGTATGTTCCCCCCGCGCTTGCGGCTTGACGAACGCGTCTCGCGCTTCGCGCTCGCGTGCTCGCCCTTGGGGCGGCCCTTCGGGCTCGCGCGCCGCGCTGCCCCCCAGGGGGCGCAACTCGCGCTTGGGACGGTCCGGCGCGCTCATGCCTTAAGCGATTCTTTCCTGCCACGCCACAAGCCGCTTCGCGACCGCGCGCAGGATCAGGTCCATCGCGAGCGCGATCAAGCCGATGCAGATGATGCCGACGTAGATGATGTCGAGCTGGAAGAACGACGACGCGTTCTGGATCAGCGCGCCGAGACCCTGCTGCGCGGCGATGAGCTCGGACGCGACGAGCGTCGCCCACGCGACGCCGAGCGCGACACGCAGCGCCGTCAACAGATGCGGCACAGTGAGCGGGACGATCACCTTGCGGAAGATCTCGAGGTCCGTCGCGCCGAGCGTGCGCGATACGCGCACGTAGATCGGGCTGATTTGCGCGATGCCCTCGTACATCACGATCACGCCGGCGAAGAACGACGCGTAGAACAGCACGACGATCTTCGCGAGCTCGCCGATGCCGAAGTAGACGATCACGAGCGGAATGAGCGCGATCGGCGGCAGCGCGCGGAAGAAGTTCATCAACGGATCGATGAACGTGCGCACGTTGCGATACCAGCCGAGCAGGAAGCCGACCGGGACGGCGGCGACGATGCCGAGCGCGACGCCGATCACCACGCGCTGCGTCGACATCAGGATGTCGAGCGGCAACCGCGCGGTCGTCAGCAGTTCCCAGAAGCGCCGCGCGACACGGTCGGGCGTCGGTACGAGCGCCGGATTGACGAGCCCGGAGAAGGCGATCGCGTACCAGAGGCCGATGACGAGCAGCCACGGCAGGGCGATCAGGACGGTGCGGCGGAGGATCGGCATCGCGATTGCGGGCAGGAAGCGCCAAACGTACTATAGATAGAACGTTATGCACAAGACGCCGGCGAGCGCCGATCCTCTTCTCTTCCGCGGCAGCCCGATGCCGCGCTATGCGCAGCTCGCCGACGTCTTCCGGCAGCGCATCGCGCGCAACCTCTGGCCGCCCGGCACCAAGCTGCCGACGCTCGAGACGTTGATGGACGAGTTCGCGGTGGCGCGCGTAACGGTGCGCCAGGCGATGGAACTGCTGGCGCGCGACGGGCTCGTTTCGCCGCAGCGCGGCCGCGGCACGTTCGTGACCGCGCGACCGCAGCGCGACAAGCGGCTCATGCTGGAAACGAGCCTGCAGGCGCTCGCCGACGTCTATCGCGACGACAGGCCGAACCTCACGCTGATCGAGGAGGCGGCGGCGACGCCGCGCCTCGAGCCGCGCGACGGCATGCCGGCGCCGCGCTACCGCTTCATGCGGCGCGTACATTCGCGCCAAGGCGAGCCGTACTGCGTCATCTCGATCTATCTCGACGAGCGCGTCTTCCGCATGGCGCCGCGTCGCTTTCGCCGCGAGACGGTCGTGCCGGTGCTGCTCGAGCTGCCGCGCGTGCACGTCGCGCGTGCGTGGCAGACGCTCGAGATCGGCACCGCCGACGTCGACGTTGCGCGTCATCTCGGCATCCACGTGAACGCGCCGGTCGCCGAGGTACGGCGCATTTGCCAGGCATCCGATACGACCGTGCTCTACCTGGGCGAAGTCACTTACCGCGGCGACTACATCCACCTCGAGATGGACCTGAAGCCCTGAGCTGCATTCGGCGTCAGTGCCGTATCGGCGAAGCGTCCCCGATTTTTACAGCGCTGACGCCCGCCAAAGGACACCGGCTTGTGCATCGGGCAGAATGACGACTCGCCCACGAGAGGAGTTCGCGGCCATGGCGCGACCCGGCTATTTGCGGCAACCCGCGATTCGCGGCGATGCCATCGCGTTCGTTTGCGACGACGACATCTGGCGCGTCGATGCGTCGGGCGGCGTCGCACGACGTCTCACCGACGGCCTGGGCGAAACGTCGACGCCGGCGTTGTCGCCGGACGGACAGTGGCTCGCGTTCGTCGGTCGCGACGAGCAGCACCCCGAGGTCTACCTGATGCCGTTCGAAGGCGGCGCGGCGCGACGCATGACGTGGCTCGGCGCCGACGTCCAAGTGCGCGGCTTCACGGACGACGGACGCATCCTGTTCGTGTCGACGCGCGGCCAGCCGTTCGTCCGCGACTACCGCGCCTTCACGCTGCCGATCGACGGCGGCATGCCGCAACCGATCGCGCTCGGGCAGATCAACCACCTCGCGTACGGCCCGGGTGGCGCGATGGTCATCGGGCGCAACACCGCGGATCCTGCGCGCTGGAAGCGTTATCGCGGCGGCACCGCCGGGCAACTGTGGATCGATGCGACCGGGACCGGAGAATTCCGGCGCATGCGCGAACTCGCGGGCAACATCACCTCGCCGATGTGGATAGGCGAGCGCATCTACTACCTCTCCGATCCCGAAGGCGTCGGCAATCTCTATTCGTGCCGTCCCGATGGCAGCGACGTTCGACGCCACACGGACCACGACGATTTCTACGCGCGCAATGCGCAAACGGACGGACGCCGCATCGTCTATCAGTGCGGCGCCGACCTTTGGCGTTTCGACCCCGCGACCGATGCGACGACCGTGCTCGCGATCGACGTGCCGTCGCCGCGCACGCAGGCGGCGCGCCGCTTCGTCGACGCCGCCGAGAATCTCGCCGACTTCCGCGTGCATCCGGCCGGGCACAGCCTCGCCGTCGAGGCACGCGGCAAGCTCTTCACGTTCGCGCTGTGGGAAGGCGCGGTGCGCCTGCACGGTGCACCCGACGGCGTCCGCTATCGGCACGGGCAGTGGCTCGCCGATGGAACGACGCTCGTCGCGATCAGCGACGAGACGCGCGAGGAGCGGCTCGTCGTGTTCGAGAACGGCGAAGCGAAGTCGCAGCCGTGGGACGTCGGCCGCGTGATCGCGATGCGCGCAGCGCCGAAAGGGAAGCGCGTCGCGCTCGCGAACCATCGCCACGAAGTGCTCGTCGCCGACCTCGACAAGAACACGTACGTCGTCGTCGAGCGCAGCGACAGCGGGCGCACCGAGGATCTCGCGTGGTCGCCCGACGGCCGCTACCTCGCGTACACGTTCTGGACGAGCCTGCGTCATTGCGCGATCAAGCTCTTCGACGTCGAGAACGAGACGAGAACGCTCGTCACCGATCCCGAATTTCGCGATTTCAGCCCGGCGTTCGATCCGCAGGGCCGCTATCTGTACTTCCTGTCGCTGCGCACGTTCGACCCGGTCTACGACGCCGTGCAGTTCGAGTTGAGTTTCCCGCGCGCCGCGCGACCGTACCTGATCGCGTTGTCGGCCGACGCGAAACCGCCGTTCGAGCCCGAGCCGCGCGGCATGCAGGACGACGAGAAGAACGGTCGCACGAAATCCGACGAGACGACGAAGGTGGCCATCGATCTCGACGGCATCGCGCGTCGCGTCGCCGCATTCCCGGTGCCCGAAGGCCGCTTCGGCCAGATCGCGGGGATCGCTGGCGACAAGGTGTTGTGGACGCTGCTGCCGGTGACGGGCGCGCACGGTCGCGGCGGTCACAAGGACACGCCGGGGCGCCTCGAGCTCTTCGACTTCCGCACGCTTCGCACCGAGCCGATCGTCGATCGCGTCGAGCGCTTCGACGTCGCCGCCGACCATTTAACGGTCGTGCTGCGCGAGGGCAAGCGATTGCGCGCGATACGCGGTGACCGCCGGCCCGACATGCGCGAGCGCAGCTCGCAACCCGGCAGCGAGCCGTCGCGCCGCAGCGGCTTCATCGATCTTTCGCGGATTCGGCTGTCGGTCGACCCGCCGAAGGAATGGCTGCAGATGCTGCACGAGGTGTGGCGGCTGCAGCGCGACCAGTTCTGGGTCCCCGACATGTCGGGCATCGACTGGCAGGCGGCATATCAGCGCTACGAGCCGCTCCTTGCGCGCGTCGGCACGCGCAGCGAGCTCTCCGACCTGATCTGGGAGATCCAGGGCGAGCTCGGCACGTCGCACGCGTACGAGATGGGCGGCGACTACCGCAAGCCGCCACCGTTGACGCTCGGCCAGCTCGGCGCCGACCTGCGCCTCGCCGACGACGGCGAAAGCTACGAGATCGTGCACATCGTCGCGGGCGACCCGTGGGATGCGCAAGCCGATTCGCCGCTGAACGCGATCGGCGTGCAGGCGAAGATCGGCGAGCGCATCGTCGCGGTGAACGGCCAGCGCGTCTCACGCGAGCGACCGCCGCAGGCGCTTCTCGTGCATCAGGCGAAAACGCGCGTCGAGCTCACGCTCGCGCGCGCCGACGGCACGACGCGCAACGTGCTGGTCGCGACGCTCGCCGACGAAGTGCCGGCACGCTATCGCGAATGGGTCGAACGCAATCGCCGCTTCGTGCACGAGCGTTCCGAAGGTCGCGTCGGCTACCTGCACCTGCCCGACATGATGTCGGCCGGCTTCGCCGAGTTCCATCGCTACTTCGGCACCGAATGCGACTACCCCGCGCTGCTGGTCGATCTGCGCTACAACCGCGGCGGCCACGTCTCGCAGCTTCTGCTCGAGAAAGTGGCACGGCGCCGCGTCGGCTACGACCTGTCGCGATGGGGGCAGCCCGAGCCGTATCCGGGCGAATCGCCGGCCGGCAGCGTCGTCGCGCTCACCAACGAGCACGCGGGCTCGGACGGCGACATCTTCTCGCACTGCTTCAAGCTCATGAAGATCGGGCCGCTGCTCGGCACGCGCACGTGGGGCGGCGTGATCGGCATCAATCCGCGGCACAAGCTCGTCGACGGCACCGAGACGACGCAGCCCGAGTTCTCGTTCTGGTTCGTCGACGTCGGCTTTGCGGTCGAGAACTACGGCACCGACCCCGACATCGAGGTCGACAACGCGCCGCAGGACGCGCGCGAAGGACGCGACCGCCAACTCGAAGCGTCGATCGACGTCGCGCTCGCTCTCGCGAAAAAGGCGACGGCCCCCGCGTTCGGCGATCGCCCGGTGCTGCGACGTAACGCGTTGCCGCCGCGCGTACGATGAATTCGACACCGCCATGGTGATGCGCTTCCTGCTCATCCTGTCGCTCGCATGTGTCGCATTTGCTGCGAACGCGGCGCCGGTCGTCGTCAAGCTCGACGTCACCGGCGTCATCGGCCCGGCAAGCGCCGAGTACGTCGAGCGCGGCCTCGTGCGCGCCGAGCGCGACAAGGCGGAGCTCGTGCTGTTGCGCCTCGATACGCCGGGCGGACTCGACACGTCGATGCGCTCGATCGTGCGCGCGATTCTCGCGTCGCCGATTCCCGTGGTCGGCTATGTCGCGCCGTCGGGCGCACGCGCCGCGAGCGCGGGCACGTTCATCCTCTACGCGTGTCACGTCGCCGCGATGGCGCCGGGGACCAACCTCGGTGCAGCGTCGCCGGTATCGATCGGCTTCACGCCCGGGACGCCGAGCGGCGGGAAGGATGGCGATGCGACGAAGGACAAGGACGGCAAGGCGCTTCCGGCCGACGTGCACGAGCGCAAGGCCATGCAGGACGCCGCCGCCTACATCCGCAGTCTCGCGCAGCTTCGCGGCCGCAATGCCGAATGGGCCGAGAAAGCGGTCACCGAAGCGGCAAGCCTGTCGGCCACCGAAGCGAAGGCGCAGAACGTCGTCGAACTCATCGCGACCGACGACGCCGACCTGCTGCACCAGCTCGACGGACGCAAGGTGAAGGTCGCCAACGGCGAGCGCACGCTCGCGACGGCGAGCGCGACGATCCAGTCGTACGAGCCCGACTGGCACTTTCGCGCGCTGTCGATCATCGCCGATCCGACCGTCGCGACGATCCTGATGCTGCTCGGCATCTACGGGCTCATCTTCGAGTTCGGCCATCCCGGTTTCGTCTTTCCGGGCGTGCTCGGTGCGGTGTCGCTGCTGCTCGGGCTCTACGCGCTGCATCTCTTGCCCGTCAACTACGCCGGCCTTGCGCTCATGGCGCTCGGCATCGCGTTCATGATCGGCGAGGCGTTCGTGCCCGCGTTCGGCTCGCTCGGCCTCGGCGGCGTCGCCGCGTTCGTCATCGGCGCGATGATGCTGATCGACACCGACGTCCCGGGGTTCGGCACGCCGCTGTCGCTCGTCATCGTGCTCGCGCTCGTCAGCGTAGGATTCGTGGTGACCGTCGTTCGAATGGCGGTGCGCGCGCGCAACCGTCCGCTCGTCACCGGGTTGCGCTCGATGGTCGGCGCGAACGGCGAGATGCTCGAGGATGCGACCGACACCGGCTGGGCGAGCATCGACGGCGTGACGTGGCGCGTGCGCGTCGACGCGCCGCTCGCGAAGGGGCGCAAGATCCGCGTGGTCGGGATGAACGGCAACGTGCCGATCGTCGAACAGGGGGAGGAAGGCTGACATGGGTGCGATCACACCGCTCGTCGTAATCATCCTCGTCGTGCTGTTCCTGACGAGCTCGCTGCGCGTGCTGCGCGAATACCAGCGGGGCGTCGTGTTCCAGCTCGGGCGCTTCTGGAAGGTGAAGGGGCCGGGCCTGGTGATCCTCATCCCGGGCATCCAGCAGATGGTGCGCGTCGAATTGCGCACCGTCGTGCTCGACGTGCCGAGCCAGGACGTGATCTCGCGCGACAACGTCTCGGTGAAGGTGAACGCGGTCGTCTACTTCCGCGTCGTCGACCCGGAGAAGGCGATCATCGAGGTCGAGAACTTCATGATGGCGACGTCGCAGCTCGCACAGACGACGCTGCGCTCGGTGCTCGGCAAGCACGATCTCGACGAAATGCTGTCGCAGCGCGAGAAGCTCAACATCGACATCCAGCGCACGCTCGACGCGCAGACGCTGTCGTGGGGCATCAAGGTGTCGAACGTCGAGATCAAGCACGTCGACATCAACGAGTCGATGGTGCGCGCGATCGCGCGGCAGGCCGAGGCCGAGCGCGAGCGGCGTGCGAAGGTGATCCACGCCGAAGGCGAATTGCAGGCGGCGCAGAAGCTCTACGAGGCGGCGCAGGTGCTCGCGCAGTCGCCCCTCGCCATTCAGCTGCGCTATCTGGAGACGCTGACGGTGATCGCGGCCGACAAGAACTCGACGATCGTCTTCCCGCTGCCGATGGACCTGATTGCGCCGGTGCTGAAAAAGCTGGGGACGTAGCGAAAATCGGGGTTCCCGGCCCCGGTGCAATGAGTGCGACGTTTCGTCGGGAAATGCATCCCTGACGCCGATTTCCGTTGCCGAGCGCGCAGTGTCGGAATGCCTTCGCCAAGGCTCGCCAAGCTCTCGCCGCCGCGCCCGTCGAACTGGCTCGTTCGATCCCGCCTGAACGACCTCCTCGACGAGGCGACGAGCGCGGCTGCGGCGTGGATCGCCGCCGAGCCCGGGGCGGGGAAGAGCGTCCTGGCGGCGACTTGGGCATCGACGCGAAGCGAGCGCGTCCTCTGGTACCGCGTCGACGAGGGCGATGCCGATCCGGGAGTGGCGTTCGGCTACTTCTCGGCGCTCGCGCCGTCGAAACGCCGCAAGCTGCCGATCTACCGCGGCCGCGACGTCGATAGACTCGACGTATTTTCACACACGTTCTTTCGCGCGTTCTTCGGTCTCGTGCCGGCGGGGGCCACGCTGGTGTTCGACGATGCGCATGCGGCCGCCGGGACCGATTTCGACGCGCTGCTGGCCGCCGCCGTGCGCGAGGCGCCGAGCGACGTCGCGCTGCTGATCGCGAGCCGCAAGGACCCGGAGGGCGCGCTCCTCGAGGACCTCGCGCGTGGTGCACTTCGCATGATCGACGCCGCCGCGCTTGCCTTCGACCGCGACGAAGCGGCGAACCTGCTCGCCGGACGCGTCGACCGGGCGCACGCTCATGAACTGCAATCGCAAACGAACGGTTGGGCCGCCGGATTGCTGCTGCTCGCCAATGCGCACGCGAAGGCGATCACGCTTCAATCCGACGCGCACGACCGGGTCTTCGCGTACTTCGAGCGCGCCATTTTCGCGACCCTCGACGACACCGAGCTTCGGATGCTCGCCGCCGCAAGCCTGTTGCCGGAAGTCGATGTCGACGCGCTCCGCGCGATGAGGATCGGCGAAGGCGCGGAGAACCTGCTCGAGCGGCTGCGCACATCGCACGCATTCGTCGCGCGGCTCGAACGCGAGCCGCGGAGCTGGCGCCTGCATGAATTGTTGCGCGACGCGCTCCGCCGCCGCTTCTCGGCGATCGGCGATTCGCGCTGGCGCGACCAGCTCCGCATCGCGGCCGCGCGCGTTGCCGAAGCGCGAGGACTGGTGCGCGAAGCGGTCCGGCTTCATCTCGACGCCGGCGACGCGTCGGCCGCGAAGGCGGTCGCCGAGCGATTCGGGCGCGAGATGGTGAAAGGTCAGCGGCTTGCCGAGCTCGATGCCGTCGTGTCGTTGCTCGGCGGCGCGGCGGTGGACGACAACGTTCGCCTGCAGCTCGCGCTGGGCGAAAGCGCACGGCAGCGCAACGACGCGCGCGGCGCCGTTGCGAAGTTCGAGCGCACCATGACGCTTCTCGGTGAAGACGTTGCGTCCGCGGCAGCGCTGGTCGTTGCGGCAAGCGCGCTCGGCGCGATCCTCGAGGGTTGGCAGGACTTCGCCGGCAGCGAAGCGTGGGCGAAGCGGCTGTGGCGTCAACTTCCTGCGCGGGGGCAGATCGCCGATCCGAACGAGGGCTTGCGGGTCGATGGCGTTTGCCTGCGCGCGTGTGACATGCTCCTCGACGCGAGCCTCGGCGATGAGACGCAGCTCGTCGTCCGAATCCTCGACGCGCTGCGCGACGCTGCCGCGGGCCTGTTGCCCGAGGAAGCCTTGGCCGCGGGCGGCGTGCTCCTGGAAACGGCCGGTTACCGCCTGAACGACGAGCGGCTGTTCAGGGACGTCGTGCTTGCGTCGGCGCCATGGCTGCGCAGGTCGGATGCGCCGCCGTTGTCCATCGCCGGGTGGCTCAGCACCTATGCGCCCTTGGGGCGCCGGTGGCCGGTATCCGGCGTGAAGCTGCCCGCCGCGAATCCCACCGAATGCCTGGAGCTCTCCCAGAGGATCGCGTCGGAATGCGGGGGTCACAGCATCGCGTTCAGTGCAGCCTACATGCTCGCCAATCAGTGCGTCGCCAACAACGAGCGCGAGGCGGCCCGCAAGCGACTCGACGCGCTTCGCGCGATCGCCGATCCGCGTCATCCGACCCAAATCGTCAATGTTTTGGCGACCGAGGCTGCCACCGTTGCCTTGTCGGGCGAATGGCAGCGGGCTCGGACGCTGATCGCCCAGGCGCTCGAGCTTGCGCGCCAGCACGACTTCCCGGTGTCCGAGCAGTGGACACTCGTGATCTATCGAGAACGAATCGAGATCGCCGCCGGCGACGCGCGACGTTCGCGCGAAACGCTCATTGCGGAAAGCGAACGCTATGCCGAGGGTACGATGCGTCGCGACCACACGCGCATCCTCGCTGACGTCGCATCGGCTGCACAGGCGCTGCGACACGACGGCGCAATTCCGCCGGACCTCACCCGTCGCATCATGGAGGGCGCTCGCGAGCACGCATGGCCGGGCTTCGCCACGTTGCTCGCGCCCATCGCCGCGCGCATATGCGCCGATGCGCTTCGCATGCGCGCCGAAAGCGAATTCGCGAGGCAAGTGATCCGCGAGCGCAACCTTCCCGCCCCGGAAGCGTACGATCCCTGCTGGCCGTGGGCCGTACGCATCCACGCGCTCGGCGGGCTGCGAATCGACGCGAACGACGTCCCGGTTCGGTTCGGGCCGAAGGCGCCGCGCAAGCCACTCGAGCTTCTGAAATTGCTCGTCGCGCGCGGGCCCGCAGCGGTGGACATGGCCACCGTGTTCGACGCGCTGTGGCCGGATGCCGAAGGTGCCGAAGCGCGCGGCGCCTTCGACATGGCGGTCCTGCGCTTGCGCAAGCTGCTCGGACGCGACGATGCGCTGCGGCTCGACGGCGGCCGAATCGGCTTCGACCCCGCGTGCGTCTGGGTCGATGCTTACGCGTTCCAGCACGGCGCGAGCGACGACTATCCCGGCCCGCTGTTCGGCGACGACGTCGTCGCGCCCTGGTGGGCCTCCGCCCGCGAGCGCCTGCATCAGCGCTTCCTGCATCGCACTGCGGAGCGCGGCATGTCGTTGGAGCGAGGCGGCGAGTTCGAGCAGGCGCTCGCGCTCTACGAGGCGGCGCTCGCGCAGGATCCGCTCGCCGAGACTGTCTATCGCGCGGCCATTCGCTGCCATCTCGCGGCGGGCC
>DASTIY010000068.1:0-10478 GCA_035717085.1 Casimicrobiaceae bacterium | reverse complement strand
CGACGCGGTCGAGCTCGCGCTGCTGTTCTCCGCCAATCGCGCGTATTTCCTGGTCGACATGGAAGTGCCGTCGGCGTACGTGCAGTTCCTGCGCGCGATCGTGCCCGACAGGACGCGCGCGGAGCTCTACACGATGCTCGGGCTGCAGAAGCACGGCAAGACGCTCTTCTTTCGCGACTTCCTGCACCATCTGAAGCACTCGACCGACCGTCTCGTCGTCGCGCCCGGCATTCCCGGGCTCGTCATGGCGGTGTTCACGCTGCCGTCGTATCCGTACGTGTTCAAGGTGATCCGCGATCGCATTCCGCAAAGCAAGGAGACCGACGCCGCGCGCGTGCGCCAGAAGTACGCGCTCGTCAAGCATCACGATCGCGCGGGGCGGATGACCGACACGCTCGAATACTCGAACGTCGCGATTCCCCGCGGGCGCTTCACCGACGCGCTCCTCGCCGAGCTCGAGCGCGAGATTCCGTCGCAGCTCGACCACGACGGCGATCACGTCGTGATCCGGCACGTCTACATCGAGCGCCGGCTGACGCCGCTCAACCTTTTCCTGGCGAGCGCGGACCCCGCCGCGAAGGTGCGCGTGGTACGCGACTACGGCGACGCGTTGAAGGAGCTGGCGCGCATCGACATCTTCGCGGGCGACCTGCTGTTCAAGAACTTCGGCGTGACGCGGTACGGACGCGTGGTGTTCTACGACTACGACGAGATCGAATACCTGACCGACTGCCGCTTTCGCGAGATCCCGGCGCCACCGGCGGGCGTCGACGAGCTCGCAGGCGAAATCTGGTATCCGGTGGGGCCGCACGACGTCTTTCCCGAGGAATTCGCGACGTTCCTGTTGACCGATCCCGGCGTTCGCGAAGCGTTCGTCGCCTTCCACGCCGACCTGCTCGATGCCGCGTGGTGGCGAGCGATGCAGGAGGCCAATCGCGCCGGCCGGGCGGCGGAAGTGCTGTCGTATCCGGACAGCGTTCGCTTTCGCAGCGCCGCCGCGACGCCGCCGTCGCGCACCACGCTGACCACGTAACCGTCCCATCTGCCTCGTTTGCTCGACTCCCCCTCCCCGCTTGCGGCGAGAGCGTCGGGGTGAGGGGCCCGGTGCTATCCTCGCCCGGTCGCCGCGCACGAAAGCCTTCCGATGCCACGCAACGTCCTCGCCTGCCTCGCGCTCCTGCTGCTCGCCGCCTGCCAGAGCGGCCCGACGAAGGAAGAGCTCGAGGTGGTCAAGAACACGGTCGACTGCGAGCGGCCGGGCGAGCGCATCGTCATCCGTTACGAAGACGGTGAGGCTCGCATCCTGATGCCCGACGGCCGCCGCGTCATCCTCTATCAAGTGCCGAGCGGCTCCGGCATCCGCTACATCAACGGCCTCATGGAATTGCGCGGCAAGGGGATGGAAGTCGACCTGACGCGCGAACAGCAGTCGACGCACTTCACGTGCAAGCAATACGTCCTGCCGAAGAAGGACTGACTTTGGGGTCAGACTTCTAATGCGCCGCAGCGCGCATCGCCGGATCGACGTCGATGTACTGCCACCACTGCGAGCGGATCGGATGCGGCGCATACGCGCCGATCCACGGGTGATGCAGGCTGTCCTCGAGCACGTGATACGTCATCCGCCACGGCGCGTACGCGATCGCGAGCCTGGTCATCTCGTCGAAGAGCTTCGTGCGCGCGGGTGAATCGGGGAGCGTGCGCGCCTTCTCGTAGAGCGCGTTGAACTGCGGCAGGTCGAAGCGCGCGTTGTTCTCGGGGCCCGACGGCCCGTAGAGCAACTGCATGAAGTTCTCGGCGTCCGGATAGTCGGCGTTCCATCCGTCGCTTCGCATCGGAATCTTGCCGAGGCGCGCCATCTTGCGCAGTTCCGGCACCCGATCCTTTTTCACGACGATGCGGATCCCGATCGCGTCCATGTTCTTCTTCCACAGCGCGTCGCCTTCGCGCGACGCCGAGTTCGGCGTCGACCAGCGCTCGATCGTCAACGGCTTGCCGTCCGGCATCTCCCGATACCCGTCACCGTCGCGGTCCTTGTAGCCGAAGCGGTCGAGGAGCGCGCGCGCGAGCGCCGGGTCGTAGATCTGCGCGTCGGTCTTCAGGTCCGGATCGTAGCCCGCGATGCCGGGCGGGATCGGCCCGTTCGCCGGAATCGCACGCCCCTTCAGCAGCACGCGAATGCCTTCCGCGTTGTCGTACCCCATGCCGATCGCGCGCCGCAGCGCGATCTTGTCGAGCGAATAGCCGCCGACGACCGGGTCCAGCATGTTGAAGTAGACCCACCACGAATTCGGCCGCAACAGCACGTCGTGCACGATGCCGCGCGCGGCGAGCGACGGCAGGAGCTTCCCGTTCGCGTCGATCGCCTCCGGAATGAAATCGATCGGCACGATGTCGAGAAAGTCGATCTCGCGGCGCAGGAACGCGAGCCAGCGTGCCTGCCCCTCCTCGATCACGCTGATCTCGATGCGCCCGGCCTGCGGCAGGCGCTTGCCCTTCAACGCCGCGGCGACGGGCTCGAGCGACGCCGAAACCGGGCCTGCCGGTGCGTACGTCGTCTCGCGAAAGCCGGGATTGGCCGCAAGCACGATGCGCGTGCTGCGCTGGTATTCGGCCAGTCGGTACGGGCCCGTGCCGACCGGATGCGCGCCGATGTCCGCGCCGTACGCCTCGACGACCTCGCGCGCCTGCGCCGATATGTTGGGCACCGCGAGCACGTACGGAAACCGAAAGTCGGGTGCAACGAGCCGGATGCGCAGCGTGTAGCGGTCGACGACCTCGAGACCTGGGATCGGCGCGTCGTAATCGAAGCGACCGCTCGCGAGCGCCTTCTTGCGTGCCTCGTCGCCGCCTTCGATCTTGCCTTCGATCATCCACAGCCACGGCGACTTGACCGCGGGATCGAGCACGCGCTTGAACGCGTACGCGAAGTCGTCAGCGGTAAGCTCGCGCCGCTGGCCCTTGAATGCCGGGTCGTCGGTGAAGTAGACGCCTTGGCGTATCCGGCAGAGATAGCTCTTCCCGTTGTCGCCCACGACCGGCATCGCCTCGAGCGCGCGCGGCACGAGCTGCACGGGACGCACGAGATAGTCGTAGTCGAGCATCGTGTCGAAAACGTTCGCGATGATGCTGTCGGACGCCGCGTCCGACGCGAACGCGGGATCGAAGCTCGTCTCGGCGATCGACATCGCGACGCGCAACGTCTTCGCGGGATCCGCGCCCGAGGCGGGAAGTGCGAACACGACCACGACCGCGATCGCGAGCGCGAACGCGCGCGCCCGCCACCGCGACGATCGGTTGGGTTGTGCGAACACGGGCGGCGATCGTAGCATCGCGAACGCGCGCGTCGATCGCGCGCGGTCAACCGCGGGAGCGAACATGGACATGAAGCGCATGAGCGGCGGCAGCCTGCGCGCCGCCGGCTACGACGAGCGCGGGCGCAAGCTCGTCGTCGAGCTCACGTCGGGAACGTTCGAATACACGGGCGTCCCGGGCGAGGTATGGCGGCGCTTCTCGACCGCGTCGTCGCCGTGGTCGTACTTCCGCGACAACATCGAGGAAGAATACACGGCGCGGCGCACGCGCTGACCGCGCCTACGCCGCTGTCTTCTCGCGCCGCTTCGCCGGCGCCGTCGCCCGCCTCGTACGAGCGGCCGGCGCGAAGCGCGCGAGCCACGCGAAGAATTCGCCGTACCACAACCGCGAGTTCGCGGGCTTCAGGATCCAGTGGTTCTCGTCCGGAAAATAGACGAGCCGCGCCGGGACGTCCCTGGCCTTCAGCGAATTGAAGTACTGCAGCGCCTGCGTGGCGGGTACGCGGAAGTCGAGCTCGCCGTGCACGACGAGCGTCGGCGTCTTCGCCTGCTTCACGAAGCGATGCGGCGACTGGCGCATCACGCGCTCCTCGTCGTCCCAATGGAACGCGCCGAGCTCGCGCGAGAAGAAGCGGTAGCCGTCGGTTGCCATCATGCTCACCCAGTCGTAGCAACCGGCGTGGCACACGTAGGCCTTGTAGCGATCCGTGTGCCCGTTCATGTACGCGACCATGTAGCCGCCGTAGCTGCCGCCCGTCGCCAACAACCGCTCGGAGTCGATGTAGTCCTGGGCGATCAGGAAATCGGTCGCCGCCTCGATGTCCGCGAACTCCTTCTCGCCATAGCGCCCCGGAATCGTTTCGAGGAACGCCTGCCCGAAGCCGGACGAGCCGTGATAGTTGACGGCGACCACGACGTAACCCCGGCCCGCGAACACCTGCGTGTTCCAGCGGAAATGCCAGCCATCGTGATGCGCGGCGTGCGGACCGCCGTGAATGCTGTGCATCAGCGGCCACTTGCGGCGCGCATCGAAGCCGGGGGGGTACGTGACGAAGACCTGCACGGGCTCGCCGTCGAATCCTTCGAGCGTGAGTTCGCGGACCTCGCCGAAACCGTAACGTGCCAGGAGCGCGCGGTTGTGCGTATCGAGCTGTCGCTCGCCCGACCCGTCGCCTCGCGCGGCAAAGAGCGCCGGCGGCGACGTGGCGGTGTCGCGCGTGAACGCCAGCACGCTGCCGTCGCGTGACTGCGCGTAGGCCGACACGACGCCGCCGCGCACGACGACGCCGGGCGTCTCGCCTGCGAGGGGCCATCGCCACACTCCCACGCGCCCGTGATCCTCGACCAGCGCGAGGACCGCCGAGGCATCCCGCGTCCAGTCGAGACGCGTCGCCGCGCGATCGGTCTCGCGATGCAGCGCGCGCACCTCGCCCGAGCGTCGATCGAAGATGCGCAGCTCACCCTGATCGTTGTACGCGCGCTCGGTGTCGTAAGCGTTGTAGGCGATGAATCGACCATCCGGCGAGTACCTGGGATGCTCGTCCGAGCGTCCGCTCTTCGCGGTCAGGTTGCGCACCCGCCGTGTCTTCACGTCGACGACGACGATGTCGCAGCGATGCATCATGCCGGGCTCGTCTTCGGGATCGACGGTGAGCGCGATCTCGTGCCCGTCGGGCGCGATGTCGTAATGCTCGATGCCGGGATCCCACGGCGGCAGCGCCACGCGCGTGCCGTGCAGCAGGTCGACGGTGCGCCGGGTCGCGACGTCGCACGCGAGCACGTGCGGCTCGCGCCCGTCGGTGAGCCAGTGATCCCAGTAGCGGTATTCGGCGCGTTCGGTGAGATGCGCCTTGACCGTCTTGTCCTTGTGCTCCTTGTAGCGCTTCGCCTGCGCGGCGTCGGTCGCGAGGTCCGGCCACACCCACGAGACCAGCGCGATCCGCTTCCCGTCGGGAAACCACTTGATGGCCGAAGCGCCCGTGGCGAGATTCGTCACCCTTTCGGCCTCACCGCCGTCGATCGCAATGACGTACACCTGCGGCTCGGCGTCGCCTTCGCGCTTTGCGGTGAACGCGATGCGCGTGCCGTCCGGCGAAAAGCACGGGGCGCCGCCGCGGTCGGCTTTCGCGAGCCGGCGCGGCTTGGCAACGCGGCCGCGCGGTCCGAATCCCGTCGGGTAGAGCCAGATCTCGGTCGTGCCTTCGTTACGCGCCATCGAGAACGACGTGACCGCGGCACAGGCGAGGCGGCCGTCGGGCGACAGCGACGGTTCGGCGATGCGCTTGACCGCCCACAACGCCTCGACATCGAAGGCAGGCTTCGCTCGTTTCGACGCCGGATCGCGCGCGCGCATTTTCGTGTCCTGTCTTGTAGAATGAAAGCGCGGCATTGTAATCGGCGCGGCATCGACCGCCCGCATCCTTCGCACTCGCTTCCTGCCCTCGTCCCCTCCCGCGATGAACTATCGTCGTCTCGGCCGTTGCGGCCTCAAGGTCAGTGAACTGTCGTTCGGCTCGTGGGTGACGTACGGCAATCAGCTCGACGAAAGCCTCGCGCGCGAATGCATGGCCGCCGCGCGCGACGCGGGCGTGAATTTCTTCGACAACGCGGAGGTCTACGCGAAGGGCCGCTCGGAATCGATCATGGGCGACGCGTTGCGAAAGCTCGGCTGGCGGCGTTCGTCCTACATCGTGTCGACCAAATTCTACTGGGGCCTCTACGACGGACCCAACGAAAAGAACACGCTCAATCGGAAATATCTGACGCAGGCGATCGACGGCTCGCTGTCGCGCCTCGGCCTCGATTACGTCGATATCGCGTTCTGCCATCGTCCCGACCCGGACACGCCGATCGGCGAAACCGTGTGGGCGATGCACGACATGATCGCCGCCGGCAAGGTCGTGTACTGGGGGACGTCGGAATGGAGCGCCGCGGAAATCGCGATGGCCTGCGATTTCGCCGAGCGCCATCACCTGCATGCGCCGGTGACCGAGCAGCCGCAGTACAACCTGTTTCATCGCGAGCGCGTCGAAAGCGAATACGCGCGCATCTTCGACGATTACGGCATCGGCACGACGACGTGGAGTCCGCTCGCATCGGGGCTCCTCACCGGGAAGTACCAGCATGGCATTCCCGCCGACTCGCGCGCTGCGATCAGCGGCTTCGCGTGGCTCGCCGAGCGCATCCTCGAACCCGCGAAGCTCGCGAAGGTCCAATCGCTCGTTCCGATCGCGCACGAACTCGGTTGCACGCTTGCCCAGATGTCCATTGCGTGGTGCCTTCGCAATCCGCACGTCTCGACGGTCATCACCGGCGCGAGCCGTCCTGCGCAGGTCGTCGAGAACATGAAGGCGCTCGACGTCGTTTCGAAGTTGACGCCTGAAATCGTGGCGCGCATCGATGCCGTCGTCGGGAGCTGAACGTCATGACGAGCGTGTCGAGCGCCGCCGAGGCAGCATCGGGTGGCGCGCGATCAGCGTCGTCACCGGCGCGCGCGACCGAAGAGGCCGCCGGGTGAGCCCGCTCGATTCGTGGACCGAGGAGCAGCGCTCCGCTTATCTCTACCGCGCGTGCGCCGACGCGGAAAGCGGCACGGTGCGTGCCGAATTGTTCCGCCGCCTCGCCGGCGAAGCGGAAGCGCAGGCCGCGATCTGGCGCGCGCAACTGACGGCGCGCGGCCACCCTGCCCCCGGTCCGTTCGTGCCCGACGCGCGCACGCGCGTCGTCGCGAACCTCGTGCAGTGGCTCGGACCGCGGCGCCTTCGCAACGTGCTCGCCGCGATGAAGGTGCGCGGCATGGCGGTCTACGGCACCGTCGCGAGCGAAGACGGCCATCCGCTTCCCGTCGCGCCGGCGATGCTCGAGCGTCACCATCGCGGGCTTGCGGGCGGAGGCAATCTCCGTGCAGCGGTCTTCGGGGTGAACGACGGGCTCGTTTCGAACGCGGGACTGATCCTCGGCGTCGCGGGCGCGACGCACGACGCGCACATGATCGTCCTCTCGGGCATTGCGGGCATGGCCGCAGGCGCGCTTGCGGTGGCGGCCGGCGAATACGCGTCGGTACGCGCGCAGCGCGAGCTCTACGAGTCGCAGATGGCGCTCGAGCGCCATGAGCTCGCGCAGTATCCGGAAGCCGAGGCGCAGGAGCTCGCGCTCATCTACGCGGCGAAGGGGCTTCCGGTCAAGCAGGCCGACCGGCTCGCGAAGCGGCTCGTCGCCGATCCCGATCACGCGCTCGACACGCTCGCGCGCGAGGAGCTCGGCCTCGATCCGCGGCAACTCGGCTCGCCCGCGATCGCGGGCGCCACGTCGCTTGCCGCCTTCGCGATCGGCGCGTTCGTGCCGCTCACGCCGTACCTGCTCGGCCTCAACTCGGCAATCTTCTGGACGATCGCGCTCGCGGCGGCGTGCCTGTTCGGCGTCGGCGCGGTGCTCTCGCTCTTCACGGGCCGCAGCGCGCTCTACTCAGGCGCACGCATGCTGCTCCTCGGCGCCATCGCCGGTGCCGTCACCTTCGGCATCGGCAGCGCGATCGGCCTCGCCAGCGGGTAGATTCGCGCTGCGGGCTCGATGTACACCGACGTCGAGTGCGGGCAGCCCCCACGAAGCCAAAAAAAGAGGCCGCGAGCGCGAGCTTGCGGCCTGGGAGCGTCGGGTCGCGTGGACAGGAGATCGCGCGCCCGGAGATCGGGGTGGTTCGGTCAACCGGCCTTCATGCACTCGCTGCGCGCCTTCGCGGCCTCGTCCTTGCTCATGCCCTTGGTCTTGGCATTGCATTCGGCCATCTTGTTCGACGAGGATGCCTTCGTCGGCTTCGCCTTCAGGCACTGGTTGACGAAATTCTGGCGATCCTTGCCTTCGAGCTTCTTCTCGCCTGCCTGCGCCTGGCAATCCGACATCTTGGTGTTCTGCTTGTTCGCGGCCGCAGCCGGCATGGCGACGGCGGCTGCCAGGGCAAACGCGAGCAGCGTGGTGAGCTTGGTCATGGAAACTCCGACAGGTGGGTTGGGAGGCATTGCGGAACTTCGTAGACGCCGAATCGAGTCTACGGCAAGCGTAACGGCCGGGGCAATCGATCCGATGACATTGCGACGCCACGTGTTGCGCCCCGGGCCTCTTGCAGTGCAACATCGCGGTCTCCCGATGCCGCGCACGATCCGCCCGCCGCGCCGGTGGCCGACCGCAACTCCCTGAATTTCCAAGATGATCCTCGTCCTCGAACCCAACACCAACCCCGAGAGCCCCGACTACCGGATGCTCGCCTCGCAGCTCGAGCGGCTGCCCAGCGTGAAGTTTCGCGTCCACCGCGAGGTCGGCACGGAAGTCACGCTCACCGAGATCTACCTGATCGGCAATACCGGCGCGCTGACGATCGAGCAGATGCAGGTGCTTCCCTGCGTGGCGAAGGTCGTTCGCGTCTCCGAGCCCTATCGCGTTCTCGGTCGTCACAACCTGGGCGACGATCGCGCGTCGTCGTTCGACTACAACGGCGTGCACTTCGGCCAGGACAACCTGAACGTGTTCGCCGGACTTTGCGCAGTGGATTCGCGCGAGTCGGTCGAGGCGATGATGAAGGCGCTGCGCGACAACGGGCAGGTGTGCACGCGGATGGGCGCGTACAAGCCGCGCACGTCGCCGTACGCATTCCAGGGCTTCGGCACGTCGTGCCTGCCGTACGTGTTCGAGCTGGCCGGCAAATACGGCATCCGCGTGATCTCGATGGAGGTCACGCACGAATCGCACGTCGACGAAATCCGCGAGGCGCTGCGCACCACCGGCAAGCCGACCGGCGTCATGCTGCAGATCGGCACGCGCAACACGCAGAACTTCGAGCTGCTGAAGCTGGTCGGCAAGCAGCAGGAATTTCCGGTGCTCATCAAGCGTGGCTTCGGCATCACGCTCGACGAGTCGCTGAATGCCGCCGAATACCTCGCGACCGAAGGCAACCGCAAGGTCGTCTTCTGCCTGCGCGGCATGAAGACGAACATGGGCGACCCGCATCGCAACCTCGTCGACTTCGCGCACGTTCCCGTCGTCAAGCGGCTGACGCGCATGCCGGTCGCCGTCGATCCGTCGCACTCGGTCGGCACGCGCGCCGCGGGCCCCGATGGCATGTCCGACATTTTTCACGTCACCGCGCAGGGCGTGATCGCCGGCGCGAACATGGTGCTCGTCGACTTCCACCCGGATCCGTCCCGCGCGCTCGTCGACGGTCCCCAGGCGCTGCTTGTCTCGGAACTACCGCATTTCCTCGCCGACGTCGCCATCGCACGCGAAGCGTACGAGAAGCGCACCCGGCTCGCGCGCGAGCTGCGCGCCTGACCCGCGTGCTGCGAAGGCCCGGTCGCGACTTCCACGGCACGCGAGACAACGCCGCGGCGCTCGCCTACCGCGCACCGGTATGGCTCGCCGGCGGCCATGCGCAAACCATCTGGCCCTATCGGCTGCCGCGCATCCGCGTGGCGCTCGCGCGCGAGCGCGTCGACACGCCGGACGGTGATTTCTGGGACTTCGATTGGCTCGCTGCGCGTGCCGCTGACGACGCGCCGCTCGTCGTGTTGTTTCACGGCCTCGAAGGCGGGTCGTCGTCGCATTACGCGCGCGCAATGTTCGCCGCGCTCGCCAGGCGACGGATGCGCGGCGTCGTCCCGCATTTTCGCGGCTGCGGCGGCGAGCCCAATCGCACGCCGCGCGCCTATCATTCGGGCGATTACGCGGAAGTCGGCGCGATGCTCGCGCATCTCCGCGCACGCGTGCCTTCGCCGACCCCGATCTACGCGGTCGGCGTGTCGCTCGGCGGCAGCGCGCTGCTGAACTGGCTCGGACGCAACGGAAACGACGCCCGCGCCATCGTCACCGCCGCCGCCGCGGTTTCGGCGCCACTCGATCTCGTCGCCGCCGGGCGCGCGATCGATCGCGGCGTCAACCGCATCTACGCCCGTCATTTCCTCGCGACGCTGAAGCCGAAGTCGCTCGGCATGGCGAGGCGCTTCCCCGGCGTGCTCGACGCCAAGCGCATCCGTCGCGTGCGCACGATGTGGGAGTTCGACGAGGTGGTCACCGCGCCGCTGCACGGGTTCGGCGGCGCCGAAGATTACTGGTCGCGCGCGTCATCGAAACCGTGGTTGCGCGCGATCGCGGTCCCGACCCTGGTGCTCAACGCGC
>DASTIY010000067.1:0-8604 GCA_035717085.1 Casimicrobiaceae bacterium | reverse complement strand
CGCGTAACGGCGCGACCATCAGGCGCTCGTCACTGCGTTGCTCCGTGCCCGCGATATCGACGGCACGCGCGTCGTGATCGACGTCGTTCACGTATTCGCCGCGGCCGCTCGCGATGATGCTGCCGATGATGCCCGTGCCCGCCACGATCCTGGCTTTCTTGATCTGGGCGGTGTCGGCACCCTCCGCGACGATCGCGTAAAACGTCGGGGGCGCATCGTCCTTCGTCGGTTCGGGAAGGAAGATCGCGCTGGAGTCGCCGGCGAGCAGCTCCTTCGCATGGCGTGCGATGCGGTCCATCACCGTCGCGAGGTCGAGCGTCGAGGCGATGTCGCGGCCGACGGCCGCCAACGCCGCCGACTCGCGCGTGCGCCGCTGCGTCTCGTCGAACAGACGCGCGGCCTCGAGCGCGACGCCGAGCGACGATGCCACCGTCTCCAGCAGGCGCACTTCGGCGACGCCATAGGCGTGCTCGCGCTGGTGGTCCTCGATCACCATGGAGCCTTGTACGCGATCGCTGCCGACGATCTGGACCATGAGCACCGATTTCGCCTGGTCGGTGCCCGGCATGACACCGAGGCCGGCGGCCTCCTGCTCGGCGAGGGAACCGTAAACGCGTGGCGGTCTCCGCTCGAGGTGCTTTTCGAGCAGGGGTGCCGGCGCGACCGAGAGGCGCACGCCGTGCTCGATCTCGTAGAGGTGATGCACCTCGCGCGCGTCGTGGTCGAACCAGCGGATGCCGATGTCGTCGCTCTTCAGCACCTCCCGCAGCTTGTCGCCGACGAGGTTCACGATGCCCTGGAAGTCGAGCGACCCGGCGATGCCCTGCTGGATGCTGTTGATGACGGCAAGCTCGGCGTTGCGTTGCTCGGTTTCTTTCAGCAGCCGCTGCGTTTCGTCGAACAGGCGCGCACTTTGCAATGCGACACCCATCGACGACGCGATCGTGGTCAAAAGCCGCACCTCCGATTCGCCGAACGCGTATTCGCGCTCGTGATTCTCCATGGAGATGCTGCCGACCCGGCGGTCGCCGACGACGATCGGCACCATGGCCATGGACAGGCACAGGTCGGTGCCGGGAAAGGCTCCGTCCGCAGCGTTCTCGGCCTGCGTGTTCTGGATCAGCGGCTCGCGGCGAGCAAGGATGCTCGTCCAGCGCTCGTCCGATTCGATGCGTTCGTCGCCGAGTTGCAAACGCTTGCCGTGCTCGACGACGTACAGTCGCCGGATCGTGCGGTTCTCGTGGTCGATCCACGAGATGCCGATGTCGTCGCTCTTCAGCACCTCGCGCAGCCTTCTGCCCACGAGCTCGCAAATGCCCTGGAAGTCGAGCGAGCCGGCGATGCCCTGCTGGATGCTGTTGATGATCGCGAGCTCGCCCGCACGCTGCTCGAGTTCGGCCGTGCGCTCCTCGACCTTGCGCTCGAGGCCTTCGGCGAAGCGGACGTTGGCGAGCGCGACCGCCGCCTGGCTCGCCAGCATCGCGAGGAGATCGCGATCGCCGTCGTGAAAGCGCCCGAACGCGCCGTCGATGTCGACGTAGACGTAGCCCAGCAGATCGCGCTGCACGATCAGCGGAACGATCAGGCTGCTGCGTTGCTCGAGGATCGGCGCGTCTTCCGGCGTGTGCCGCAGACGTGCGGCGCGGGTGCGGCGCGCCTCCAGCAGCCATGGCGTGACCGCGTCGAGCAGCGCGCGCTCGTCTTCGCCGTCGCGAACGAGGGAGCCCGCGATGGCGAATCCGTCGGAAGCGCTCTTCGATTCCATGACGAGCAACACGCGCTCCGCGCCGGTGAGCTCGGTGACCTCGTCGACGAGAAATTCGGCGAGTGCCGCCTCGCTCTTGATCTCGTTCAGGCGCAGGCCCGTGTCGACGAGCCGCTCGAACGACTCGCGCAGGCTGACCTTGCCGGCGAGATGCGCCTCGCGCTGGCGCTTCGGCAGCTTGCGCTCGCGCGCGTGCGCAAGCCATGCGAGAACGATCTCGCGGTTCTCCACGCGCTTGTTCAGGTAATTGCGGCGCAGACCCTCGTCGCCGAGGCTCGCCATGCTTCGAAGCAGCAGGCGCCACGCTTGCTCGAGCGCCTTCATCGCTTCGTTGTGCGCGCCGTTCGCCTGCAACGCCTGGCTGTGACGCCACCAAAGCGTCGGCGGCCTGATCGCGTCGAGTGGCGGGAAGCGCATGGCGCGATGCTGCCGGGCGGCCGCGCTCGTCGCCGCCACTGCCTTGTCGGCCCGTCCGGAGGCCAGATGCGAGCGCCCGGCCTCGGTCAGTGCCGCAAGCTTGAATTCGACGCTCCCCGCCTTGCGCCGCGCCTGCTCGAAAAGGCGTGCCGCCTCCGGCCATCGTCCCTCACGCTGCGCGATCGCGCCCTGCATCAGTAGCGGAAGCGTCCGGAAGCGCGTGTCTCCGAGCGCCTGCGACCGCGCGTCCGCTTCGATGACGAAAGATCGTGCGTCGTCGAGCGATCCTGTGACGATGGCAAAGTCGGCGAGGTTCCAGAGCGGCACCGTTTGCAATGCCTGCGCACCTGCACGCCGGGCGAGTTCCAGCGATTCGAGCGTCTGGCGACGTGCACGCCGCCAGAGGCCCAGCTCGCCATACGTCGCGCCGATGTTCGCAACGGCCGAAGCCGCGCTGAGCACGTATCCGGCGGCCTTGTAAGCGTCGAGCGCCTGCCCAAAGAGGCGCAGCGCCTGCGCGATGTCGGTCTCCGCCAGCGCGATGCTGTTCAATGCCGCGCCTTGCCCGAACAGGTCGCCGCTGCGGCGTGCAAGCGCGAGAGCCTCGATGGCTGCCCTTTTTGCAGCGCCAATGTCGATCGACGTCCACAGAATGCTGCTCAGCGTCTGCAACGCGCGACCTTGCAGCGAGGCATCGCCGAGCCGCTCGAACATCGCGGCCGCCCGAATCGCATGCCGCGACCCGGTGCGTACATCAACGTGCGCGCTCAATTGCGCCATCGCATGGCGCCACAACGCGTGCGCGATCAACTCGGGAATGCCGCTTCGCTCCGCCGCCTTGATCGCGGCTGCACCCGTTTGCGTGGCGCGACGGGCATCCGCCGCGCGGAGCAGAACGAACGTCTCGCGGCATAGCGCGCGCGCCTGCAGCGCCGCGCCGCCTTCCTGCCTCGCCAGCGCTTTCATCGCCTTCGCGTCGTCGCCGGCGCGGTTCAGGTCGCCTTGCGCGATGTAGCTTTCCGCGCGCAGGTCGAGCAGCGTCATCCGCTCGTCGGCGTCGATCGTCTTTCGCTTGAGCGCAGCCGTCGCGGCGGCGATGGCCTGCTCGTGCCGACCGGCCCACGCGAGGTCGGCGACCGCTTGCGTGCGTTGCGTTCTCATGACCGGCCCTCCCGAGCGGGCACCTGCGACAGCGCGGCGACGAGCGCGTCGACGCGGATCGGCTTGGTGACGTAGTCGTCCATGCCGGCGGCCATGCACATCTCGCGATCGCCCTGCATGGCATTGGCGGTCATCGCCACGATGCGCGGCCGCTGCGCGGCGGGCCAGCGGGCGGTGATTTGCCGCGATGCCTCGAGGCCGTCCATCTCCGGCATCTGCACGTCCATCAATACGACGTCGTAGGTCTGTCGCGCGACCGACTCGATCGCCTCGATGCCGTTCGACGCGAGGTCGGCACGGTAGCCCATTTGCTGAAGCAATCGCATCGCGAGCTTCTGGTTCACGACGTTGTCCTCGGCGAGCAGGATGCGCAACGGGTGACGCGTCGCCATCGCCGCGTCGAAAGTCGGCTTCTGTGGCGCAGCGGCCGGCTTCGGCGCCTCTTCGTGTGCGAGCAGCGTCGCGAGCGTATCGAAGAGCTGCGATTGATGAATGGGCTTGCCGAGCGTCGCGGCGAACAGCCCGTCACCTGCCTCACGGCGTCCGAGCGACGTGAAGAGAACGAGCGGCAGCTCGGGTCGCAATGCCCGCACATGGCGTGCAAGCGTCACGCCGTCCATGCCGGGCATGTGCATGTCGAGGATCGCGATGTCGAACGCTTCGCCTTGCCGCAACCATTGCAGCGCCTCGTCGGGTGTTCCCGTCGCGCGCGGCACCATGCCCCACTTGGCGGTCTGCAGCGAAAGCACCTTGCGGTTGGTCGCGTTGTCGTCGACGACGAGCAGACGCTTGCGCGCAAGCGCAGGCTGATGGCCGACGAAATCGCGTCGCGCCGACGCGGGCAGGTCGGCGAGAGGACAGACGATCGTCACGAAAAACGTCGATCCCTTGCCGGGACCCTCGCTCTCGGCCCACATGCGGCCGCGCATCAACTCGGCGAGCCGCTTGCTGATCGCAAGACCCAGGCCCGTGCCCCCATACTTGCGCGTGGTGGACGAATCGGCCTGGCTGAAGGACTGGAAGAGGCGGCTCATGCCTTCCGCGCTGAGACCGATGCCGGTGTCGCGGACTGCGAAGGTCAGTTCCACGTCGCCGCTTGCCGCCGGCTTGGCGCAGACCGACAGCACGACTTCGCCGCGCTCGGTGAACTTGACGGCATTCGAGAGCAGGTTCAGCAGGATCTGCCGCAGGCGCGTGACGTCGCCTTCGATCGCCGCCGGCACGTCGCCCTCGAACAGGTACGCGGTGTCCAGGTGCTTTTCCGCTGCACGTGCGGTGACGAGATCGAGCGCCGACTCGACGCATTCGCGCAGGTCGAACGGATGCGCCTCGATGTCCATGCGGCCGGCTTCGATCTTCGAAAAATCGAGCACGTCGTTGATGATCGACAGCAGCGCGTCGCCCGAATCGCGAATGGTGTTGACGTAATCGCGTTGCTCGGCGTCGAGCGCCGTGTCGAGCAGCAGCCCGCTCATGCCGATCACCGCATTCATGGGCGTGCGAATCTCGTGGCTCATCGTCGCGAGGAACGCGCTCTTCGCCTCGTTGGCCGCCTCGGCCGCGGCCCGCGCCTCCTGCGCCTGATTGAAGAGCCGCACGTTCTCGATCGCGATCACCGCCTGGTCGGCGAACGAGGCGACGAGCTGGATGTCGCGGTCGGCGAACGGCCGTACTTCCTCGCGCCAGACGACGAGCACCCCGATCGGCTCGCCCTCGCGCAGCATCGGCACGGCGAGAATCGTGCGGAACCCGAGCCGGTCGCGCGCTTCCGGATAGCTGTACGCGGGTTCGCTCTTCGCGTCGTCGATATGCACGACCTGTCGCAGCAACGCCGCGCGACCGACGGCGGTGCCCAGGTCGGGCCGCAGCGGCCGTGCCGACATCCATTCGATGAAGTCGGCCGGCGACCCGTGGCTCGCAGTGAAGCGATAGACGTCGCCGTCCCGGATGAAGATGTGGCCCTTCTCGGCCTTGCACATTCGCGTGGCGTTCTCGATCAGCATTTCGAGCACGGGCTGCAGATCGAATGTCGTCCGGCTGATCGCCTTCAATACATTCGCGGTCCCTGTTTGTCGCTCGAGCGCTTCCCTCGTCTCGTTGAAGAGCCGCGTATTCTGGAGCGCGATTACGGCTTGGTCGACGAACGACTGCGCGAGCGCGATCTCGCTTTCGTCGTACGCGTGAGGCTGCGTGTGCACGATCGCCAGCACACCCACGCACGCATCGTCGCATACGAGCGGCAGCAGCAGCGACGAGCGACCCCCGGTGGTCTCGAAGATGAATCGCTCGTGCGGCGGCAACTCGATCGCCGTCCAGTCCGGAATGTGGAGCATCCGCTTGGTCAGGAAGACGCGCGAGGGAAAGTTGGCGGCG
This sequence comes from Casimicrobiaceae bacterium, assembly GCA_035717085.1. Taxonomy (GTDB): domain Bacteria; phylum Pseudomonadota; class Gammaproteobacteria; order Burkholderiales; family Casimicrobiaceae; genus VBCG01. Next base: position 2,888 of record DASTIY010000067.1, on the reverse strand, counting down.
GGATCGATCGGAACGCGCTCCGGGTGCGGTCTCGACGAAGCGCGCGGCTCGCCGGCACGCGCCGCCAGTCGGTAATGGTCGCCGTCGCGACGCAGGACCGCCGCGAACGCGCAGGGCAGGAGCTTGCGCGCGGTATCGACGATCGCGTCGAACACCGGCTGGACGTCGGTGGGCGAGGCGCTGATGACGCGCAGGATGTCGGCGGTGGCGGTCTGGCGGTCGAGCGCGTCCTGCGTCTCCTTGAACAGGCGCGCGTTCTGGATCGCGATCACCGCCTGGTCGGCGAAGGTTTGCAGAAGGCGAACGAGCGTTTCCGAGAACGCGCCGGGTGAAGCGCGACACACGCCGATGGCGCCGACGACGTGGCCTTCACGCAGCATCGGTACCGCCATGTTGGCGCGGTACTGCGCGTTCCCGGCCGCCACTTTCACACCGTAGTCCGGGTCGGCGAGCACGTCGGGGATTTGCACGGGCGCGCGATCCTGAATCGCCCGTGTCAGCACGGCACGCCGGCCGGGCGGCATCGGGAAGTTGGCGCGCATCGACGCCTCGGCTTCCGGCGTCGTGCCGCGAAACGAGGCCATTTGCACGAGTTCGCCATCGAAGGTCGCGACGGCGCCGATCATCGCGCCGCACAGCGTCATCGCACGCTCGGCGATCGCGTCGAAGACCGGCTGCACGCTCGTCGGAGATTCGCTGATGACCTTCAGCACCTCCGCGCTCGCTGTCTGCTGCTCGAGCGCCTGCTGCATCTCCTTGAAGAGGCGCGCGTTCTCGATCGCGATCGTCGCCTGCAGCGACAGCCCGGTGAGGAAGTCGAGTTCGTCCTGGTCGAAATGATGGCCGCCCGTGCGCCACACCGCCATGGCGCCCTTGACCGCTTCACCGGCGAGCAACGGCGCGACCATCAGCCGCTCGTCCACCGTGGCCTCGGTGCCCGGGATCTGGATCGCGCGCGTGTCGCGTTGCGTGTCGTTGACGAATTCGGGCCGCGCGGCGGCGAGGATGCCGCCGATGATCCCCTCGCCGGCCGTGATCTCCGTTGCCCGAATCTGATCGGCCACCGTTCCCATCGCGACGATCGCGCGATACGTCCTTCCGTCGCCATCGGGCAGGAAGATCGCGCTGTTGTCGCAGTGGAGCAGATCCTTTGCGTGCCGCGCGATGCGGTCCATCACCTTGCCGAGGTCGAGCGTCGACGAGATGTCGCGGCCCACTTCGGCAATGGCCGATGTCTCGCGCGCGCGACGTTGCGTCTCGTCGAAGAGCCGCGCGTTCTCGAGCGCGATGCCCATCGTCGCCGCGACCATGCCGACGAGCCGCACTTCCGATTCGCCATACGCGTACTCGCGTTCGAAATCCCAGACGCACACCAACCCCAGCACGCGATCGCTGCCGATGATCGGAACCCAAACCGAGGAGAGAGGCTGCCACCCGCCCGGCACGACCTTCAGCCTCAGCGCCGCCGATTCCTCCGGCGTGTTGACGACGACGGGACGGCGGGTCTCGTTCAAGGTATCCCAGATGCCGCCCCTCGTCGGCGGGGCGGGCGCGATTTGCTGCCGGACCCCGTTCGCGTTTTCGTACAGGTAGTGCATCAGGCCCGTTGCCGGGTCGAACCACCGAACACTCACGCTGCCACGCGCGAATACCTCGCGCAGCTTGTCGCCCACGAGGTCGATGATCGCGTCGAAGTCGAGCTTCTCGGCCATGCCGCGCTGGATGCTGTTGATCACCGCCAGCTCGGCGTTGCGTTGCTCCGTCTCTTTCAGCAGCCGCTGCGTCTCGTCGAGCAGTCGCGCGTTCTCGAGGGCAACGCCCATCGACGAGGCAACCGTCGACAGCAGGCGCACCTGCGATTCGCCGAACGCGTACTCCCGCTCGTGATCCTCGATGACGATCGTCCCGATCGCGCGGTCGCTGCCGACGATCGGCATCAGCACTGCCGACTTCGCGGCATCGGTCCCCGGGAGCGTTCCGCCACCGAGACACTCGGCGAGCGTGTTGAACACAACCGGCTCGCGGCGCGCGACGAGTTCCTCGAACGTCCGCCCCGGCGGCAGCATGGGCGCAACCGGAGGCAGCCGCTGGCCGTGCTCGTATTCGTACAAGTAATGGCACAGCCGATTCTTCTCGTCGAACCAGCGGATGCCGATGTCGCCCGTGTCGAGCACTTCACGCAGCTTGTCGCCGACGAGGTCGACGATCGCCTGGAAGTCGAGCTCCGCGGCGACGCCTTGCTGGATGCTGTTGATGACAGCGAGCTCGGCGTTGCGCTGCTCGGTCTCCTTCAACAGCCGCTGCGTTTCGGCGAAGAGGCGGGCATTCTCGAGCGCGACGCCCATGCTCGACGCGACCGTGGTCAGCAGGCGGACATCGGATTCGCCGAATGCGTACTCGCGCTCGAAGTTCTCGAGCGTGATCGCCCCCAGCACGCGATCGGCGTTGATGATCGGTACGCGCAACAGCGACTTGCTGGCGTCCGTTCCGGGCATCACGGCTCCGCCCGCGGCTGCCATCTCCTCTTGCGTATTGAATACGAGCGGCTGCCGCGTCTGGACCAGCATCTCCCAAGGGCCGCCCGGCTTGGGCTGCGTCGGAGGAACGACGATGCGCTTGCCGTGCTCGACCGCGTAGAGCGTGTGGTTCAGGCCGGTCTTCGCGTCGTGCCAGCCGATGCCGAGCTCCTGCGTGCCGAAGACCTGGCAGAGCTTGTCGCCCACGACGTCGACTATCTTCTGGAAATCGAGCTCGGCCGCGACGCCCTGCTGGATGCTGTTGATGACGGCGAGCTCGGCGTTGCGCTGCTCGGTCTCCTTCAACAGCCGCTGCGTCTCGTCGAAGAGCCGCGCGTTCACAAGCGCCACGCCGAGCGCATCCGCGGCGGA
>DASTIY010000066.1:0-14829 GCA_035717085.1 Casimicrobiaceae bacterium | reverse complement strand
CTGACGGTGTCGCGCGTGCCGCAACATCTCACCGAGTGGATCGTCGCGATGCAGCTGTCGCCGCTCGCGTTCCTGTTCGCCGTCAACGTGCTGCTGATCGTGTTCGGCATCTTCATCGAGCCGCTTCCGGGCATCGTCGTGCTCGTGCCGATTCTCGCGCCGATCGCGCACGCGCTCGGCATCGACGACCTGCAGTTCGGCATCATCGTGATCGTCAACCTGACGATGGGGATGATCACGCCGCCGGTCGGCGGCCTGCTGTTCGTGACGTCGATCGTCGCGAAGGTGCCGCTCGCGCGGCTCGTACGCGAGCTGTGGCCCTTTCTGTGGGCGCAGGTCGCCGTCCTTGTCCTGTTGTCGCTGTTTCCGTTCCTGTCGGCCGGTCTTCCGAACGCGCTCGGGTATCGCTAGCCGCGAAGCGGCGTAGCCGCCATTCCCCGCATCACTTGTAATTGCGGATCCGGTCGATGTTCTCCTGGCCGAACTTCTTGCCGAACTCGGCAAACGTCGGCCCGAGCGCCGCCTGGAACTTCGCCTTGTCCGGATGCTCGACGATCTGCATGCCCTTGGCGCGCAGGTCGGCCACCGCCTTCTTCTCGTCGTCGTCGATGCGCGCGCGATTGGCTTTTACCGCCTCCTTCGCCGCCTCGTCGAACGCCTGCTTGTCGGCGGGCGAGAGTTTGTCCCACTGCGCCTTGCTCATCAGGATCAGCGCCGGCGAGTAGACGTGGCCGGTCAGTGTCAGGTACTTCTGCACCTGGTCGAGCTTGGCCGCCGTGATGACCGACAGCGGGTTCTCCTGGCCGTCGACCGTGCCCTGCTGCAGCGCGGTGAATACTTCGGTGAACGCCATCGGGGTCGGGATGATGCCGAACGCCTTGTACGCCTGGATGTGCACGGGATTCTCCATCGTGCGCATCTTCAGACCCTTGAGGTCCGCGGGTCCGTTGACCGGGTGCTTGCTGTTCGTCATGTTGCGAAAGCCGTTCTCGCCCCACGCCAGCGCCTCGATGCCCTTCGGCTCGAACTTCTTCAGCATCTCCTGCCCGATCGGACCGTCGAGCACCGCGCGCGCGTGCGCGTAATCGCGGAACAGGAACGGGATGTCGAGGATCGCGATCTCGGGCACGAAGTTCGGCACGGGTCCGGTCGACGTCATCGTGAGGTCGAGCGTGCCGAGTTGCAGCGCCTCGATCGATTCGCGCTCGGCGCCCAATGCGCCCGAGTAGAAGTTCTGCACCTTGTAGCGGCCGTTCGTGCGCTTCTCGACTTCGCGCGCGAACGTGTCGATCGCGACGCCGTAGTGCGAGTTCTGCGCGAGCGAGATGTTCATCTTGAGCGTCGTCTGCGCAAGCGCCGGCGCCGAAACGAACGGAACGAGCGCGAGCAGCGCGACGGCAAGGAAACGGGGGTGACGCATGGCAGTTTCTCCAGAGGACCGGCGCGAGCCGGCTGCGAGCGGCGCGATTCTAGCAGGGGCCGCGGCGCGAAGGTGGGCGCTAGGCGGCACGAATGCAAGGGCGTACCGCGCGCGTTCTCGGGTACGCCGGGATCACTATGAAATAATGCCCTTGGCGCTCGCCATTCGCGCGACGCCGTACCTGCCATGCTCGATCCGACGTTCACCCGGGCGCTCGCGGCGATCGTCCCGTCCTCGGCCTTGCTCACGGCGGCCGAGGACACGCGGCCGTACGAATGCGACGGCCTCACGCTGTATCGCGAATTGCCGGCCGCGGTCGTGCTGCCCGAGGATGAGGCGCAGGTCGTCGCCATCCTGCGCCTGTGTCACGCGGCGCGCGTGCCCGTCGTCGCGCGCGGCGCGGGGACGAGCCTCTCCGGCGGCTCGCTGCCGGTGCAAGGCGGCATCGTGCTGTCGCTCGCGAAGTTCCGGCGCATCGTCGCGATCGATCCGATCGCGCGAACGGCGATCGTCCAGCCCGGCGTGCGCAATCTCGCGATCTCGGAAGCCGCGGCCGCGTCCGGCTTGTTCTACGCGCCGGATCCGTCGTCGCAGATCGCGTGCTCGATCGGCGGCAACGTCGCCGAGAATGCCGGCGGCGTGCATTGCCTCAAGTACGGACTCACCGTGCACAACGTGCGAAAGGTGCGCGCGGTGCTGATGAGCGGCGACATCGTCGAGTTCGGCAGCGATGCGCTCGATTCGCCGGGCTACGACCTGCTCGCGCTCGTGACCGGCAGCGAGGGTCTTCTCGCCGTCATCACGGAGATCACGGTGAAGCTCCTGCCGAAGCCGCAGGAAGCGCGCGTCGCCCTCGCCGCGTTCGACGACATCGAGAAGGCCGGCGCCGCGGTCGGCAACGTGATCGGCGCGGGCATCATTCCCGGCGGTCTCGAGATGATGGATCGCGACGCGACGCGCGCGGTCGAGCAGTTCGTCCATGCCGACTATCCGCTCGATGCCGCGGCGGTGCTGCTGGTCGAGGCGGACGGCACGCCGCACGAAGTCGCCGAGGAGATGGCGCAGATCTGCGACGTGCTGAAGGCAAGTGGTGCCACCGAGATCCGCGTCTCCGAGAACGAGGCGCAACGACTGCTCTACTGGTCGGGACGCAAGGCGGCGTTTCCCGCGGTCGGCCGCATCTCGCCCGATTACTACTGCATCGACGGCACGATCCCGCGCGGTGCGCTGCCGCGCGTGCTGATGCGGATCGAGCAATGGTCGCGCGAATACGGGCTGCCGTGCGCGAACGTGTTTCACGCGGGCGACGGCAATCTCCATCCGCTGATCCTCTTCGATGCGAACCGGCCCGGCGACAAGGAGCGCACGATCGAATTCGGCGACCGCATCCTCGAGCTCTGCATCGAGGTCGGCGGCACGATCACCGGCGAGCATGGCGTGGGCGTCGAGAAGATTCGCGGCATGTGCGCGCAGTTCGCGCCCGCCGCGCTGGAGCGCTTCCTCGGCATCAAGCACGCATTCGACCCGCGGGGATTGCTGAACCCCGGCAAGGCGGTGCCGACGCTTGCGCGCTGCGCCGAGTTCGGGCGCATGCACGTTCATCACGGTCAGCTGCCGCATCCCGATCTGCCCCGCTTCTGATTCGACGAGATCGTCATGACGACCGAAGCCCGCTCCCGACCCGCCGCCGCCGACGTCGCCGCACTGACCGAACGCCTGATGCGCGAGCTGGGCGACCGAGCCGTGACGAATGCGACCGTGCGCGAGCAGCATTCGCACGGCGAGGGGCTCGCCGACGCGGGCTTGCCGGACGTCGTCGTGTTTCCGCATTCGAACGAGGAGGTCGCTTCGATCGTGCGGCTTTGCAACGCGGCGCGCGTTCCGGTGATCGCGTTCGGCGTCGGAACGTCGCTCGAAGGTCACGTCGCCGCGCTCTACGGCGGTGTCTGCATCGACCTGTCGCAGATGAACCGCGTGCTCGAAGTGAGCGAAGCCGACCTCGACTGTCGCGTGCAGGCGGGCGTGACGCGCGTGCAGCTCAATACGGAGCTCAAAGGGACCGGACTCTTTTTTCCGATTGATCCGGGTGCGAACGCGACGATCGGCGGCATGGCGTCGACGCGCGCATCGGGCACGAACGCGGTGCGTTACGGCACGATGCGCGAGAACGTGCTCGGGCTCACGGTCGTGACCGCCGACGGCAAGATCGTGCGCACCGGAAGCCGCGCGCGCAAGTCGAGCGCGGGCTACGACCTCACGCGCCTTTTCGTCGGCGCCGAAGGCACGCTCGGCATCGTCACCGAAGTGCAGCTTCGCTTGTATGGTCTGCCGGAAGCGATTTCCGCGGCGGTCTGCCAGTTCGACGACCTGAAGGGTGCCGTCGACAGCGTGATCGCCGCCATGCAGCTCGGCATTCCGGTCGCGCGCATCGAGTTGCTCGACGACGCGCAGATGGATGCGTGCATCCGCTATTCGCAGCTCACGCAGTACCAGCCGAAGCCGACGCTGTTCTTCGAGTTCCACGGCACCGAAGCGGGCGTGCGCGAGCAGGCGGAAACGATCGAGGCGATCGCCTCGGACCGTGGCGGCAGCCGCTTCCAATGGGCGACCGCGCAGGAGGATCGCTCGAAGCTCTGGAAGGCGCGCCATGACGCGTACTACGCGGTGCTCGCGCTCGCGCCCGGCAAGCAGGCGTTCGCGACCGACGCCTGCGTGCCGATCTCGCGGCTCACCGAATGCGTGCTCGAGACGCAGGCCGACGTCGTCGAGACGGGCCTCGTCGCACCCATCGTCGGTCACGTGGGCGACGGCAACTTCCACCTCGTCGTCTTGTTCGATCCGACCAAGCCCGAGGAGCGCGCGAAGGCCGAGGGACTCGCCGCCCGGGTGAGCCTGCGCGCCATCCGCATGGGCGGGACGTGCACCGGCGAGCACGGCGTCGGCGTGCACAAGCTCGACGCGCTGGTCGCCGAACACGGCGACGACGCGGTCGCGCTGATGCAGGCGGTGAAGCGGGCGCTGGATCCCAACGATATTTTCAATCCGGGAAAAACGGTTCCGCAGGCGCGCGCATGAAGCTCTACATCGGCAACAAGAACTACTCCAGCTGGTCGCTGCGCGGTTGGCTCGTCACGAAGCTCTCGGGCGAGCCGTTCGAGGAAGTTCGTGTTTCGCTCGCCGAGCTCGTCGCGGACCCCGCGGTTCGCTCGTTCACGCCGTCGGGACTCGTGCCGTGCCTCTACGACGGCGACGCCATCGTCTGGGATTCGCTCGCGATCGCCGAATACCTCGCGGAGCGGCATCCCGCGATGTGGCCGGACGATCGCACCGCGCGCGCGTTCGCGCGTTCGATCGCCTGCGAAATGCATTCCGGATTCGCGGACCTGCGTCGCGACATGACGATGTGCGTGCGCGAGCGCGTCGACGTACGGCCCTGGTCGCCGAAACTGACGCGCGACGTCGAGCGCGTGATGCACATCTTCGACGAAGCGCGCCGCCGATTCGGGAGGGGCGGCGCGTTTTTGTTCGGCCGCTATTCGATTGCCGATTGCTTCTTCGCCCCGGTGGCGTTTCGTTTCCGCACCTACAGCGTGAGCGCGTCGGGCCTGGCCGGCGCCTACGTCGAATCGTTGCTCGCGCACTCCGACGTCCAGGAATGGGAGCGCGGCGCGCTCGCGGAAACCGAGGTGATCGACGTCGACGAGCCGCGGCTCGTGTATCGCGACAAGATCGCGCACGGATGACCGATCGCGCGATCGCCACGATCGAGGAGCGCATCCGCGCGGCCGCCAGCGACCGCCGCCCGCTTTGCATTCGCGGCGGCGGGACCAAGGCGTTCTACGGCGAGGTCCCGACGGGCGAGTTGCTCGACGTGCGCGACGTGCGCGGCATCGTTTCTTACGCGCCGGCCGAGCTCGTCGTGACGGCGAGGGGCGGCACGCCGCTCGTGGAGATCGAGGACGCGCTTGCCGAGCACGGCCAATTGCTGGCATTCGAGCCGCCACGCTTCGCGGCAGGCTCGACCCTCGGTGGCGTGGTCGCGAGCGGTCTCTCGGGACCGCGTCGCCCGTACGCGGGCAGCGTGCGCGATTTCGTCCTCGGCACGCGCGTGATCGACGGCACCGGCGCGTCGATCGCATTCGGCGGGCAGGTGATCAAGAACGTCGCGGGCTTCGACGTGTCGCGGTTGATGACCGGCGCGCTCGGCACGCTGGGCGTGCTCACCGAGATTTCCCTCAAGTGCCTGCCTAAGCCCAAGGTCGAAGCGACCCGCGCGCTCGCGTGCGACGTCCCGACGGCGCTGCGGCTGATGAACGAATGGGGCGGCAAGCCGTTGCCGATCTCGGCGACCGCGCATCACGACGGCATGTTGCGCGTCCGCCTCTCCGGGACGGCTGCGGGCGTTGCGAACGCGGAGACGACGATCGGCGGCGAAGCGATCGACGGCGACGGGTACTGGACGGCACTGCGTGATCACACGCACGACTATTTCCGCCCGGCGATCGACGGCGGCGCGCAACTGTGGCGCTTGTCCGTGCGCTCGACGGCACCCATCTGCGATGTGCCGGGCGATGCAATGATCGAATGGGGCGGAGCTCTGCGCTGGCTGGTGTGCTCGCCAACGACGGACGCAGTGCGCATTCGCGAATGGGCTTCCGGAAATGGCGGCCATGCGACCCTGTTTCGCGCCGCGGACAAGGCGCCGGGGGTGTTCCAGCCGTTGGCGCCGCCGCTCGCGCAACTGCACGCGCGCCTTGCGCACGTCTTCGACCCGCACGGCATCCTCAATCCAGGCCGCATGTACCCGCGCTGATGGAAACGAAACTGCTGCCCGCGCTCGCCGCGACCCCCGAAGGCCGCGAGGCCGAAGCGATTCTGCGCGCGTGCGTGCATTGCGGCTTTTGCACGGCGACGTGCCCGACGTATCAGCTGCTGCGCGACGAGCTCGATGGACCGCGCGGCCGCATCTACCTGATCAAGCAGGCGCTCGAAGGGGGCGAGGTCACCGAGAAGACGCAATTGCACCTCGATCGGTGCCTGACCTGCCGCAGCTGCGAGACGACGTGTCCGTCGGGTGTGCGCTACGGACGCCTCGTCGACATCGGACGCAAGTTCGTCGAGGACCGCGTCGGGCGCAGCTCCACGGACGCGGCACGTCGCGCGGCGCTGCGCCGCAGCCTCCTTTCCCGGCCGCTCTTCGGGGCGGCGCTTCGTCTCGGGCGCATCGCCAAGCCGTTCCTGCCGCGCGGTCTTCGCGCGTCGATTCCCGAGAGGCGTGACGCGGGCCTCTGGCCCGCGCTCCGGCATGCGCGCCGCGTATTGATCGCGCAAGGCTGCGTGCAGCCGTCGCTTGCGCCGAACATCGATGCGGCGACCGCACGCGTGCTCGATCGCGCCGGCGTCTCCGCCATCCCCGTCGACGACGGCGGCGGCTGTTGCGGCGCGCTCTCGCAGCATCTGTCCGAGCACGACGAGGCGAAGGCGCTCGCCCGCCGCAACATCGATGCGTGGTGGCCGCATCTCGAGCGTGGTGCCGAGGCGATCGTCGTGACCGCGAGCGGCTGCGGCGTGATGGTGCGCGAATACGATCAGCTTCTCGCGCACGACGGTGTGTATGCCGAGAAGGCGAAGCGCGTGGCCGCCCTCGCGCGCGATCCGATCGAGCTCGTCGCGGCCGAATGGCGGTCGCTCGCGTCGCTGGTCGATCGCGAGCGCACGTCGCGTCGCGTCGCATTCCAGGCTCCGTGTACGTTGCAACATGGCCTGAAGATCCGCGGCCAGGTGGAGCGGCTGCTCGCCGATGCGGGCTTCACGGTCTTGACCGTCACGGATGCGCATCTGTGCTGCGGCTCGGCGGGGACGTACTCGATCCTGCAACCCGGGATTTCGGCGCGCCTCAAGGCTGACAAGCTGCACAACTTGCAGGCGAACCGGCCCGATGTCATTGCCAGCGCGAACATCGGCTGCATGACGCATTTGCAATCCGGAACGCCGCTGCCCGTGCGGCACTGGATCGAATTGCTCGACGATGCGTTGGCGCACCCCGAGCAGCGGCCGATGCCGCGCCAAGCGGCGCGCGACGCGGCGCCCGTCACATGACGGCGTCGGCCTCAACCAAGCGAAGCGAGCGCGACGACTGGCCGATCCCGGCCACGCGCGGCGCGTACGCAACCTTCCTCGAGATTCCGACGCGCTGGATGGACAACGACGTCTACGGCCACGTCAACAACGTTACGTATTACGCGTACTTCGATACCGTGGTGAACGAGCATCTCGTGCGCGCCGGCGGACTCGACATCGCGCGCTCGCCGGCGATCGGCGTCGTCGTCGAAACCGCGTGCCGCTTCCACAAGCCGGTCGCGTTTCCCGACGTGCTCGACGCCGGCATGCGCGTCGCCTCGCTCGGGCGCTCGTCGGTCCGCTACGAGATCGCACTCTTCCGGCAGGGCGACGACGATGCGGCGGCGAGCGGGCGCTTCGTGCACGTATGGGTGGATCGCGCGGCGCGGCGCCCGGTGCCCGTACCGACATCGATTCGCATCGCGCTCGAGGCGTTGTCGAGATGAGTGCGGCGCCGAACATCGAGTGCGCGCCGATGACGACGGCGACGCGCGCGGAGGCGCGGCGCCTGCTCGGCGCGTTCCTCGAAGGCGACGATCACTATCGCGCATCGGCCGCGCGCTATGGACACGGCGGGCCCGAAGCACTCGATCGCGCGCTCGATCTCTTCCTTGCGCGTCCCGAGATCGGGTTCGTCTGGCTCGCTTCCGTCGACGGTCGTGCGAAAGCGGCGTGCGTGGTCTGCTACGCGATCTCGACGTCGCGCGGCGCGCTCGTCGCCAAGCTCGACGACGTCACCGTCGATCCCGCCTGCGCGGGGCAGGGCATCGGCACCCGCATGCTCGATGCGCTCGCGCGACACCTCGCCGATCGCGGCGTCGGCCGGATCGACACTGCCTGCCATCGCGCGAACCAAGGCGCGTGGCGCTTCTACGCGCGACTCGGGTTTCGCCCGCTCGACGAAGAGCGTCTCGCGCGCGTGCTGTAACCGCGAAGCGACTACAATCGCAGCCCCTCCCGGTTCGACTCCAAGGACAAGTTCCCCATGAAACGACTCGTTCCCCTCGCCGGCCTCGTCCTGTCGCTCGGCGTCGTCCCGCCGGCACCCGCGGCGAACGGCGATGTCATCCCGATGCGCGATTTCTTCCGCAACCCGGATCGCGCGTACTACCGCATCTCCGGCGACGGAAAGACGCTGTCGTTCATGCAGCCGTGGGAGCGGCGGATGAACATCTACGTGCAGCCGATCGGCAGCAACGCCGAGCCCGTGCGCATCACGTCCGAAAAGGACCGCGACATCCCGAACTACTTCTGGAAGGGTGCCGACCGCGTCGTCTACACGAAGGACTTCGGCGGCGACGAGAACAATCACATCGTCGTCGTCGACCGTCGGGGTGGCGAGCCGCTCGACGTGACGCCGTTCCCCGGCGTCAAGGCGATCATCGTCGATCCGCTGGTCGAGATTCCCGGGCGCATGCTGATCGGGCTCAACAAGCGCGTCAAGGAAGTGTTCGACGTCTACGACCTCGACCTCGCGAGCGGCAAGCTCGCGCTCGTCGCCGAGAATCCCGGCAACATCACGAGCTGGGGCGCGGACCACGACGGCAACGTGCGCTTCGCGATCGCCACGGACGGCGTCGATCAGACGTACCTGTATCGCGACGACGCGAAGGCGCCGTTCAAGCCGGTTCTCAAGACGACGTTCCGCGACCAGTTCCAGCCGCTCGTCTTCACCGCCGACAACAAGAAGCTGTACGTCGCCTCGAACCTCCGCCGCGACAAGGTTGCCATCGTGCTGGTCGACCCGGCGAGCGCGAAGGAGGCGCAGGTCGTCTACGGCCGCGACGACGTCGACGTGCAGAACGTCGCGTGGTCGCGCGCGCGACAGCGCGTGTCGTTCGTCAACTATCAGACGTGGAAGGACGAGCGGCACTATCTCGACCCGGACGCGAAGGATCTCTTCTCGAAGCTGGAGGCGAAGCTGCCGGGCTACCAAGTGACGTTGCAGTCGCTGACCGACGACGAGACGCGGATGATCGTCGCTGCGACCAACGACCGCACGCAGGGTACGCGCTATCTCTACGATCGGAACGCCGACTCGCTGACCAAGCTCGGCGACGTCACGCCGTGGCTCCCCGAAGCGAAGATGGCGGCGGTGAAGCCGATCGAATACAAGACACGCGACGGCCTCACCGTCAACGGCTACCTGACGCTGCCCAACGGGGTCGCGGCCAGGAAGCTCCCGGTCGTCGTCAACCCGCACGGCGGCCCGTGGGCGCGCGACGGCTGGGGCTTCAACCCCGAGGTGCAGTTCCTCGCCAATCGCGGCTACGCGGTCCTGCAAATGAACTATCGCGGCTCGACGGGTTACGGCCGGAAGTTCTGGGAAGCGTCGTTCAAGCAGTGGGGCTTCGCGATGCAGGACGACATCACCGACGGTGTGCATTGGCTGATCGAGCAGGGGATCGCCGATCCGAAGCGGATCTGCATCTACGGCGGCAGTTACGGCGGCTACGCGACGCTCGAAGGTCTCGTCAAGACACCGGATCTCTACGCGTGCGGCGTCGACTACGTCGGCGTGGCGAATCTCTTCACGTTCATGAAGACGATCCCGCCGTACTGGAAGCCGTTCCTCGCGATGATGCACCAGATGGTCGGCGATCCCGAGAAGGACAAGGAACGCCTCGCCGCCGCTTCACCGGCGCTCAACGCCGACCGCATCAAGGCGCCGCTCCTGATCGCGCAGGGTGCACGCGACCCGCGCGTCAATAAGGACGAATCCGACCAGATGGTCGCGGCGCTCTCGAAGCGCGGCATCGACGTGCCTTACCTCGTCAAGGACAACGAAGGCCACGGCTTTCACAACGAGGAGAACCAGTTCGACTTCTACGAAGCGATGGAGAAGTTCCTCGCCAAGTACCTCGGCTCGCGCGCGCAGCTCTGATCGACGGCATCGATGCGTACGTGGATCGTCGTGCCGGCCGCGGGCGGCGGCGCGCGCTTCGGGACCGCGAAACCCAAGCAGTACGCCGACCTCGCGGGCGCTCCGGTCCTCGCGCGCACGCTGGAGCGGCTTTCGACGATCGGCGCCGACGGCATCGTCGTCGCGCTCGCGGCCGACGACGTGCACTACGACGACGCGGTCGGCTTACGCGACGGCGTGCACGCGCGTCGCAGCGGCGGACCCACGCGCGCGGATACCGTGCGCCGCACGCTGCGCGCAATGGCGGGACGATGCGGCGACGACGACTGGGTGCTCGTGCACGATGCCGCGCGGCCGTGCGTGCCGCAGGAGGCGCTCGAACGCCTGCTCACGCAATTGCAGGACGATGAAGTCGGTGGACTTCTCGCGCTGCCGCTCGGCGACACGCTGAAGCGCGCGACCGCGAGCGACGAGCCCCCGCGCGTGCTGCGTACCGAGGACCGCACTGGCGTATGGCTCGCGCAGACGCCGCAGATGTTTCGCTATCGCCTGCTCGTGGCGGCGCATGCGCGCGACGCGCGCGGCGAATGCACCGACGACGCGCAGGCGGTCGAGGCGCTGGCCGCGACCGGCGTCTGCGCGCGGCCGCGGCTCGTCACCGGCAGCGCACAGAACATCAAGATCACGTATCCCGGTGATCTCGCGCTCGCTGCCGCGATCCTCGCCATGCAACAGGGAATGAGGTCGCGATGAGCGTCCGCATCGGTAACGGTTTCGACGTGCACGCGTTCGTCGCGGGGCGGCCGCTCGTCATCGGCGGCGTCACGATCGCGCACGATCGCGGTCTCGAAGGGCACTCCGACGCCGACGTGCTGTCGCACGCCATTGCCGACGCGATCCTCGGCGCGCTCGCGCTCGGCGATCTCGGCCGGCATTTTCCGGATACGGACCCGCAATGGAAAGGTGCCGACAGCCGCAAGCTCTTGCGAGCGGTCGCGGCGATGATGCAGGCGCAGCGTCATGTCGTCGGTAACATCGACGCCACGATCGTGGCGCAGTCGCCGAAACTCGCGCCGTACGTGGCCGCGATGCGCGCCAACATCGCGGCCGACGTGGGATGCGACCCGGCCCAGGTGTCGGTGAAGGCCACGACGAGCGAGCATCTGGGCTTCACGGGACGCGAGGAGGGCATCGCCGTGTTCGCGAGCGTGCTGCTGCTCGCTGCGGCGGACCAGAGCGGCGGCTGATTACCCGGTGGCGGCGTTGCGCCTGCGTCTTGCGAGCGACGCGAAAACGCCGGGCAACATGCGCCGTACCTGGGCGGCGATGAACATCGCGCCGAGCGGATCGCCGAACGCGCCCGCCGTCGGCGGCCCGATGACGCGCACGCGATCGCTCGGCACGCCGCTCGCGTCGAGCGGTCGACATTTCGCATCGACGGCAAAGCCCACGCCGGTTGCGTCGGGCACGAGCCATCCTTGTCGCATCGACGAGGCGAGGATCGGATTGCGCATCGCGCCGGCGCCGCTGTCGAGGCCCGCGCAGTTGACGACCGCATCGAACGTTTCGGTATGCACGGCCCCTGTCGCCCCTTCGCGCCATTCGACGGCGAGGGCTCCGCGGTCGCCGCCCGCGATCGAACCAACTTTCGCGGCGCGAAAAACGACCCGTCCCTGACGCTCCGCTTCGCGCACGATCGCGTCGTTTTGCGGCGGCGCGCGAAATCGATGCACGTCGTACCAGCGCCGCACGTGGCGCAGCAGTCGACGCTTCTCGTCGATTTCGAGCGCAGACCACAGCTGCCACAGCGGGTCGCGCAGCTCGTCGAACGGCGCGTACCACGACAAGCCGTGCTTGCGTGCCTGCGCGATGCGGTATCGGAGCGCTCGCACGAGAACGCGCGCAGTTAATGGCCGCGGCAAGACGCGCAGGAATTCCGGCAGGTGCGCATCGATCCTGTGCAGCATTTCCGCGCCGGGCGACGCAGGCGGGACGTCGAACGCCGGCCTGTGCGCGCGCGGCCGTAGCGCGCGCGACGAAACCGGCGTGATCGAGCCTCGATGACCGGCACGAAGCAGCGTCGTGACGACGTCGAGCGCGGTCAGTCCCGTACCGAGCACGAGCACGCGCGCGTCTTTGTCGATCGCACGCAATCGCGGGAGATTCCACGGGTCGGCGATCAGGCCCGGGTGCCCGTCGACGTCCGCGGCAACGCGCGCAGGAAATCGCGTCGGTACGTTGCCGGTCGCGATCACGAGCAGGTCGCTCGGCAGGGAGGCGTGACCGCGCGTCGTCACCGTAATCCGTTGCTGCGTATGCGTCACCGTGATCGCTTCGTCGCGCAGATGTCGCAACCGCACGCGACCGCCACGTCGTGCCTCGCGCGCGAATGCGTCCGCCAGGAAGCGACCGAAATCGCGCCGGCGCACGAAGAGCGCACCGCCGGGCGCCACGGCATCGGCGTCGTCGAGCGCAATGCCTTGCGCCGCGCACCAGCGCGTCAATTCCCCGGGATCGTCGGGATCGACGAGATGCGTGCCCGCGGTGCCGTTCAGCCGGTGGTCGGGATCGTCGGTCGAATACGCGAGGCCACGACCGACGTCGGCACGCGGCTCGATGACGGTGACGTCGAGGGGCAGCGCGCCGTGGCGCGCGAGTTGAATCGCGAGGCTCGCGCCGCTGAAGCCGCCGCCGACGATCGTGACGACGGGGTCGTCAGCTGCCGGCAAGCCCGTGCGCCACCGGCCAGAAGTAATCCTTCCAGCTCGCCGGCAGGTGCGAGATCGTGCCGACTTCGTGCATGTATCTGGCGAAGACCATCGTGTTCGACGGCGTGATGCCGACGCGCACCTGCGGGTCGCCGAGGATCGTCGCGAGGTCTTCCGCCGACAGCTTCTTCTCGTTCGTCATCGCGATGTACATCGCCGCCGCCTCGCGCGGATGGTGATCGATGAAATCGCTCGCCTCGCGCTGCGCAGCGAGCCACGCATCGACCCATTGCGCGTGCTCCTGCGTCACGCGCCTGGGCGTCACCACTTCGATCGTCGTGGCGGGCCCGTTGGTCACGTCGTTCGCCCAGAGAACGGCATGCACGCCCGGCGTGCGCAATTCCTCGTAGCTGTACGGCGGATAGCTGAAGTGCGAATTGACTTCGCTCTTGCCGGAGATGACCGCGACAGCTGCGGTCGGATGGCCCATCGACACGGTCATCGCGTCGAGCGCGGTGCGCTTGTCCTGGCCGAATGCCTTCGCGGCCGCCATCTGCAGCACGATCGCCTGCACCGAAATCTTCACGGCCGGTACGGCGATCCGATCCTTGGGCGTGAAATCCTTGATCGACTTGACGTTCGCGTCGCGCGTCACGAGCGGGTACGGAAACGACGAGATCGCCGAGATGGCGCGGATCTCGTTTTGCGTGTTCTGCGTCTTGTCCCACATCGCAAGAAGGCCGGTGATGCCCGACGAGGCGAAATCCACGCTGCCCGACAGCAATCCGTCGACGGTCGCCGTGGTCGTCGCCATCGTCGCCCACGTCACCTTCGGTTCCGCGACACCGGCAGCCTTCAGATGCTTCTCGAGAAGCTGCTCGTGCTCCATCACCATCAGGGGCAGGTACGGCAAGCCGTACTGGCGGGTGACGCGGATCTCGTCGGCAACGGCATTGAACGTGGCGCCGAACGCGATCGCCGCCATGCCCAGAAGCGCGACGCGACGTGCGATCCGGTCGATCGACATGACCTCTCCCATTCTTCTCATGACAGCGGGGACCGATCGCATCCGGTCCTTCGGAATCGAACGATACATCAGCCGAGGTCGGCGCGCGGCGGGCGCGGGAAAGCGCGCATAATCGGGCGCACGCGCAGCTCGACGAGCCATCGACGGCGCGTCCTGCAACCGCGAGAGGCGCCGCGACGATTCGAAACGAGGAAATCCGTTTCTGCACCACGCGCGACGGTGCGCGCCTCGCGTACGCGAGGCTCGGTGCGGGACCACCGCTGCTTCGCGTCGGCTCCTGGCTCACGCACCTCGAGTTCGATGCGACGACGCCGGTGTGGATACCGTGGCTGCGCGAGTTGTCACGACGCAACACGCTCGTCCGCTACGATCCACGAGGCTGCGGGCTCTCCGATCGCGAGGTGTCGCAGTTCACGCTCGACGACTGGGTGCGCGACCTCGAAGCGGTTGCCGACGCGGCCGGTCTCGTACGCTTCTCGCTTCTCGGCGCGTCGCAAGGCGGCGCGATCGCGATTGCCTATGCTGCGCGCCATCCGGAACGCGTCGAGCGCCTCGTGCTGTACGGCGCCTATGCGCGTGGCGCATTGCGGCGGGCGGGAACCGCGCACGAGCGCGAGGAGTTCGAGGCGCAGGTCAAGCTCATCGAGCTCGGCTGGGGGCGCGAAAACTCCGCTTATCGGCAGCTCTTCAC
>DASTIY010000065.1:0-12169 GCA_035717085.1 Casimicrobiaceae bacterium | reverse complement strand
CGATCGTCGTCTACGCGCGCCAGCTCGATCTCGTCATCCAGACGCACCTCGCCGAAACGGCGCAGGAAGTCGACGAATCGCGCGCGACGTATCACGAGACGCCGCTCGCGCGGCTCGATCGCCTCGGCGCCACCGGCCCCGGCTTCATCGCGATCCACGCGGTGCATCTCGACACGCGCGACATCGATCTTCTCGCGGCGCAAGGTTGCCACGTCGTGCATTGCGCCGGCTCCAACATGAAGCTCGCGAGCGGCGTCGCGCCGGTCGTCAAACTGCTCGAGCGCGGCGTCAACGTCGCGCTCGGAACCGACGGCGCGGCGTCGAACAATCGCCTCGACGTGCTCGACGAAATGCGTCTTGCGGGCCTGCTCGCGAAGGTTACGAGCGGCGACGCGGCGGCGCTGCCCGCCGCGACGCTGCTACGCATGGCCACCCTCAACGGCGCGATCGCGCTCGGGCTCGACGCGCGCATCGGGTCGATCGCGCCGGGCAAGGACGCGGACCTCACCGCCGTGCGATTGGCTGACGTGGAAACGCTACCGCTCTACGATGCGGTCGCGCAACTGCCGAACGCCGCCGGCCGCGAGCACGTGACCGACGTCTGGGTTGCCGGGGAACGCGTCGTCGACGCGCGCCGTCTCACCCGCATCGACGTGCCGGCACTGCTCGGCCGCACGCGTGCATGGCAAGCTCGACTGGAATGACGATCGAACCGTACAGCGCCGCCCGCGGCAATGCCGATCCCGCCGAGCTCGCGAAGTTTTCCGCGCTCGCGCATCGCTGGTGGGATCCCGAGAGCGAATTCAAGCCACTGCACGACATCAATCCGTTGCGCGTGGGCTGGGTCGAGCAGATCGCGGGGGGCCTCGCCGGCAAGCGCGTCGTCGACGTCGGCTGTGGAGGCGGCATTTTCACCGAAGCGCTCGCGCGGCTCGGCGCCGACGTGGTCGGCATCGATCTGTCGCAAAAAGGCCTCGCCGTCGCGCGCTTGCATCAGTACGAATCGGGCACGACCATCGACTACCGCCACGTGTCGGCCGAGACGCTCGCGCTGGAAATGCCGGCGGCGTTCGACGTCGTCACCTGCCTCGAATTGCTCGAGCACGTGCCCGAACCCGCATCAACGGTCGCCGCGTGCGCGCAACTCGCGAAGCCCGGCGGCCACGTCGTCTTCTCGACGCTCAATCGCAATCCGAAGTCGTACCTGCAGGCGATTCTCGGCGCGGAGTACGTGCTGAAGCTCCTGCCGCGCGGCACGCACGATTGGGCACGCTTCATCCGGCCCTCCGAGCTCGCCGCGCTCGCGCGCCGTGCGCGCCTCGACCTCGTCGCGATGACCGGCCTCGCGTACAACCCGCTGACGCGCACGTATCGCCTCACGGCCGACACGTCGGTCAATTACCTCGCCGCTTACGTCCGCGCGTGGTGACGTCGCCTTCCCGCGTGCGTCCCGCGCCCCGCCGTCTCGCGGTCGATGCGGTGCTCTTCGACCTCGACGGTACGCTTGCCGACTCGGCGGGGGACCTCGCGGGCGCGCTCAACCGCATGCGCGCCGAGCGCGGGCTGCCGCCTATGCCCGTCGACGCGCTGCGACCGCACGCGTCGGCCGGTGCACGCGGCCTGCTCGGCGCGGGCATGGGCATCGCGCCCGAGCATCCCGACTACAAGGCGCTGCGCCACACGTTCCTCGATTATTACGAAGCGGCGCTCGACGTCACGACGCGACTGTTCGACGGCATCGACGAACTGCTCGACGCGCTCGAGCGGCGCGCCCTTGGCATCGGCATCGTGACGAACAAGGTGAAGCGCTTCACGACGCCCGTCGTCGCTGCGCTCGGCCTCGATCGTCGCTGCAGCGCCGTGGTGTCCGGCGACACCACCGACTACCCGAAGCCGCATCCGGCACCGCTGCTGCACGCCGCCGAACTGCTCGGCGTCGAGCCCTCGCGCTGCGTGTACGTCGGCGACGATTTGCGGGACGTGACGGCAGGCAACGCCGCGGGCATGTCGACGATCGTCGCCGAGTACGGCTATCTCGGCGAAGCGCGCTGCGCCGCCGATTGGCCCGCGACCGGCTGGATCGACCGGCCGCTCGCGCTGCTCGACTGGCTGCCGCTGCGCCGCGCGTAGCGGCCGGTTCGACGTTACGTTGCCGGTTGCCCGGGCACCTTGCCGCTCGACGGCGTCAGGCGCTTTTGCGCGCGCTGCTGCGCGAGCAGATTCGCGAGCGTCGCTTCCTGTGCCGAGAATGCCTGCTTGCCGTGGAGATTCGCGAGCTCCATCGGGTCGGCCGTCACGTTGTACATCTCGTACTCGTCGGGAAGCGGCGTCTTCTTGACCGTCCGCCGGTAAGGCACGATCGACGTCCCGGGGTCGTCCGACGGGATGCCGACCGGCTCTGCGACGACATCTTCCGCGGGCGGGCTCGCGTTCGGGTCGTTCGGATCGTTGGGCGTGGACCAGAACTGCGGGTTGTCGAAGTACCGCGTGTATTTCCACACCTGACCGTTCAGCGTCGCGATCACCGTCTCGATGTGATTCGGCTGCGTGACCGAGTCGTACGCGATCCCCGTCCAGTTGTTCTGATCGAGACCGCGGCTCGGATCGTCGTCGGTCATGAAATAGAGCGCCTGCGTGAGCGTCGACTCGGACGCCGCGCCGGTGACGACGCTCGACAGATCGCGACCCACCAGCGGCAACGCGTCGCTGTGATCGCCGCTCGTCGGCTGGCGAGCGCGAGGTACGATGGCGTTGGAGGCCTCCGAATGAAATGCCTGACTGCGAAGAACTTCCGTGATGCGCGCCCCGGCTGGCGTTGGCGTGCCCTTGTCGCAATTGCCATGATGGTGGTCGCCACCCCAGGCGTGCCGAACCGCGCGGCCGCGAGCGATCTCGAGGCACAGTTCGCGCGGCTCGAAAAGGCCGATGCAGTTATCGAAGGCGCGGTGAAGAATCCGAAATTCCTCCTTTACGTGCTGTTCGACGCGAATTGCCTGTATTGCCACCTCACGTGGAAGGCGGTGCAGCCTTACGAGAAGGTCGGCCTGCAGGTGCGCTGGATACCCGTTGCGTACCAGCAGCCGAGCTCGGTCGGCCGCGCGGCGGCGATCATGCAGGCACCCGACCGCGTCGCCGCGATGCGGATCAACGAGACGCGCTATGACGCGAAGCGATTCGATGGCGGCATTGCGCCTGCCACGGACGTGCCGCCCGCGCTGGCGGCGAGCTTCGAGGACAACACACGCCTCATGCGCGACCTCGGCGCGCCCGGCACGCCGGTCGTTGCATGGCGCGGCCATGACGGCCGCGTGCAGGTGAGGATCGGAATGATTCGCCTGTCCGAGCTACCCGCGATCACGGGACTGCCGGCGCAGCGCAACGCGGATCCGGATCTCGCCCAATTTCGTTAGCGCTCTGCGCACGGCGCGAGAGCGTCAACCTGCACACGCGATGTTCGCGAGCCACAGCTCCTGCCGCGCGCCCGCGCGCGAGCCGATGATGCGCACACCCTGATTCGCCACGAGCGGGCGTATGACGGTCGCGGCGACGTCGTCGGGCGCGCGCAATGCAATCCCGTTCGCTTGCGCAATGCGATCGCCGGCCTGCAAGCCGAGGAGCGCACCGAAGCCGTTGCCGTCGCGCACGACGAGGCCGCCATCGGCCGAAGCGAGGAGGCTCGTCCACGGTCCTTTGTCCCCCGTCAGCCCAGCCAGCAATTCAGTGTTGAGCCGTATGACGTTTCCGTGGAAATCGGACGGTGGCGCGCACGCGCGGTTGATCGCCGGCGTACCGCGTCCATTCGCGGATGCGAGTCGCGTGCCCGACGATGCGACCGTCGCGCCCGCAGCGGACGCTGTGGGTGCCTTCGCCGAATCGCGCAGGTCGTAGCGGCGCTCGCCGCTCGCGTCGCGAACGGTGATCGCATCGGGCGCGATCGAAGCGATGCGCACACCCTGTACGACTTCCTGTCCCTCCGCCACGAGTATCGGGCCGGCCGGCAACCGGAAGAGCGCGTAGCCGCGATCGTCGGGTGTCGCGATGATCCCGAGTAGCCGCGCGTCGGCGGGGAGCGTTCCCCCGGTCGACGGGGCGACCGGCTTGTCGTCGCTCGCCGTGCCGAAGAGATGCGCGCCGACGATCGTCGCCGCCGGGTCTGCCGGAGGCGGCGCGATCACGTGAACGGGCTTCGGCCCGAACAGTTGCCAGGCCCAGTACGCAGTGACGAGCGCGAGTGCGCACGCGGCGATGAGTGTCGCGAGCACCGCCGCGACTCGAATGTAGCCGGTGGACCCGCGCGGTCGATTCATGCGCTCGCCGACGGCACGCCGCATCGTCGGTGCGACGCGGTGCGTCGCAACGCGTCGATATAATCGCGCTCGCCCAAAACAGTCGTCATCCCGATGAACCCGCTGCTGCAGCGGTTGCAGCCTTATCCGTTCGAGCGCCTTCGCACGTTGCTCGCCGGCGTGACGCCGGCGTCGAAAGCGCCGATCAATCTTTCGATCGGCGAGCCCCGGCACGAGACACCTGCGCTCGTCATCGACGCGCTCGCGCGCGGCGCTCGCCAGGGGCTCGCGAATTATCCCACGACGCAAGGCCCCAATGCGTTGCGTGAAGCGATCGCGCAGTGGCTGCGGCGACGACACGGTCTCGCGTCGCTCGACGCTGCGACGCAGGTGCTGCCGGTGCTCGGCAGCCGCGAGGCGCTCTTCGCGTTCGGACAGACGATCATCGACGGCAGCCGGCCGGCCGCCACCGTCGTGGTGCCCAATCCGTTCTACCAGATCTACGAAGGCGCAGCGCTGCTCGCCGGTGCGCAGACGCATTGCGTGAACGCCGACGCGCGGCGCGGCTTCGCACACGCGTTCGACGCGGTCCCTGCCGATGTCTGGGATCGCACGTCGCTGCTGTACGTCTGCTCGCCCGACAATCCCACGGGACGCGTGCTCGCGCACGACGAATGGCGCAACCTGTTCGCGCTCGCCGATCGTCACGATTTCGTGATCGCGTCCGACGAGTGCTATTCGGAAATTCATTTCGACGAGTCGCGCCCGCCGCTTGGCGCACTCGCCGCGGCGCAAGCCGATGGGCGCGGCGACTATCGTCGGCTCGTCGTCTTCGGGAGCCTGTCGAAGCGTTCGAACGCCCCCGGACTGCGCTCGGGTTACGTCGCGGGTGAAGCGACGCTGATCGCAAGCTTCCTGCGCTACCGCACCTACTGCGGCGGCGCGATGTCGCAGGCGGTCGCCGAGGCGAGCATCGCGGCGTGGAACGACGAGGCGCACGTCGTCGCCAATCGCGCCCGCTACGCCGAGAAGTTCCGGCTGCTCACGCCGCGGCTCGCATCGGCGTTGCCGTGCGAAATGCCGCAGGCCGCGTTCTATC
Source organism: Casimicrobiaceae bacterium (assembly GCA_035717085.1). Lineage (GTDB taxonomy): Bacteria > Pseudomonadota > Gammaproteobacteria > Burkholderiales > Casimicrobiaceae > VBCG01. The sequence goes on along the minus strand of DASTIY010000065.1, from coordinate 6,784 downwards.
TGTGGGCGCAGACGCCCGGTGACGACGCGGCGTTCGTACGGCGGCTGTACGAGGAAGAAAACGTCACCGTGCTGCCCGGTTCCTACCTCGGGCGTGACGTGAATGGCGTCAATCCGGGCGCGGGGCGCGTACGCATCGCGCTCGTCGCCGACCTCGCACAGTGCGTCGAGGCGGTCGATCGGATCGTCGCGTGCGTCGCGCGCACTTGACTTCGGGGTCCGAGTCGTAAGGGCCGGTGTCACACACGTGCCAGAGGTGCCCGCACCGATGGCACGTGTCTGAACCCACCCTCGAAGTCGGGTCCGACTCGGGTCCGACCTCCGACCCTTCCTTTCCTCCCGTCGCGGCCCGGGACGCTCCGTCCTCGCCCGCAGCGCCCGGTCGTCGCGCGACGCACGCTGCGATGGCCCGCCCTAGAATGCTCGGCATGGCGAATTGGGAAGGTCGGACGGGCGTGCTCGCATTCCTGCGGCGCGGGCTTGCATTCAACTGGATGGCGCTGCTGTCGATCGTCGCGATCGACACCGGCATCGCCTTGCTGCTGTGGCTGCAGGAGCATCGAGCTTTCTGGCAGCAATTCGTGTCTGCGCAGTTGCACGGACTGGCGATCGCCTATTGCGTCAATGCGACGCGGCCATGGGAAAGCGACAGGCCGTTGCGCCGCCTCGTCGCGGCGACGTTCGTCGGTGCGCTCGTCGGGCTTCTGCTCGTCATCGTCGTCAAGCGCTATTCGCTGACGTCGGTCCGCGAGATGCCGTGGTCGTTCGTGTTCAACGTCGTCGCCGCGTTCATCATCGGCTTTCCGGTCAGCCTCATCTATATCTTCAAGCGACGCGAAGCGCGCGCGCTCGCCGCGATGCACAAGGCCGAGGCCGAGCGACACCTGCTGTCGAAGCAGGCGGTCGAGGCGGAGTTGAAGCTGATGCAGGCGCAGGTGGAACCGCACTTCCTCTTCAACACGCTTGCCTCGGTGCAGTATTTGACCGAAACCGACCCCCCGAAGGCAGGCGCGCTGCTCGGGCATCTGATCGACTATCTGCGTGCAGCACTGCCCGAGCTGCGTGCGCGTTCGTCGACGCTCGCGCGCGAGATCGCGCTCGCCGAAGCGTATCTGCGCGTGCTCGAGATGCGCCTCGGCGCCCGGCTCTCGTTCACCCTCGACGTGCCGGCGGAGCTGCGCGAGCATCCGTTCCCGCCGAACCTGCTGATCTCGCTCGTCGAGAATGCGATCCGCCATGGCATCGAGCCTTCGCGCGATGGCGGGACCATCACGCTGGCGGCGCGTCGTGATCGCGATTCGCTCGTGGTCTCGGTGACCGATACGGGCGGCGGCCTCGGCGCTTCACCCAATCCGGGTCGAGGGGTCGGCCTGTCGAACGTGCGCGAGCGTCTCGCCGCACTGTACGGCGACCGCGGTCGGTTCGATCTCCAGTCCGTCACACCTCGTGGAGCACGCGCGACCATCGCGTTGCCCTACGAGGAAGTGGCAGCGCTCGCGGCGTGACGCGCCGGTAGGCAAGACGAAAATCGACCACGCGATGCCACGCATCCTGATCGCCGAGGACGAGCCGATGCTGCGCGCGCAGCTGAAGGCGCGCCTTGCGCACGCCTGGCCGGAGCTCGGTGCCATCGTCGAGGCCGAGGACGGCGTGCAGGCGCTCGCGCTCGCCGCCGAGCACGCGCCCGACGTCGCATTCCTCGACATCCGCATGCCGGGGCGCACCGGGCTCGACGTGGCGCGCGAGATCGGCGCGCGCTGTCATGTCGTCTTCGTCACCGCGTACGACGAGTACGCCGTCGCCGCGTTCGAGGAAGGGGCGATCGACTACGTGCTGAAGCCGCCTACGCCGGAGCGCATCGCGAAGGTGGTCGCGCGACTCAAGGCGCGTCTCGCGCAGCCGCCGCTCGACCTGACCGCACTGCTCGCGCGGCTCGCGGAGCGCGACTCGACGGCAGGCCCGCTCAAATGGATTCGCGCCTCGCTCGGCAACGCGATGCAGATGATCGCGGTGGCCGACGTCGTCTACTTTCGCGCCGAGGACAAATATACGAAGGTCGTCACGCGCGACGGAGAGGCGCTGATTCGCACGCCGATCAAGGATCTCTACGCCGAGCTCGATCAGGAGGCGTTCTGGCAGATCCATCGCGCGACGATCGTGAACCTCAATGCGATCGCGCGCGTCGATCGCGACTTCCGCGACCAGCCGATCATCGCGCTCAAGGGGCGGCCCGAGAAGCTCGTCGTGTCGCGAACCTTCGCGCACCGCTTCAAGTCGATGTAGCCAACGCAGGGTCAGACCACGGGTCTGACCCTGGCGTCCGCGAAGTAGGGTCAGACCCGGGCGAGACCCGGCCTGACCCTGCTTTTGTCCCGCGCCGAATTCGGAGGGCTGACGCTAATAAGGTTCGGGGCGGTACGACGGCATGGGTACCGTACCATTAACGGCTTTTCGGCCGCACATGGACAACCTGCAACCGACCATCGACGCCGCGTGGGAGGCGCGCAGCGAGCTTTCCCCGGCGAACGCCGCGCCCGCGATCCGCGACGCAGTGGCGCACGTCATCGACGAGCTCGATGCCGGGCGCCTGCGCGTCGCCGAAAAGGTCGACGGCACCTGGCTGACGCATCAGTGGATCAAGAAGGCGGTGCTGCTGTCGTTCCGGCTTGCCGACAACGAACCGATCGGCCTCGCGGGGCCGCAGGCGCCGTTTCGCTTCTACGACAAGGTGCCGACGAAGTTCGCTCGCTACGACGCCGACCGGTTCCACGCGGCCGGCGTGCGCATCGTGCCGCCGGCGGTCGCGCGTCGCGGCGCATACATCGCGAAGAATGTCGTGCTCATGCCCTCGTACGTGAACATCGGCGCGCGCGTCGACGAAGGCACGATGGTCGATACGTGGGCGACCGTCGGTTCATGCGCGCAGATCGGCCGCAACGTGCATCTTTCCGGGGGCGTCGGCATCGGCGGCGTGCTTGAACCACTGCAGGCGAACCCCACCATCATCGAGGACCACTGTTTCGTCGGCGCGCGCTCCGAAGTCGTCGAGGGCGTGATCGTCGAGGAGAATTCGGTTCTCGGCATGGGCGTTTTTCTCGGGCAAAGCACGAGGATTTTCGACCGCGCGAGCGGCGCGGTGACGTACGGTCGCGTGCCTTCGGGCTCGGTCGTCGTCGCCGGCACTCTCCCCGCGGCCGATGGCAGCCATTCGCTCTACTGCGCCGTCATCGTCAAGCGCGTCGACGCGAAGACGCGCGCGAAGACGAGCATCAACGAGCTGCTGCGCGCCTGAAAACACAATGGCCGTTTCGCTGAAGACCGAAGCCGACATCGCCGGCATGCGCGTCGCTGGCCGCCTCGCGTCGGAGCTGCTCGATCATTTGACGCCGATGGTGAAAACCGGTGTCACGACGAAGGACATCGATCGCGCCGCGCACGACTACATGGTGAACGTGCAGCAGACGATTCCGGCGACGCTCAACTACGCGCCGCCCGGCCATTCACCCTACCCGGCGTCGCTGTGCACGTCGGTCAACCACGTCGTCTGTCACGGCATTCCCGGCGAGAAGAAGCTCAAGGACGGCGATATCGTCAATATCGACGTCACCGTCATCAAGGACGGCTATCATGGCGACACGAGCCGGATGTTCTTCATCGGCAAGCCGTCGATCCTCGCGCGGCGCCTCGTCGAAGTGACCTACCAGGCGATGTGGCGCGCCATTCGCGTCGTGCGTCCGGGCGCGCACCTCGGTGATATCGGCGCGACGATCCAGAAATACGCCGAAGGCCACGGCTTCTCGGTGGTGCGCGAGTTCTGCGGGCACGGCATCGGCAGCCAGTTCCACGAGGATCCGCAGGTGCTGCATTACGGACGCGCGGGCACCGGCCTCAAGCTGCAACCCGGCATGATCTTCACCATCGAGCCGATGATCAACGCGGGCCGGCCCGGCATTCGCGGTCTCGCCGACGGCTGGACGATCGTGACCGCTGATCATTCACTGTCCGCGCAATGGGAGCACACGGTGCTGGTCACGCCGAATGGCTACGAGGTCCTCACCGTTTCGGCCGGCACGCCGGCTCCGCCCACCGAGGACGCCTGACGTCGAGGTCGTCGGCGATGGCCGCGAATATCGCGCTTGCCGAGCCCCCGCTTCCACCCGCGTCGCTACCCGCCGCTCGTTGGCGTGCCTCGCTTGCCGCCGAGCGCGCGCGCTTGCGCGATCAATTCGCGACGCGCGGCGATGCGCCGCGACTTCTGCGCGCGCTCGCGCGTGCCACCGACGAGGTCGTCGTTGCCGCCTGGATCGCCGCGAAGCTTCCGGCCTCCGCCGCATTCGTCGCCGTCGGCGGCTATGGTCGCCGGCAGCTCTTCCCGCATTCCGACGTCGACGTCCTGATCCTGTTGCGCGACCCGGCCGACGACGCTGCGGCGCGCGCGATCGAGCGCCTCGTCACGTCGCTCTGGGACGCCGGCATCACGCTTTCGCACGCCGTGCGGACGGTCGACGAATGCGTGCGCGAGATGGAAGGCGATGCGACGATCGCGACGAGCCTCCTCGAGCATCGGCAGCTCGCCGGCTCGCGCTCGCTCTATACCGCATTCACCGGCACGTTCGAGGCGCGGCTCGACGTGCGCGCGTTCTACGACGCGAAGGCGCTCGAGCAACAGCAGCGGCACCTGCGCTACCACGATACCGCGTACAACCTCGAGCCGAACGTCAAGGAGAGCCCGGGCGGACTGCGCGACCTGCAAACCGTGCTGTGGATCGCCCGTGCGGCGAAGCTCGGTCGCACGTGGCGCGAGCTCGCACGCAACGGCCTGATCACCGACGCCGAGGCGCGCGCGGTCGCGCAACAGGAGCGGCGCATCGCCGACCTTCGCGTCCGCCTGCACTACCTCGCAGCGCGGCGCGAGGATCGGCTCGTCTTCGATCTGCAGGCCGCGCTCGCTCGCGAACTCGGATACGTCGACACCCCGGCGAAACGCGCAAGCGAGCAATTGATGCAGCGCTATTACCGCGCCGCGAAGCTCGTCCGCCAGGTCAACGCGATCCTCCTGAACAACCTTCACGGACGCCTGCACGCGGCGGATATCGTCGCGGTGCCGATCGACGCGGCGTTTGCGCGCGTCGACGAGCTGCTCGACGTTCGCGACGAGACGTTGTTCGAGACACAGCCGTCCGCGATGCTGGACGCGTTCCTGACGATGCAGCGCCATCCCGAGCTTCGTGGCATGACGGCGCGCACGCTGCGCTCGTTGTGGCGCAACCGACATCGCATCGATGCCGCGTTTCGCCGCGACCCGGCCAATCGCGCCCGCTTCATTCAGATCTTCCGCGAGCCCCGCGGGCTTACGCACGAGCTGCGGCGCATGAACCTGTACGGCATCCTGGGCCAGTACCTGCCCGCGTTCGGCGCGATCGTCGGGCAGATGCAGCACGACCTCTTCCACGTCTACACCGTCGACGAGCACATCCTGATGGTGATCCGCAACCTGCGCCGCTTCACCGAGGCGCAGCACGCGCACGAATACCCACTGTGTTCGCGACTGATCGGCGATTTCGAACGCAAGGAGGTGCTGTACCTTTCCGCACTCTTCCACGACATCGCCAAGGGCCGCGGCGGCGATCACTCGACGCTCGGTGCGCGCGACGCCGAGCGCTTCTGCGTGCAGCACGGACTCTCGGCCGACGATGCGGCGCTCGTTCGATGGCTCGTGACCGAGCACCTGACGATGTCGCTTACCGCGCAAAAGCAGGACATCAGCGACCCGCGCGTGGTGGACGCGTTCGCGACGAAGGTCGGCGACGAGCGGCGCCTCGTCGCGCTGTATCTCCTCACCGTCGCCGACATCCGCGGGACGAGCCCGACCGTTTGGAACACGTGGAAGGGAAAACTCCTCGAAGATCTCTTCCACGCAACGCGCGCGGCGCTGGCATCGGGCACCAGCGCGCAAACGATCGAGGACAGCATTGCGCAGCGCCAGCGCGAAGCACAGCGGCTGCTACGTTTCTTCGCGGTGCCGGAAGGTTCCGAGGATCGGCTGTGGCGGCAACTCGACATGCCGTACTTCCAGCGACACAGCGCGGAGGAAATCGCGTGGCACGCACGGCATCTCAACTGGCGCGTCGACGCCGATGCGCCCGTGGTCAAGGCGCGCGTGACGGGCGATGGTGGCGGGTTGCAGGTATTCGCCTACCTGCGCGACCAACCAGCGCTCTTCGCACGCATCTGCGGTTTCTTCGGACGCGCAGGCCTGTCGATCGTCGACGCGAAGATCCACACGACACGGCATGGCTACGCGCTCGACACGTTCGCGATCCACGATCCGGCCAACGCGAGTGCGAATTACCGCGACACGATCCAGTTCGTCGAATACGAATTGACGCGCGCCCTGACCTCACCCGGACCGCTCGAAGCGCCGCCGGAGGGACGCATTTCGCGGCAACTGCGGCATTTCCCGCTGACGCCGGAAGTGAGCATCTTCCCCGACGACAAGGGCACGCAGTTCATCCTGGAGATCGTCGCCGGCGACCGACCGGGATTGCTCGCGCGGATCGCATGGCTGATTGCGAATGCAGGCATCAACGTCGCGAGCGCGCGCATCAACACGCTCGGTGACCGCGCCGAGGACGTGTTCCTCGTCGATGGCGCGAAGCTGCACGACGAGCAGGCACTGCTGCGCTTCGAGACGACGCTCTACGAAACGCTGGTCGTGAAATCGTAGGTGGTCGTCACCGGGAGGCGCTTCCGCGGGCGGATTTCAACCGCGCCCAACGGGGATC
>DASTIY010000064.1:0-5386 GCA_035717085.1 Casimicrobiaceae bacterium | reverse complement strand
ATCGAGAACGGCAGCAGCTCGACACGGACAGTGCTTCACGCTTAGCGCGCGCGCCGCTTACACACGCGCGTAGGACAAGCGCGTACGCGCGACGGCCATGGCGGGCGAAGGGCGGTTATTTATTTCCCGCGCGGCCGGCAGATGAGAGATTGTTAGCGCATACTCGAGGGGCTCTTCCTATGCGATGAGTCGGCTGCGAATGTCCGTATGCCGAGCCAAAGGGTTACATGTATCCAATCGCACTCTCAAATGACCCGCGATGCAATCTCGCATCGTATTTGCAGCCCCGGCACCTCGACCAGAATCCAAGCGCCGAGGACGACGACAAACAGCAGCGCAGCTCTCTAGGCGTCATCGATGGCCTCGTGTCTATTACGCAGCGGGCGTGGTTTTCCGATTCGGACTGGCCATCCCATCGTGAATGGGCGGAGTTGAGCTCGTGACCGCTCGTTACGCACCCGCTTCGATTCGAGATCGGTTCCTCGCTTCCCTGGATATCGGGGATTGGCAGACTTCGACGGCAATGGCCGTGAACCTCACCGCGTGCGGGAACCCGCTGCCGACGGTTACCTGCAACGCGCTGAGTCTCCCGATCGGCAGCACCTATGGTGCTGCCGCGAAGCGCGTGTTGGCAAATAACGCTGTCGGCCGGATTGAGGACGCTTAGACAGGATCGTGTCGCCCAGGGCGCGTCACACGTTATCGTCCGCGCTCACGTCGATTGGCCTTGTGAGTGCCGCCATCACGCCGATCGACTCCGCAAGCCCGATACAGCACTTTCCGACGGGCTCACTAGACCATACCGCTAGCGGTCGCGGGCGCGGCGTCGATGCTGCGTCGGGTGACTCTGACGGCGTCGCTCGGGCTGCGATTCCTGCGCCTGGTACTTGCACCGCTGGCCGGCAATAGCTTGCGCCAGGGCCCACCGGTATATTCGTGGTTTCGTGAGCGTCATGGATACGGCTCTGCTGGGAATGCGCGGATGGCGTTGGAATGTTGGACAATTGTTTTCCTCGACCACGCACAGGCGCTATCAGCCCGGCGTCATCTGCAAGTAGGAAGATGCCGATTTGCGCGGACTACGAAAGCGGGGAGACGTAGAGCGGCGTCGCGCATCCGCCACCGGGAACGTGGTTCACCGATAGGTCGGACGTACAGCAGAGGCTTCGAGTCGGTCAACGGCGGCCGGAAGCGTCGCTAATCATGCAATGACGATCGACTGGATTGCGTTCACGCCATGGTGGTCATTGCTCGGCGGCGTGCTCATCGGCATCGCTGCGGCGGTGCTCGTTTTCTTCAACGGGAGGATTGCCGGCATCAGCGGCATCGTCGCGGGAATTCTCCATCCGCGTTATCCGGACACCGGCTGGCGCATGGCATTCGTCGCAGGGCTCGTCGCCGCGCCGATCGTGTATCTCGTGATCGGCCGCGCACCGATGATCGACATCGATGCGAGTTATCCGCTCCTCGTAGGGGCCGGACTACTCGTCGGCATCGGCACGCGCTTCGGGGCGGGGTGCACGAGCGGCCATGGCGTGTGCGGCATTTCGCGACTGTCTCCGCGTTCGATGATTGCGACGGTCGTCTTCATCGGCTTCGGCATGGTCACCGTGTTCGTCATGCGGCACGCACTCGCCTGATGGTCAAAACCCTCTTCGCCTTCGGGGCCGGCTACCTGTTCGGCGTGGGCCTGATCGTTTCCGGAATGGCGAACCCGCGCAAGGTAATCGGATTCCTCGACGTCGCCGGCGCGTGGGATCCGTCACTGGCAATGGTGATGATCGGCGCCATCGCCGTCGGGGTCGTCGCATTCGCACTCGCGGGGCGCCGAGACACGAGTCTTCTCGGCGCGCCGATGCAGTTGCCGGCAACGCGCGGCATCAATGGGCGTCTGGTATTCGGCAGCGCGCTCTTCGGCGTCGGCTGGGGGGTCGTCGGTTTCTGCCCGGGACCTGCAGTCGTCGCGCTTGGCGCGGGGTACGTCAAGGCGCTCGTGTTCGTCGCCGCCATGCTGGGGGGCATGGCGATCTTCGAATGGATCGAGCGCGCCCGCACGAAGCGGCGCGACGCGTTCGTCGCACAACGCATCGTTGCCGATTGAGGGGCGCCCGAGCGCAGGGATCGCGGGCGCGTGAGGCGATTCCCCGCACGACAGCCGCAGGCGCATCGTCTCGCTTCGGGAGCGCATCGGTCAGGGCAGCGCCACGAGCCACGATTGCGCGTAATCGACGCCGCCCTCGCGCTCGAGGCCGGACAGCGTGAACGCCTGCTGGCTCATCGCGACGACCCGGACATCGAAGAGCTCGGGCAAGCCGGCGAGCGCGACGACGCCAGCGCCGTCGGGATAGAGCTTCGCGGTGCGGACGTAGCGGCGAAGCTCGTCGTCGCGCGTTTCCTCGATCCGGACGTCGCCAAGGTACGGACGCCGGTTGATCACCTCACGCCAGGGGAGAACGCGTCCGCGAAAGCGCAGGAAGCGAACGGCGAAGCGCATGGAGGAACCGTATGGACATACGGTACTCTACCACCGCGGTGCGACGATGTCCGGGCGACACGTCGGGCGCCGCCCGGCCATTAGGAAAGTCAACCGGGTCAGCGCTCCACGCCGCCGAAGGTGCCCGCGACGTTACACGCGTTGTTTTGCCCGAAGAAGCGCCCGGTCATCCCGGGCCCGGTGCGCTCCATCTCGTACAGGAGCACGGTGCCGTTGATGCCGTAGGTGCACGTGTAGTTCGCGCTGACGTTGCCCATATGCCCCGCCTGGTCGTAGTTGCCGGCGAACGTGCACGTCCCGAAATTGGAGCCGAGCTGCAGCGAGAACGCGTTGTTGGTTCCATGCGTAATGGCGATCGACCCGAGCTCCTCGACGTGCCCGTTGTTCGCCGGGTTCACGCACCCGGTCTGATCGTAGACGAACCCGCCGAAGTAGTTGCCGGTGAAGTCTTCGAAGGCCCATGTCTGGCGCTCGATGTTCTTGGTGACGGCGACGCCGTCGACCGTATACGTGAGCACGGCGGTGTCGGTGCTGGTCGCGCTGAACACGATCGTGCCGACCTTGCGCGTGTTGACGAGATTCGGATTGAAGAAGGCCCCGAACCAAGGTCCGGTCGTCGCCGCCAGATCACCCGAAAAGACGGTGCCGCTCAGGTCGGAGCGGAAGAACAACGCCGCGGTGTACCAGGTCGGCCGCGCATCCGGACCGTAGACGAAGAGATCGATGAAGAGCACGTCGTGCTGTTGCAGGATCGATGCGCCCCAGCCCGATTCATTGGGATTCCACCATTGGTCGGTGAAATTGGTGCCGGCCGACGCGCGCGCGGTGCCGGCGAGCGAAGCGAAGGCGAGGATGGCGAGCAGCGTGCGAAGCGTGCGCATCGGAATCTCCTGCATGACGAGGTTGTTGAACGCGCCGCCATCTTTGCGGCGCACGCCGCTTTCGGCCATCAGCGTTCCGCCCGACGGGACGTCGTCCTTCGTCCTACTGCGCCAACGGTTCGCGCGATTTGCGGTGCAGCGATGCTAAGGCTTCGGCGCACCGGGCGTGTCCGGTGCCGCCGTCACCGGTGCGCCGGCTTCCTCGAGGGGTGCGACGAAATTCACGAGCCGTAGCACGAGCTTGCCGGCGCGCCCCGCGTTCGGGTCGAACTCGTACGACGTCACCGAGCAATTGGGCACGTCGGCCACACGGTCGATCGTGAGAATCTGCTCCTCGCTCATGCGCTCGAACAGGTAACGCACGCAATTGACGATCACCTGGTGCGCGACGATCAGCACCTGCTCGCGCCGGTATTCGCGCGTCAGCGTGTCGAGCAGGCTGCGCAAGCGCAGGATCACGTCGCACCAGCTTTCGCCCCCCGGCGGCCGAAAGTAGAACTTGCCGACGTGCGCGCGCTGCTCGGCGAGCTCGGGATACTTCTGCCGGATGCCGAGTTTGGTAAGCCGGTCGAGCAGTCCGAACTCCTTCTCGCGCAGCCGCTCGTCGCGTTGGTGCGTGATGGCGCCCGCGTCGACCCCCGCGGCGTCGAGCAAGAGCTCGGTGGTCTGAACGGCGCGAACGTAGGGCGAGCACAACACGACGTTGGGCTTGCTGGCGCGCGGCATGGTGCCGAACCAGCGGCCGAGCGCAACGGCTTGCCGCCGTCCGAGCTCGGAGAGCGGCGTGTCGACGTCGCGTATCGCGATGTCGATCAGCGGTTCCGATGCCGCTTCAGCAGCATCGCGCGCGACGTTTCCCGCGCTTTGGCCGTGGCGGACGATCCACAGCACCTGCGGCCATTTCTGCTCCGCCATAGTGGGCGCGGACTATGTCATGCGCGCTTGCGTCGCGTCGCGGGCTTGCGTTCCGATTCGGCCTTGCTTGCCGTCGAGGCCTTCCGCGCGCGCGCAGCCGCGCGCGGCTTGGCGACTTCTTCCTCTTCGGCAGCAGCCTCGTTTGCGGCTTCGGACTTCGCGGCACGCTTGCCCGCGCGTGGTGCTTTCGTCGTAGTCTTGTCGATGCTGCGCTTCAAAAGCTCCATCAAGTCGATCACCTGCGCGCTGCGGCCTTCTCCGGCTTCCGCTTCGGGCTTGGTCAGCACGTGCGTCTCGCCGGATTGGATCTTCGCCTCGATCCGCGCCATCAGGTCTTCGTTGTACGTGTCCTCGAATTCTTCGGGATTCCACGGTCCGGCCATGTCCTCGATCAGCCGTTTCGCGAGGTCGAGCTCCTTCGCCGTCACCCCGACGCTCTTCAGCGATTCGGGAAAGTCGAACTCCTTCTGCGGACGGATCTCGTTGGCGTAACGCAGCGTGATCATCATCAACGCCTCGCCGACCGGCATGACCGCGGCGAGATGGTGCGTGGTGCGGATCACGACCTGCCCGACGCCGATCTTGCCGGTGTCGCGCATCGTCTCGCGCAACAATGCGTACACCTTCTGCCCACGCTCGCCGGGGACGAGGTAGTAGGGGGTCTCGAAGTATTGCGGCGGGATGCTCTTGGTGTCGACGAACGTCGCGATTTCCACCGACTTCGCCTGCTGCACGTTGGCACGCCGGAAGTCCTCGTCGCTCATCACGACGTACTGGTCCTTCTCGTACTCGTAGCCCTTGACGATGTCGTTCCACGGTACCTCGGCGCCGGTCGACTTGTTGTAGCGCTTGTAGCCAACCGGACTGAAGTCGCGCTTGTCGAGCATCGTGAACGACAGCGTTTGCGACTGCGACGCCGGATAGAGCTCGACAGGAACGCTGACGAGACCGAAGCTGATCATCCCTTTCCAGATTGCCCTCGCCATCGTCATCTCCTCGGTGACGCGATCTTCGCGCCGACGCGCGCGAACATCTCGTCGGTCAGTGGTTGCCGCACGCGCGGCATGCGCGCCCAGGGGTCACGCTTGCGGGAAGC
>DASTIY010000063.1:0-2380 GCA_035717085.1 Casimicrobiaceae bacterium | reverse complement strand
CCGGCGCGGCGGCGTTCCTGTTCCCGTCGTTCTACGAGGGCTTCGGCCTGCCGCCGCTCGAGGCGATGGCTTCCGGCGTCCCGGTGCTCGTCGCCAATCGCGCGTCGCTGCCCGAAGTCGCCGGCGACGCGGCGCTGCTCCTCGATCCGGACGTGCCCGAAGCGACGTCGCGCCTGCTGCGATCGCTGCTCGAAGACGACGACGCTCGCCGACAGTGGGCGGAGCGCGCGCGCCGCCGCGCCGCGACGTTCACCTGGGAAGCGTGCGCGAAGCGTACGATCGGCGCGTATCGCGCCGCTCTTCAAGCCGCGCAGCGCTGATGCGCTTGTCGCTCGCTATACTGCGACGCTTTTCCGTCCGGCGCGCGATGCGCGCTGCGCAAGGAAGCGTGTGAAGCGCCTGCTCGTGACCGGCGTGCATGGTTTCGTCGGTCGGACGCTCGCCCGGATGCTCGAAAGCGAGCCGCGCCTCGCCGGCTGGCGGCTGCTCGACGCGCCGCCGACCGCGGATTTGCGCGATCCGGACGACGCCGCGCTTCTCGTCGGTCGTCATTCTCCCGATGCCGTCATTCATCTCGCCGCGCAGAGTTGGGTCCCCGACGCGTTTCGCGATCCCGCGCAAACGCTCGCGACGAACGTGCTCGGCACGCTGCACCTTCTGCAGGCGCTGCAGGCGTCCTCGTTTCGCGGACGCGTCGTCTACGTCGGCACCGGCGACGTCTACGGCCTCGTTCCCGAGAACGCGCTTCCGGTGTCCGAGGCGTTCGTTCCCGTGCCGCGCAATCCCTACGCCGTCAGCAAGCTCGCCGCGGAAGCGTTGTGCCGGCAGTGGACGATCACCGAGTCGATGGATATCGTGCTCGCGCGGCCGTTCAACCACATCGGACCGGGTCAGAGCGAGCGTTTCGTCGTGTCGGATTTCGCGCGGCAGGTTGCCGAGATCCGCTGCGGCCTGCACGAGCCGGTCGTGCATGCAGGCGACATCGACGTGACGCGCGACTTCACCGACGTGCGCGACGTCGTGCATGCGTATTTCGCGCTGCTCGCTTCGGGCGCGACGGGCGAGACGTACAACGTGTGCTCGGGACGCGAGCGATCGATCCGCGGCATCCTCGACCGGCTCGCCGAGATCGCGGGCGTCGCGATCACCGTCGAGACGGAGCCCGCGAGGTTGCGCAAGGCCGAACAGCGGCGCATGTGCGGCGACGCTACCAAGATACGTGCGGCCACCGGGTGGGAAGCGACGACGCCGCTCGATGCGTCGCTCGCGCAAATGCTCGAGCATTGGGAAAACGAGGTGCGACGATGACGAAGACGGCGCTCATCACCGGCATCACCGGGCAGGACGGCGCGTACCTCGCACGGCTCCTTCTCGCGAAGGGCTACCGGGTGTTCGGCATGCTGGCGCGGCGCAGCACGGACACGTTGTGGCGGCTGAACGAGCTCGGCATCACGGGCGACGTCACGCTGATCGACGGCGATCTCGTCGACGTCACGTCGATCCTGCGCGCGCTCGAGGCAAGCGAGGCGGGCGAGGTGTACAACCTCGCGGCGCAGAGCTTCGTCGCGACGTCATGGCGCCAGCCGCTGCTGACGGCGCAGGTCACCGCCGTCGGCGCGCTGAACGTGCTCGAGGCGATCCGCATCCACGACACGAAGATCCGTTTCTACCAGGCGTCGACGAGCGAGATGTTCGGGCTGATCCAGGCCGAGCGCCAGGACGAGAAGACGCCGTTCTATCCGCGCAGTCCCTACGGTGTCGCCAAGCTCTTCGCGCACTGGTCGACCGTCAACTATCGCGAAAGCTTCGGGCTGCACGCATCGTCGGGAATCCTGTTCAACCACGAATCGCCGCTGCGCGGGATCGAGTTCGTCACGCGCAAGGTGAGCGACGGCGTCGCCCGCATCAAGCTCGGCAAGGCGAAGGAGCTGCGCCTCGGCAACATCGACGCGAAGCGCGACTGGGGCTTCGCCGGCGACTACGTCGACGCGATGTGGCGGATGCTGCAGCAGGAGCGCGCCGACGATTACGTGATCGCGACCGGCGTGACGACGACCGTCCGCGAGATGTGCCGCATCGCGTTCGCGCACGTGGGACTCGATGCCGACCGCTACGTCGTCGTCGACCCGCAGTATTTCCGTCCCGCCGAGGTCGACGTGCTGCAGGGCAACCCGGCAAAGGCGAAGGCGCACCTCGGCTGGTCGGCGACGACCTCGCTCGAGGAACTGATGACGATGATGGTCGACGCGGATCTGCGCCGGGTCGCGCGCGAGTAAGCAGCGGACGCGGGCCGTGGCGATCGTCCTTCCATTCCGCCGCGGGATGCTCCGGGAATGCTGGGATTTCCGCGATTTCATCGTCGGCAGCGTGCGACGCGAGT
>DASTIY010000062.1:0-4744 GCA_035717085.1 Casimicrobiaceae bacterium | reverse complement strand
GCGATCGTCGACCTGGTATCGACCGGCAATACGCTTCAGGCCAATGGGCTCGTCGCCGTCGAGGACATCATGCCGATCAGCGCGCGGCTCATCGTCAATCCAGGCGCTCTCAAGCTCAAGCGCGACGTCGTCAAGCCGTTGATCGACGCGATCGCCCGCGCGACCGAAGGCCCGTCGACATGACGGCGCTTTCGCTGCGCACGCTCGATACGCGCGACCCCGACTTCGATGCGGCGCTCGACAGGCTGATCGCTTTCGAGGCGGCGCAGGATCCGGCGATCGACGCCGCGGTCGCGGCGATCATCGATGACGTGCGCGCACGCGGCGACGCCGCCGTGCTCGACTACACCGCACGCTTCGACGATCTTCGCGCACCGTCGCTCGCCGAATTGTCCATCGATGCGCGCGCGATGCGCGCGGCGTACGAGGCGCTTCCCGACGAGCAGCGCGAAGCGCTCGATATCGCTGCGCGGCGCATTCGCGAGTTCCACGAGCGCCAGCGCGGTGGCGGATTCGGCTTTCGCGACGACGACGGCAGCGAACTCGGTCAGCGCGTCACGCCGCTCGATCGCGTCGGCCTCTACGTGCCGGGCGGCAAGGCGGCCTATCCGTCGTCGGTGTTGATGAACGCGATACCTGCAGCGGTCGCCGGGGTCGGCGAGATCGTGATGGTCGTGCCGACACCGGGCGGCAAGCGCAACCCGCTGGTGCTCGCCGCCGCGCACCTCGCAGGCGTCACGCGCGCGTATGCCATCGGGGGTGCGCAAGCGATCGCCGCACTCGCCTACGGCACGGCATCGATTCCGGCGGTCGACAAGATCTGCGGACCCGGCAATGCCTACGTCGCCGCGGCGAAGCGGCGCGTCTTCGGCGTCGTCGGCATCGACATGGTGGCGGGCGTCTCCGAGATCCTCGTGATCGCCGACGCGAGCGCGAATCCCGACTGGGTCGCGATCGATCTCTTCTCGCAGGCCGAGCACGACGAGATGGCGCAGGCGATCCTGCTGACGCCCGACGCGACGCTGCTCGAAGCGGTGAAGGCGAGCGCGACGCGCCTCATCGGCGGCATGCCACGCGCGGCGATCATTCGCGCGTCGTTCGCGCACCGCGGCGCACTGGTGCGTACGCGCGATCTCGACGAGGCGTGCATGCTCGCCAATCGCATCGCGCCCGAGCACTTGGAGCTCGCGGTGGCCGATCCCGACGCGCTGTTGCCGAAGATTCGTCACGCCGGTGCGATCTTCGTCGGACATTACGCGAGCGAGGCGCTCGGCGATTACTGCGCGGGGCCCAATCACGTGCTGCCGACCGGACGAACCGCGCGCTTCTCCTCGCCGCTCGGCGTCTACGATTTCCAGAAACGAACGAGCGTCCTGCGCATCGATCCGAAGACGGCGCGCAAGCTCGCGCCCGTTGCGGTGACGCTCGCCCACGGTGAAGGCCTGACCGCGCACGCGCGCTCGGCGGCCGCGCGCCTCGAAAGCGGCCGATGAGCCCGGATAAAGACGTGCGCGCGCGGGTCGCCTCGACGGTGCGACGCGACGTGCAGGCGATCGAGCGCTACCACGTCCCCGATGCGCGCGACTTCGTGAAGCTCGACGCGATGGAGAATCCGCATTCGCTGCCGGCGAAGATCGCGCAGGCCCTGGGCGAGGCGGCGGCCGCCGCGCGTCTCAATCGCTATCCCGACGCATCGGCGAGCGCAGTCCGCGACGCGTTGCGGCGCTCGCTCGCCCTTTCGCCGGACGTCGACGTCCTGCTCGGCAACGGTTCCGACGAGCTCATCCAGATCATCGTATCGACGGTCGCCGGGCCGGACCGCGCGGTGCTCGCGGCCGAGCCCTCGTTCGTGATGTACCGGCGCACGGCGCTGATCGGCAATGCGCCGTTCGTGCCCGTGACGCTGCGCGAGAATTTCGAGCTCGACGTCGACGCGATGCTGCAGGCGATCGAACGCGAGCGCCCGGCGGTCGTCTTCGTCGCCTACCCGAACAACCCGACCGGGAACGCGTTTGCGGTGCACGACGTCGAGCGCGTGATCCGCGCGGCGCCGGGCCTCGTCGTGATCGACGAGGCGTATTACGCGTACGCGGACGACTCGTTTCTCGGGAGAGTGCTCGAATTTCCCAACGTCGTCGTGCTGCGCACCGTTTCGAAAATCGGCATGGCGGGATTGCGCGTCGGTTACGCCGTCGGACATCCCGCGTGGATCGCCGAGTTCGACAAGGTCCGCCCGCCCTACAACGTCGGCGCGCTCCCGCAGGCGGTGCTGTCGATGCTGCTCGAGCATCGCGACGTGTTCGAAGCGCAGGCTGCGAACGTGCGCGACGAACGCGAGCGATTGCGTCGCGCGCTTACGCAGGAAGGCCTCACCGTATTTCCGTCGCAAGCGAATTTCCTGCTCGTGCGCCTGCCCGACGCCAACGCGGCGTTCGCGGCGTTGCGCGAGGCGCGCATCCTCGTCAAGAATCTCGACGGCGCGCACCCGCTGCTCACCGACTGCCTGCGCATCACCGTGGGTACGTCCGACGAGAACGATGCGCTCGTGAGGACGCTCGCGCGCCACCTCGAGGAGAAGAAGCGATGAACGGACACGTCGACGCCGCGCGTCGTGCGGAAGTGTCGCGGCGCACCGCGGAGACCGAGATCACCGTGCGGCTCGACATCGACGGCACCGGCAAGACCGCGGTACGCACCGGCATCGGCTTTCTCGACCACATGCTCGACCAGGTGGGCCGGCACGGCATGTTCGACCTCGCGATCGAGGCGCGGGGCGACCTGCACATCGATGCCCATCACACCGTCGAGGACGTCGGGATCACGCTCGGTCAGGCACTGCGCCAGGCGCTCGGCGACAAACGTGGAATCCGCCGCTACGGCCACGCGTACGTGCCGCTCGACGAGGCGCTCACGCGCGTCGTCGTCGACCTGTCGGGCCGGCCCGGGCTCGAGTTCCACGTGCCGTTCACGCGCGCGCTCGTCGGCACGTTCGACGTCGATCTGATCCACGAATTCTTCCAGGGTTTCGTCAACCACGCGCTCGTCACGATGCACGCCGACAATCTGCGCGGGACGAACGCGCACCATCAGGCCGAAACGCTGTTCAAGGCGTTCGCGCGGTCACTGCGCATCGCGTGCGAGCGCGATCCGCGCGCTGCGGGTGACGTGCCGTCGACGAAAGGCAGCCTGTAGCGCCTCCATGATCGCCGTCGTCGACTACGGGATGGGAAACCTTCGCTCCGTCGCGAAGGCGCTCGCGCACGTCGCCCCGCAGGCGCAGATCAACGTGACGAGCGACGCCGCCGTCATCCGCGACGCGGATCGCGTCGTACTGCCGGGGCAAAGCGCGATGCCCGACACGATGGCCGCGCTCGAGCGGTCCGGGCTGCGCGACGCGGTGCTCGCATGCCTGCGCGATCGCCCGTTCCTCGGCGTGTGCCTCGGCCTGCAGATGCTGTTCGATTCGAGCGAGGAGGGGCCGACGCGATGCCTCGGCGTCTTCGAGGGCGAAGTGCGCCGCTTCCGCGAGGAGGCGATGATCGCGGGCGGCGAGCGGCTCAAGGTGCCGCACATGGGATGGAGCCGGGTCACGCAGGTCCGCGCGCACCCGCTCTTCGCGGGCATCGTCGACGGCGAGCGGTTCTACTTCGCCCACAGCTACTACCCGGTGCCGAAGGACGCCGGCCTGACGGTCGCGACCGTCTCGTATCCCGCGGCGTTTACTTGCGCGGTGGCCGAGGCTAATATCTTCGCCGTGCAATTCCACCCGGAAAAAAGCCAGCGCGCGGGGTTGCGGCTGCTCGCCAACTTCGCGAACTGGAACGGAACGATCTAGGCAATCCGAACGTAACCGCCCCCGCGACGCGCCCGCTCGTCGCGGCCCGAGCTGCCATGCAGATCATTCCCGCGATCGACATCAAGGATGGCCATTGCGTGCGTCTCAAGCAGGGCGACATGCAGTCCGCCACCGTCTTTTCCGAAGATCCCGCCGCGATGGCGCAGCACTGGCTCGAGCTCGGCGCCACGCGGCTGCACCTCGTCGACCTCAACGGCGCGCAGTCCGGCCGGCCGCGCAACGAGCTCGCGATCCGCGAGATCGTGAGCGTGCTGGGCGACGAAATCCCGGTGCAGCTCGGCGGCGGCATCCGCGATCTCGACACGATCGAGCGCTATCTCGACGACGGCATCACGTACGTGATCATCGGCACCGCCGCGGTCAAGAATCCAGGCTTCCTGCACGACGCCTGCTACGCGTTTCCGGGACACATCATCGTCGGCCTCGACGCGCGCGACGGCAAGGTCGCGACCGACGGCTGGTCGAAAATGACCGGGCACGACGTCGTCGATCTCGCGCGCAAGTTCGAGGACTATGGCGTGGAGGCCATCGTCTACACCGACATCGGCCGCGACGGCATGCTGAGCGGCGTCAACGTCGACGCCACGGTGAAGCTCGCGCGCGAGATCAAGACGCCGATCATCGCGAGCGGCGGCATCGCCTCGCTCGCCGACATCGAGCATTTGATGCCGTACGAGAGCGAGGGCATCATCGGCGCGATCGCGGGGCGCGCGCTCTACGAAGGCAAGCTCGATTTCCGCGAGGCGCTGAAGGTCGCTTCGAAGGCGTGATGCTCTCGTCCCTCACCCTTTCCCCCTCTCCCGCAGAGCGGGCGAGGGGAAACGGAGCGGCGCACGCGCTTCCGCGCGTGCGCGGCATCTGACTTGCTCGCCAAGCGCATCATTCCCT
>DASTIY010000061.1:0-2963 GCA_035717085.1 Casimicrobiaceae bacterium | reverse complement strand
AACGGCCCACGAGGGGCAAGGAGAGCATCATGAGCACGTACGAAGTCACTTCGCCTGCGCTGGCCGAGCGCTATTTCGAACAGAGTTTCGTCGGCGACGTCGCCGCCTTCATCGTGGCGACCGCCCGCAAAATCCGCGAATTCGCCGGCGTCGTCAGCCATTACGCGCGCCTCGCGCGACAAGCCGACGCGCGCCGCTGATCCGGCGCTCGCTAGAGGATTGCGTCGAGCCACTGCACGTCGACCGGCGTGCCGGGCTCGACGTTGCCCGTCTCGGCGGGCAGCACGATGAAGCAGTTCGCCCGCGACATCGACGACAGGATGCCCGATCCCTGATCGCCGGTCGTCCGGACCTCAAAGCCGCCGCCGGCAAGCGGTGACAGCACGCCGCGCTGAAACTCGGTTCGGCCGGGCATCTTGCGAATGGGTGCCGCAAGCGCGGCCTTGAAGAGCGGCGGCGGCGTCACCTCCTTCCTGCCTTGCAGCAGCAGGAGCGCGTCGCGCACGAACGCGTAGAACGTCACCATGACGGACACCGGATTGCCCGGGAGGCCGAAGAAGTGCGCCTCGCCGATCCGGCCATACGCGAGCGGGCGGCCCGGCTTCATCGCGATCTTCCAGAAGAGCACTTCGCCGAGCTTGGCGAGGAGTTCCTTCACGAAATCGGCCTCGCCGACCGACACGCCGCCCGACGTGATGACGACGTCCGCGGCGCTCGCAGCCTCGCGGAACGCGGCCTCGAGCCTCTCGGGCACGTCGGGCACGACGCCGAGATCGAGCGTCTCGCAGCCGAGGCGCGTCAGCATGCCGTAGAGCGTGTAGCGGTTGCTGTCGTAGATCTCGCCGGCCGCGAGCGGCTGGCCGATCGAGCGCAATTCGTCACCGGTCGAGAAGAACGCGACGCGAAGGCGGCGGTAGACGCTCACCTCGTTGACACCGAGCGATGCGAGCATGCCGATCTCGGCCGGGCGCAACGGCTGGCCCTGGCCGAACACGACGGCGCCACGCTTCAGATCCTCGCCGGCGAAGCGCCGGTTCTGGCCAACCTTCGTGACCGCGCCCGCCGCGATCACCGCGCCGTCGCGCGTTTCTCGCGCGCGCTCCTGCATGACGACCGTATCGGCGCCGCGCGGCATCACGCCGCCGGTGAAGATGCGCACGGTCTCGCCCGCATGCACTTCGCCGTCGAACGGCTTGCCCGCGAACGACGTGCCGATGCGCCGCAGCGCCGTTTCGTTCTTGACGTCGAGGTCGGCGAAGCGAACCGCCCAGCCGTCCATCGCGGAATTGTCGTGTCCCGGCACGTCGAACGGCGAGACGACGTCCTCGGCGAGCACCCGGTCGAGGGCGGCGCGAATGTGCAGCCGCTCGACGGTCGCCACCGGCGTCAGGAATTCGCGAATGAACGTCCGCGCCTGGTCGACCGGCAGCGAGTTCGGGTCGTAATCGTCGGCGCAGGAGAGGTCGGTGAGGGTGCGGGGCTTCGTCATGAGGTCGCATTGTGCGCGAGCTCGTCGCGCGTATTGATGTTGCGAAATGCCGGCGCTTCGTCGTCGAACGCGACCTCGCGCACGCGCAACGCCGCATACCACGCATCGATCTTGCGCCCACCGCCCGCGAGGAACTGCGCGAGATGCGCATGCAGCGTGCGCCGCACGAGCGCGAACACGGGATGCGCCTGCGTCCCCGTGCGCGCGACCGCGATGTCGATGGGCTCGTCGGCAAACGCGGTGGCGAGCCGCGCGACGAGGTCGTGCGGCAGGAATGGCGAATCGCAAGGAACGGTGACGACGAACGGCGTGGCGGCGACGCCGAGGCCCGCGTGCAGTCCCGCAAGCGGTCCCGCATAGCCTTCGATCGCGTCGCGCACGACGGGATAGCCGAAGCGCGCGTACGCATCGGCGTTGCGGTTCGCATTGACGACGATCGTCGCGACCTGCGGCGCGAGCCGCGCGAGCGCGTGCGCGACGAGCGGACGGCCGTCGAGCTCGACGAGCCCCTTGTCGACGCTGCCCATGCGCCGGCCGAGGCCGCCGGCGAGCACCACGCCGGTGATCCGCGAGCGCGCCGGCGAGACTTCGTGCGCGCTGGACGCCGCCATCACGAGTCGCTGCGGAAGCGCGCGGCGCCGGTGAACAGCAGGTAGTGCCGGTTGGTCGCGCGCCCGATCATCGTGATGCCCACCTTCTGCGCGATCTCGTAGCCCATCTGCGTCAGGCCCGACCGCGACACGAGGAACGGGATGCGCATCTGCGCGGCCTTGATGACCATCTCGGAGGTCAGGCGCCCGGTCGTGTAGAAGATCTTGTCGTCGCCGTCGTGGCCGTCGAGCCACATCTGTCCGGCGATGGCGTCGACGGCATTGTGGCGGCCGACGTCCTCGACGAAGTACAGGATTTCCGACGTCGCGCCGTCGTTCGTCGCGAGTGCGCAACCGTGCACCGCACCGGCCTGCTTGTAGATCGTCTCGTGCGTGCGCACGCGGTCGAGCAGGGTGTAGAGCGCCGACTTCGCGAGCGTGACGTCGTCGCGCAGGCGCACGTTGTCGATGTCGTCCATGAGATCGCCGAACACCGTGCCTTGCCCGCAACCCGTCGTCTTCGTGCGCTTCGCCGTTCGCGCTTCGAGGTCGGCGAGCCCGCGGCGAGTCTTCACGGCGACCGAATTCGTTTCCCAGTCGACCTGCACGGCCACGATCTCGTCGAGGCTTTGCACGAGGCGCTGGTTGCGGAGGTACCCGATCGCGAGCGCCTCGGGTGCTGCACCGAGCGTCATCAGCGTGAGGATTTCCTGCTTGTCGACGTACAGCGTCAGCGGATGCTCGCCGGCGATCGGCACTTCGCGCGCCACGCCGTGCTCGTCGACGGCGGGGACGTTGAAGGTAGACGGGCGGGGGGAGTGGGTACGGACCAGGGACCAGGATCCAGGGGCCGGGGACGAGGGAGCACCGCGAAGACGCGCCAC
>DASTIY010000060.1:0-4082 GCA_035717085.1 Casimicrobiaceae bacterium | reverse complement strand
GAGTGTCAGAGGAGTGTCAGAGGAGTGTCAGAGGAGTGTCAGAGGAGTGTCAGAGGAGTGTCAGAGGAGTGTCAGAAGTCGACGAGGAACGGCGCGGCGATCAGCGCCGCGCCGACGACCACCGTCCACAGCACGCTCTGCACGAAGTACGGATAGACGCACAGCATCATCCCGGCGAGAAGCGGCGCGAACTTGGCCTGCCGCTTGCCGTAGATGAAATAGCCGACGCCGATCGCGCCGGTGAAGATGCCGATCACGAGGCTGGTCGGATTCACCGTGCCGACCTTGTCCTCAACGCTTGAACATCCCGTTGATCGTCGCGAACGGGATCGCGTCGTCGGCGTAGGTGAACGTGCCGAGCTCGGCGATTTCCTTCGCCGCACGCAGGAACGCGCCGTACGCCGCGCGCGCGAGCGAGGACCCGACGCTCACGCGCCGCACGCCGAGATCCTCGAGCTCGCGCAGCGAGAACTGCGCGCCGGTGAGTCCCATGATGACGTTGACCGGCTTCGGCGCGACGGCATCGACGACCGCCTTGATCTGCTCCCGCGTGCGCAGTCCCGGCGCGAAGAGGCAATCGGCGCCGGCCTCGGCGAACGCCGTGAGCCGGCGCAGCGTGTCGTCGAGATCGGGGCGGCCGTGCAGGAAATTCTCGCAGCGTGCGACGAGCGTGAACGGGAACGACAGGCTCCGCGCCGCCGCGACGGCCGCGCGCACGCGCTCGACGGCGACATCGAGCGGATAGATCGGCGCGTCGTCGCGGCCCGTCGCATCCTCGATCGATCCGCCGACGAGCCCCGCTTCGGCGCCGAGGCGAATCGTCTGCGCGCACCTCGCGGGATCGTCGCCGAAGCCGTTCTCGAGATCGGCGCTCACCGGCAGCGGCGTCGCCTCGACGATCGCGCGCGCGTTCGCGAGCGATTCCTCGCGCGTGGCGATGCCTTCCGCGTCCGGCTTGCCGAGTGAAAACGCCATGCCGGCGCTCGTCGTCGCGAGCGCCTTGAAGCCCAGGTCGGCGAGCATCATCGCGGAGCCCGCGTCCCACGGGTTCGGAATGACGAAGATGCCGGGTCCCGCGTGCAAGCGTCGCAGCGCTTCGCCGCGTTCGGCCTGGCTCGCAGCATTCATCGATCGCCTCCTCCGCAGAAAAGCAGCCCTGACCCGGGTCAGGCCCTGCTCACCGAGTCGTCATTGTGGTCGCACCGGGTTCGTCGCCATCGCGCCGACCACGGTCGTCCACGGCCGCACTTCCCACCGCGTCACCAGTCCGTTCTTCACGTACGGATCGGCGTTCGCGAAGCGCTTCGCGGCCTCGGGCGATTCGCCCTCGAACAAAAATAATGCGCGATCGGCGGGCTCGCTCAGTGCACCGGCGAGCACGATGCCTTCCGCTGCCCATGCGAGCTTCAGGTGCTCGTTGCGGAAGGCGCCGCGGCGCTCGAGGTAATCGGGCACGAGTTCGTAGATCAATAGGTAATGCATCGCGGTCCCTTCATTCGGCGAGCACTTCGCCCGACCCGCCCATCTCCTTCGGGACGTCGCGCATCTTGGGCAGGCCGTCGCGAATCGGCAGGACGCTTTCCTGATAGTGCACGTGCAGCGCCGGCTTGAACGCGAGCGACGGAATCGTCGCCGCGTAGACGTCGATCAGGTTCCACGACGGGTGCCGCGTGAAGAGGTGCCCGCCGCACTTCTCGCACCAGCTGCGCTCGCTTTGCGGCGACTTCGCGTACGTTGCGATGTGCTCGTTGCCCTTCGTCACGCGCACGTCGTCCGGATTCCAGAGCGTGAACGCGTTGACCGGTCCCGCCGACCAATGCCGGCACGACTCGCAATGGCAATACCCCATCGCGGCCGGCTCGCCGGTCGCGGTGAATTGCACGGCGCCGCAGAAGCAACGGCCCGCGTGCTGCATTTTGTCGCTCATTCTTCGTCCTCCTGCGGTTGACCCGCGCGAACAATGGTACGCCGGGACGATGGACCGGTCCGCATCGCGCGACCCTTCGCGGTGCGCGCATCGGCGACGCGCACCTCCCACCATGGCTCGAGCGCATCGGCGATCGCCGAGGGCAGGCGCGTTCCCGATTGCCGCACGGCCCAGCGGAAGCGCCCGAACGGCGGCTTCTTCAATTCGTCGAGCGCGATGAGCGGCGCGTCGAACAGCGCGTCGAGCCGCAGCTTCAGGTAGTGCGTGCGCACGCCCTGCTGCGCCTTCTCGTCGAGCCAGTGCACGTCTTCCCACGGTTCGCAAAGTGCATAGCCCGAGCCGATCAACCCTTTCGGCGGCACGCCGAGGCGCACGAAGAACGCGCGCGAGCCCGGCTCGATCGTCCGCGAGCGCCCGCACGCCCATTCGATGTCGACGTGGCCGCGCGCGGCGAGGCGGCGTCGCTCGCGCGGCAGCTCGGGCCAGTCCCACAGCCTGGGATTCCACGCGTAGACGTAGCTCGCCACCGCCGATCCTCCGGAATCCGACACGAACGCGCGCGCCGGTGCTAAAGTCCGCGCGGCGTTTCCGCAAGGGACTCGATGCCGCGTTCGCTGACGCTCGCCGCCGCCGTTCTTCTCGTCGCAGGCTGTGCGAGCGTTTCGCCACCGCGCACGCCGGCGCCTTCGTCACCTGCCGCCCCCCCGCCGTCGTCGGGCAAATATTATCTGGACGACGGTCCCGGCCTTTCGCCGCCATCCGACCTCGACGCGATCGCCGAGCCGATCCCGAAGGTCGAACCGCTGCATCGTGCGGCGAACCGGCCCTACGCGGTCTTCGGCCGCGAGTACGTGCCGGCGACGTCGCTCACGCCGTATCACGAGCGCGGGATCGCATCGTGGTACGGAAGGAAGTTTCACGGGCAGAAGACGTCGATCGGCGAGCCGTACGACATGTACGCGCTGACCGCCGCCCACCCGACGCTGCCCTTGCCTTCGTACGCTCGCGTGACGAACGTCGCATCGGGCAAGAGCGTCGTCGTGCGCGTCAACGATCGCGGCCCGTTCCTGCGCGGCCGGATCATCGACCTCTCGTACGCCGCCGCGCATCGCATCGGCATCGCGCAAAACGGCAGCGGCGAAGTCGTCGTCGACGCGATCCTGCCCGACACGCTCGCGCAATCGGCCGAGGCGCGGCCCGCGCTCGAACCCGTCACGCAGGCGGTCGCGGTCACCGCGCCGCTCGCACCCGCCGGCGAAATCCGTCTGCCGCAGGCGAGCGCCGACGCGGCGCCGCTCGCGCCGATGCAGGGCGGCTTCTCGGTGCAACTCGGCGCCTTCGCGAACTATCCGAATGCGCAGGCGTTCCTCGACCGTGTCCAGAACCAACTCGCGAACATCCGGGTCGAAGCCAAAATTCGACAGGCGGGTGGCCTCTATCGCGTCTATATCGGACCCTACTCCGGGCGCAGCGAAGCGCAACGCATCGGCGAGCGAATCACCGCGGCATTCGGATTCCCCACCACGATCGCTGCGCATTGAGGATCATCATCCCCCCACGCTCGCTTCGCTCGCTGCCGCCCGAGGGGGCTCGCCACTCGTTCGGGACGGCCCTTCGCAACTGACGCCTGCGGTAGCTGCGGCGCGTGCCTTCCCGTCCCCGCTCGATGCGCGTGTTGTGCGCGCGTCATCGCGTGGGATTCCTCGCTCGTTATAATGCGCGTCGCGTGGATCTCGCATTCGCGCTTCGCCTGCGCGGGCGCGCCTGCGCTCCCGCAATTCCGTCCGTCCCTCCCGCTAAGCCGCGTTCGATGATTGCTTCGCCTTGCCGCTGGCTTGCCGCATGCCTGCTGTCGCTGTTGCCGCTTTCGCTCGCCCAGGCGCAATTGTCGATCGAGATCGTCGGGGGCGCGGCGCAGACGATTCCGATCGCGATCGTCCCGTTCGAGGCGGAGGGAACCTGGCCGATCAGCATCACCGGCATCGTCGGCGCCGATCTCACGCGCTCGGGGCTCTTTCGCCTCGTCGACACCGCCGGCGTCGTGCCGCGGCCGTCGAAGGCGCAGGACGTGCAGGCGGCGTTCTGGCGCGCGCGCAGCGCCGACGCGGTGGTGGTCGGATCGATGTTGCCGTTGCCCGACGGACGCGCCGAGGTC
>DASTIY010000059.1:0-3841 GCA_035717085.1 Casimicrobiaceae bacterium | reverse complement strand
AACGCGCTCGGCGTGCGCAACCTCGACGTCTAGCGGGGATCCGGCCCGGATTGTTGCGGCCATCGCGCGCCGATGCGACGCTGACCTTCGCCGCGTTCGCGCGTAGACTTTTCGACCCTTGGCGTTTCTCCCGTTCCCGATGAACGCTGTAGTCCGCCGGGCCGTCGCGCAGTGCGCGCTCGCGCTCTTCGCCTTGCTTGCAGTCAGCGCGGTTCGCGCCGAACTGCTCTCCGTCAAGGACTTCTTCCGCAAGCCGGCGTACGGCGGCGCGATGCTGTCACCGAACGGCCGCTACCTCGCGGTCATCGCGCCCGTCGAGGGCCAGCACGGGCTCGCCGTGATCGACCTCGATGCGAAGAAATCGACGGCGATGAAATCGCCGGGTGACGGCGACATCCTCCGCGTGGCGTGGCAGAACGACGAGCGCCTGGTCGTGGTGATCGGCGACCTGCAGCGGGCGAGCGGCGAGCCGCCACGGGAATCGGGTCTCGTCGCGGTCAATCGCGACGGTTCCGACAGCCGCATCATCGCCGCCCGCGGCGGCAGCCTCCACTTCAACCGGCCGTCGTTCGTGAGCCTGCTCGACGTGGTCGAGGGCACGAACGACATCCTCGTCACCGCGCGCGAGCGCAACATCGAAACGCTCGACGTCTATCGATTCGATACCGTCAGCGGCAAGCGAACGCTGCTGTCGTTCGATTCCCCCGGTTCGGTCGCGCGCTGGGTGGCCGATTTCGACGGTGTGCCCCGGGCGGCAGTGACCGCCGACCTCCAGCACGACACGTCGGCGTGGTACGTTCGCAAGTCGTCCGATGCGCCGTGGGTCAAGGTCGAGGAGACGAAGCTCGGCGCGCTCGCGTCACAGCCGATGGAGTTCGATCCCGACGGCAAGCTGCTCTACGTCGCGGCGCGACGCGACGGCGCCGACCGCGCGTCGATCTACGAATACGACGTCGAGCACGGTGCGTGGAAGAACCGCATCGTGTCGCATCCGCGGCGCGACATCGACGCCGACAACGCGTTCTTCCGCACCGAAGCGCAGACCCGCAAGCTCCTCGGCCTGCGCTACCGGGACGACAAGCCATCGGTCGCGTGGTTCGATGCGCAGTGGGCGAACGTGCAGAAGAGCGTCGACAAGGCGTTGCCCGATACGGTGAACCTGCTGCAGCGCGGCGGGGAGCGCTGGCTCGTCATCGCGCAGTCCGACCGCAATCCGGGTGACGCGTACCTGCTCGACGCGAAGTCGATGCGACTCGAGAAGCTGTTCTCGTTCGAGCCATGGGTCGACCCGAAGACGATGGCCGCGCAGCAGTGGGTGCGCTACCCCGCGCGCGACGGCCTGACGATTCCGGCGTTGCTCACGCTGCCGAGCGGTGCGCCGGCGAAGTCGCTTCCGCTCGTCGTGGTCATTCACGGCGGCCCGTACGTCGAGGCCACGCCGTGGCGCTACAACCCGGAGGTGCAGTTCCTCGCGTCGCGCGGCTACGCCGTCCTCCAACCGCAGTTCCGCGGCACCAAGGGTTTCGGCTGGAAGCTCCATCACGCCGGTTTTCGGCAATGGGGCGACGCGATGCAGGACGACCTCGAGGATGGCGTGAAGTGGGCGGTGGCGCAGGGCATCGCCGACGCCGACCGCGTCTGCTTCCTGGGCGCGAGCTACGGCGGCTACGCCGCGGCGTATTCGACGATCAAGAACGCGAAGACGATCCGCTGCGCCGTCGCGTACGTCGGCGTGACGTCGATCGACTACCTCTTCGACAACGCTCAGACCGACATGGCGCGGTTCGCCGACAAATCGTCGCTGATGGTGGAATCGATCGGCGACCCGAAGACGGAACGCGCGCGCTTTCGGCGCGTGAATCCGCTCGACAATGCCGACAAGGTCGGGGTGCCCATCCTGCTTGCGTACGGCGCCGCCGACCTGCGCGTGCCGCTCGTCCACGGCACGCGCTTCAAGTCGGCGCTCGACGACGCGCACAAAGAGTACGAGTGGGTCGTGTATGCCGACGAGGGGCACGGCTTCAACAAGGACGACAATCTCGTCGACTTCTACACGCGCGTCGAGCGCTTCCTCGCGAAGCATCTCGCGCCGCGCCCGCATTAGCGACATCCACTCTTACGCGCGAGCGCACGCTCGTCCAGCTTCCATGGTTCGTTGGTTCCATCGATCGTTCGCCGTCGTCGTGGCAATGGTGCTCGCCGGCGCCGCGCACGCCGATACGCGTCTCATCCTGAAGCTTCGCGCCGACACTGCGAAGTCCGCGCTGACGGCGAAGGCGCGCATCGCGAAGGCGGCGCTCGCGAGCCACGTTTCGCTGTCGCACGTGCGGTCGATGGCGCTCGGTGCCGATGTCGTCGACGCAGCGGGCGACGCCGACGCGGCGCTCGCGCGGTTGCGCGCGAATCCGGACGTCGAGTTCGTGGACGTCGATCGCCGGCGCTTTCCTGCGCAGGCGATCGTCAACGACGAATTCCTGAGCGGCCAGAAGTACCTGACGAACGACCCCGCGTCGATCAGCGCATTCTCCGCGTGGCAGACGACGCACGGCTCGGCGGCCGTTACCGTCGCGGTGCTCGACACCGGCTATCGACCGCATGCCGCGATGACCGGCCGCTTCCTCGCGGGCTACGACATGATCTCGGATCCCGGCGTCGCGAGGGACGGCAACGGCCGCGACGACGACGCGAGCGATCCCGGCGATTACGTGCTCCCGAGCGAGGCGACCGCCGACTGCAGCGCTGCGAACAGCTCGTGGCACGGCACCGGCGTCGCAGGCGTCATCGCCGCCAATACGAACGACGGCGCGTGGACCGCCGGCATCGACTGGAACGCGAACATCCTGCCCGTGCGCGTGCTCGGCAAATGCGGCGGCTTCGATTCCGACATCGTCGACGGCATCGCGTGGGCCGCCGGCCTGTCCGTCCCCGGTGTGCCCGCGAATCCGACCCCCGCGCAGGTGATCAACCTGAGCCTCGGCGGTGACCGCGCATGTCCTGCCTACTATCCGGCGGTGATCGGCGCCGCCTATGCACACGGCATCACGCGCGCGATCGTCGCCGCGGCCGGCAACGAATCGGACGACGTCGCGAATCATTCGCCGGCGAGTTGTCCCGGCGTCATCGCGGTCGCGTCGACGACCACGGTGACGGGCAACCTCGCGCGCTACAGCAACTTCGGCACCGGCATCACGCTGTCCGCACCGGGCGGGACGTTCGTCCCGGTGCTGCCGACGCAAGGAACGCTCGTGCTTTCGAACACCGGCACGACGACGCCCGGCGACGACACGGTGAAAAGCGAAGGTGGCACGAGCTTCTCGGCGCCGATGGTGTCGGCAACGATCGCGCTGATGCTGGCGGTTGCGCCATCGCTCACGCCCGAGCAGATCGTGTCGATCCTGCAATCGACGGCGAAGCCGTTCCCCGGCGGTTCCGCGTGCACGACGTCGATCTGCGGCGCGGGCATCCTCGACGCGGGCGCTGCCGTGCGCGCTGCCGCGAGCTTCACCGGCGGAGCGCCGTCGGCGAATTACCAGGGCCTGTGGTGGGCGGCGCCGGCCGAATCGGAGTCGGGGTGGGGACTCAACCTCGCGCACCAGGGCGACACGATCTTCGCGACGTGGTTCACCTACGACAGCACGGGCAAGGCCTGGTGGCTGTCGATGACGGCGAACAAGGTCGCGGCGAACACGTATGCCGGCGTGCTCGTGCAAACGCAGGGGCCGGCTTTCAGCGCGGTGCCGTTCGATCCTGCACGCGTGACCCCGGTCGGCGTCGGGAATGCGACGCTGACGTTCACGGACGCGAACAACGCGCGATTCGCCTACACGGTGAACGGGGTTTC
>DASTIY010000058.1:0-7204 GCA_035717085.1 Casimicrobiaceae bacterium | reverse complement strand
TCGACGTTGTCGTCGACGATCAGCAGGCGAAGATGGCGCGCCGATGCCGGCGTTGGCGCGGCCCCCGGCTCGTGCGCCGCCTGGTCGCGCGCGGCGGGCAGGCGCAGCACGAACCTGCTGCCGCGATCCTTGCCTTCGCTTTCGACGTCGATGCTGCCGCCGGAAAGCCGGGCAAGCCGCGCCACGATCGCGAGTCCCGTGCCGAGGCGCCTACCATCGCCCGCCGCGCCGCGATCGAAGAGATCGAACAGGATCGGACGCAGCGCATCGTCGATGCCGACACCGGTGTCGCGCACGGCGATCTCGATCGCATCGTCCACCGCGCGCGCGGCGACCTCGATGCGGCCGCCCTGCGGCGTGTGCTGCGACGCGTTGCCGATCAGGATCGCGACCATCTGCTCGAGGCGCTCGGCGTCGGCCTGCACGCGCAGCGACGTCGACGTCACGACGACGCCGGCCATCTGGTTGCGATCGCGAATCGCGCTGGCGTGGTGCGCGAGCGCGCGCTCGAGAAGCGGCGCCACGTCGACCGGCGCAATCGTCAGCTGCACGTTGCCGCTGTCGAGACGCGACAAGTCGAGCAGGTCGTCGACGAGACCCGCGAGGCGCGCGCAATTGCGCTCGATGATCTCCTGCGCGCGCGCGACGCGAGGATCCTCGTCGGGTCGCATGCGCTGCAGCAGCTCGACCGAGTTGCGGATCGGCGCGAGCGGGTTGCGCAACTCGTGCGCGAGCGATGCGAGGAACGCCGTCCGGCGCTGCTCGAAGAGCCCGCGCGTCGCGGCGGCTTCTTTACGGTCGGTGACGTCGAGCAGCGCGCCGATGTAGCCTGCGAAGTGCTGATGCTCGTCGTCGAAGCGCGGCGCGCCGTGGTCGAGCACCCAGCGATACTGGCCGTCGTGACGGCGCAGCCGATACTCGAGCGTGAACGGCTCGCGCGCGTCGAACGCCTCGGCGAACGCCGCCTGCCGCGGCCCGAAATCCTCGGGATGGATGCCGGCGGTCCAGCCGTCGCGCAATTCCTCCTCCTCGGTGCGGCCGGTGAACGCGAGCCACGCCGGATTGACGTACACGTACGCACGCGCCTCGTCGGACATCCACAACGGCAGCGGCGTCTCGTCGGCGAGCATCCGAAACCGCGCCTCGCTCTCCTCGAGTGCGGCGCGCGCGCGCCGCGCCTGCGTCGTGTCGTGGAACACGATCACGAAACCCGCCGGGGCCTGATCACGCCGCAGGATCGGCCGGACTTTCGATTCCACCGCGCGCTCGGTGCCGTCGCGCGCGACGAGCAGCATGCCCGCCGTCGCGTCGGACTGCCCTTCGTCGAGCGCGAGCGTCGTATTGCGACGTGACGCCTCGTCGATCGTGCGGAAGATCTTCGAAAGCGGCCGTCCCAGCGCTTCGGTCGCCGGCCAGCCGGTGAGCGCCGCGGCGCAATCGTTGGCGAACGTCACGTTCCATTGGGCATCGGTCGCGATCACGCCGTCGGCGATCGACTGCAGCGTCACCTGCATTCGGTCGCGCTCGGCCGCGAGCTCGTCGCGCGCACGCTCGAGCCCCGCCTCGCGCTCCAGCACCTCGCGCGCGAGCGCCTGCGCTCGCTCGCGCGACGCACGAAGCGCCGACGCGATGCCGCCGATGGCGAGTGCCGCCGCGCAGTAGAGGCCCAGTTGAACCGCGTCGTCGATGTCGAGAACGCCGAAGCGATCGCGCGGCGACAGGTACGCGTACCAGGAAATCGCGGCACCGAGCAGCGTCGCGAACGCCGCGGGACCCAGGCCGCCGTACCACGCCGCGAACGCCACCGACAGCAGCAGCGGCGCGTAGGTGATCTGCTGGCCGAGCAACGGATCGAGCAGGATACGCAGGCCCCACGCCGCGATGCACGCGAGCACCGCGACCGCGTAACCCCACGCCGCGCTTGCGACCATCGGCTTCGGCGGTGGCTGCGGCTCGGCGGCCTGCTCGTCTTCGTCTGCCTCCACGTCGGCCGAGCCGAGCGAGTTCAGGATCCACGCGACGACGAAGGCGACGACGGCAGGCAGCCCGAGGCCGAGACCGGCGACGGTCAACGCGACGAGCAGGTCGTCGACGCCGACGGTGCGAAACACCGCCCAGACGATGACGGCGGCGCTCGCGACGAGAAACGCCCCGCCGATCCACGTCAGGCCTTGGGCGATCTGGCTCAGGGTACGGTCGCGTTCCAGGAATCGTCCTCGTCGTCAGCGATCACGGCGCGGCCGGCGCCTGCGCCATTCGCATTGCGTCGCGGCGTTTGCCGTCGATCGCGTGGCGTTGTACCACGCGTCAATTGTAACGATCAGGCCGACGGTGCCGTCGCGATGCGACCGGCGAGGCGCACGCGCGACGCCGAACGCGGCGCGCGCGGCGGTGCCTCGGCGAGCGTGCGCAGCAATTCGCCCATCCGCGCAGCCGATTCGCGTTGCGGCCATAGAGCGCGCGCACGTTCGCGGGCGCGCGCGCCGATCGCCGCCGCCCACCGCGGATCGTCGAGCAGGCCGTCGACGGCGATCGCGAGCTCGCCAGGCTCGCCGGGCGTGACGAGCAGGCCGGTCTGCAAATGCGTCACGAGCTCGGGAATGCCGCCCACCGACGTCGCGACGACCGGAAGCCCGGCGGCCATGCCTTCCATCAGCGCGAGCGGCATGCCTTCGGCGTGCGACGGCACGACGAGCGCGGTCAACGCGGGCAGCAGCGGCAGCACGTCGCGCCGCTCGCCGATGAAATGCAGGTGCGCCGCGATGCCGAGCACTTTCGCGTCGGCTTCGAGGCGCTCGCGCATCGGCCCGTCGCCCACGACGACGAACGCGACGTTCGCGTGCTTCGGCAACAGCTGCGCGACCATGCGTACGAAGAGATCGGGCCCTTTCTCCGGCGAGAGCCGGCCGACGAACGCGACGAGCGGCGTGCCGTCGTCGACGCCGAGCTGACGCGCGAGGTCTTCGTGCTGCGTTCCGTCGTGCGCGGGCACGCCGTTGGGAACGAAATGCACTCGATCGCGCGCAACGCCGATCGCGAGCGCGTGGCTCTCGGCGGCGCGGCACACCACCGCCATGTGCATGCCGTCGGTCATCCGGTGCGCCTCGAAGTCGAGCATCGGGACGGCGCGGCCATGGATCGTCGCAACGCACGGCCGCTCGGTGAGCGCGGATACGAGCGAGCCGAGCACGTGCGCATTGGCAAGATGGGCATGGATCACGTCGACCTCGTGGTCGAGCACGAACTGCGCCGTGAGCTCGATCGTCGCCCATTCGGGATCGTCGCGGACCGGCGCGATCACAACGTCGGCCTGCGCATCGCGCAACGCGTCGCTCACGTGGCCTTCGAACGGACACAACGCGCTCACCCGAAACGCCCCGCGCGCGAGCTCGCGAACCAGGCGCACGACGTAGGTCTCCATGCCGCCGACGATCGCGTTGCCGAGGATCTCCAGGACATGAATCGCTGCCGGGTCCCGGCCTGTCGCACCGTCGACGCTCGTAGGATCCCCCCACGCTCGCGACCGATCGGACGACGCTCGCGCTTCGCTGCCCCCCGCCGGGGCGGAATTCACGCCTTGAGGCGGCCCGGCGGCGCTCACCGACCGCCAATCCCGAGCCACGCACCGGCGGTGCCGGCGAAGACGCGCTCGCGTGCATCCTTCGCGACGTCGAGCTCGTCGAAGAGCCGCTGCACCGTGTCGATGCGCGCGGCGATGTCGCTTCCTGCGCACGGGAGGAAGCAGTCGCTGCCGAACTGCAGCAGCGCAGGCGTCAGCACGTCGAGCGCGAGGCGCAGCACCTGCAGCCGGTACGGCGGCGGCGGGCCGAACGAAATGTCGAAGCGAAACTGGCTCTCGTCGGGCGCCACGCCGTTGATGAGGTCGATGACGCCGACGGCATTCGCCTCGTCGCACCACGGCCAGCCGAGATGCGCGAGCGTCACCTTGAGCGCCGGGTGCGCGCGCACCGCTTCGTACTCGACGGGACGGCAATAGCGACCGGAGCGCCCGTCGATGAAGATGCCGCTGTGGAACAGGATCGGCGCGCGAAACTCCGCCGCCACCGCGAAAACCTCCTGCGCGCAATCGTCGGCCGGCACCCAGCCCGACGGCACCATCTTGAGCCCGCGCAGCGCGTGCTCCCCGAGCGAGCGCCGCGTCAACGCGACTGCGCCGGGCAACCGGGGATTGATCACCGCGAAGCCGATGAGCCGATCAGCGTGCCCGTCGACGAGCGATGCGAGATAGGCATTCGCGCGCGCGAGCGACTCGGCATCGTGCATCGTGTAGCCGTTGGACAGAAACGGCGCGAGGAGCACACCCGCGTCGACGCCCGCCTCGTCGAACGCGCGCAGCACGTCGTCGGCGCGCTCGCGGCCCGTGCAGTGCAGGTGCGCGTCGATCAGCATGCGGCGGCACTACCTGATTCGGGCGCTAAGCACTCTTCGCCGTTACACGCATTCGCGCGAGCTTCTGCGCCGCTTCCGCCGCCTTCTTGCCCGCGATGAACGCGTGGTCGGAGTTGTAGTACTCCCATTCGCTGTAGCGACCGGCGAGGATCACGTCGAAGTTGGCGAGCCATTCGCGGATCAACGCGACGCGCTCGGCGCGGCCGTGATCGTAGACGACGTACGCGTACGGCATGTCGATCTGGTTCGACGTGAGCAGCGCGTCGGAAGGATCGAGCAGGCCGACGCGCACGCAATCGTCGACGCAGCGCTGGACGAGCGCCTGACCGGTGGCAGGCAGCGGCTTCGACGGCGAGTAGCTGATCTCGCACGTAAGCCCGAAGCCGCCGGGCGGATTGCAGTGCGGACTGGCGTTGCCCTGCAGGAAGACGCGGTGAAAGACCGTGTCCTCGGGGAAGTAGATCCAGTGCTTGTCGGAAAGATGCGGGCGCGCCACGCCGAGGTTCACGCAGCGGATCGACACGTGGCGAAGCTCGCTCGCCGCGCGATGGATCTCGGGGGGCGCCTCGTCGCCCATCGCCGCGATCAGGAGCGGCAGCGGCATCGTGCTGATCAGCGTGTCGTAGTGAAAGCGGCGGCCGTCGCGCAGCGTGACCATGCGAAGCAGCGGTGACACCTTCTCGACGTCGGCCTGCAGCAGCAGCTCGCTGCGCAGCAGCGGGAGGAATCCGTTCATCAGCGCCTGGAAGCCGCCACGCAGCGGATAGCCGAAGCGCGCATTGGGACCCATCGGCTTCGGCACCGGCGACAACGCGCCCTCGATCATCTCCTCGAGGTCGGGCAACGGCACCCGCCCGCCGAGCCAGGATGTTTCCATCTCCGTCAGAGGAATGGTCCACAGCTTGCGGTTGTAGGGCAGTGCGAAGTGCTTGGCGACGCCCGCGCCCCACGTGCGATAGATGAAATCCTCGAAGTTGCCGGGTGCGTCGTGCGACGCGTCGAGTGCCTCGCGCGTGATGACGGCAGTCGCGTCGGCGCAGCAATCCTTGACGTCCGCCCCCGCGACGTCCTGCGCATCCCCATTCCGCGCCAGCGTGCCGAAGCGCGCTTCGATGGCGCCGACCAGGCATTCGCGCAGCACGTCCGGCGGCAGCCCGTGCAGTGCACCCTGGAACGGATAGCGGGTGTACACGCCCTTGCTGTGGATCCACGCCTCGCGCTCCTGCCAGTGCACGTTGTCGCCGAGCAGCAGCCGATAGAGGTCCTGCACGTACGGATCGTCCGAGAACATGATGTGCCCGGCGTGATCGAACGTGAACCCGGTGTCCTCGATCGAGCGACACCAGCCGCCAACCTTCGCTTCGCGCTCGAGCAGCACGCAGTCTTCGCCGTAGTGATACGCCGCGGACAGCCCCGTCGGGCCGGCACCCAGAATCACGCACGGTGCGCCGGACGTCGCCGATGACGTCGACACGGCGGCCTTCGGCGCCGGCGCGGGCTCGAGCATCATGCGGGCGGCTTCCGTGAGGCCGCGGCCCGCCGCCACCTCGATGCACCGGCGCATCTCGCGCGCGGTCTCGTCCCACGACGTCGCGGCGACCATGCGCCGCATCAGCGCGCGGCGCTCGCTGCGCGCGGCGTCCGGCTCGACGAGCGCCGCTTCGCACGCCGCGACGAAGTCGTCGGTCGTGTCGGCGAAGCGTACGACATCGCCGTAGAGACGCTCGACGTCGCCGACGCGCGTCGACACGATCGCGCGACCTGCGGCCATGTACTCGAGCGTCTTCGTGGGACTGATGCAGCGCGTTGCCTCGTTTCGCGCGAACGGCAGGATCGCGAGATCCCAACCGGCCAGGAACGCGGGCAACTCGGCGTAATCGCGCTGTCCGAAATAATGAAGATTCGGCGCCCGCGGAAGCGTCGCCTCGTCGATCTTCAGCACCGGCCCGACCATGCAGATTTCCCACTCGGGCCGGCGCTCCGCGATGCCGGCGAGAAGGTCGATGTCGAGACGCTCGTCGAGCACGCCGAAGAACCCGAGGCGCGGACGACCGAGCGCCTTCACCTCCGCGTGCGTGTTCGCCGCGTCCGCACCGCGGGCGAAATGCTCCCGATCGACGCTGCTCGGGAACAGATGCACGTTGCAGTGCCGCGCGCGACGCGCTTCGTAGAGACTCGGCCCGCCGCAGAACACGACGTTCGCGATGCGCAGCAGTGCGTTCTCGCGCTGCACGAGTTGGCGCGGCGCCGCCTTGAACGCCGGCAGCTCGTCCATGCAATCGTAGACGACGATGCGCGGCGCAAGCTTGGTCAGCAGCGGCAGCGCCATCGGCGTGTAGAGCCACGCGCCATAGTCGTCGAAGCGCTCGCGCGCGATCGCCTTTCCGACGAGCTTCTGCAGCAGGGGGATCTGATCGTCGTGAAAGCCGGGTGCGGTGAGCGGCGTGTACGGCGTCAGCACCGTCACGCCGGGCACCGGCGACGAGCACTCGGCACGCGGATCGCCGGCGGCATAGCGCGGCTCCTCGACGAACAGGATGCGAAAGCGGCGCGCGAGGCGCGAGAGGATCTGTTGCGGTCGCTGGTAGACGAAACCCCAGCGCAGATGCGAGAAGACGACCAGCTCGTTCATGGCGATGATCGGGACACGGAAGTTGCGATGAGCGGGTCGATCCGCGAGCGCACGTCGCGCAGCGCCTGCTCGTACGCGGAATCGCGCACGCGCGGCGCGTGGTGGCTCGTATGCAGCAGCACGTCCCACAGCCGGCGCCCGCGCCAATAGCGCGGGTCTTCC
>DASTIY010000057.1:0-15606 GCA_035717085.1 Casimicrobiaceae bacterium | reverse complement strand
GCACGGGATGTCGGTCGTTCTGAACAATCCGTCGGTGTGGCGGGCAACGGCGCCGACGCATCCCGAACGCCACCTCCGCTGTGCCGAGGCGCTCGGTGCATCGACGCAAAGCGCGACGCCCGACGATGCGGGCGAAATCCTCGCCGGCCGCGTGATCGAGATGATGCGTGCGACGAACATGCCCAATGGCATCGCGGCGCTCGGTTTCGGCGAAGCGCAGCTCGACTCGCTCGCGAAAGGCGCCGAGCCGCAGTACCGGGTGATGAAGAACGCGCCGATCGACGTCGACCATGACGTGCTGACGAAGCTGTTCCGCGCGGCGCTTCGCTATTGGTGATGCAGGTTCGGTGTCAGGCATATGTGTCAGATGCGCGCGCACCACTGACGCGTATCTGACTCCGAACCACGCCCGGCCGGCGTCGGTCCCGCGAGCGCGGCGACGAGCGTCAGTGCGCCGTCGCGCCCGCGAGCTTCTCGACGAGGTCGTGGTTCGCCGCCAGCTCGGTCGCCGTGCCCGAATAGACGACCTTGCCGTCGTCGAGGATGTAGGCGCGATCGGCGATCGCGAGCGACAAGGGCACGTTCTGCTCCACGAGCAGCACCGACAAGCCTTCCTCGCGCATCGAGCGCACCACCTGCATGACCTCCTGCACGATCAGCGGTGCCAGGCCCTGCGACGGCTCGTCGAGCAGCATGATGCGCGGATTCAGCAGCAGCGGCCGCGCGATCGACAGCATCTCCTGCTCGCCGCCGGAAAGCTGTCGCCCGAGTTGCGCCTTGCGCTCGCCGAGCCGCGGAAAGAGCTCGAAGACGCGATCGAGCGTCCACGGCCCCGACCGCGCTTCGGGCACGGTGAGGTTTTCGAGGACCGTCAGGTTGCCGAAGATCTTGCGTCCTTCGGGAACGTAGCCGACGCCGAGTCGCGCGATCTTGTACGCGGGCCAGCGCGTCACGTCGTCACCGAGAATCTGCACGCGGCCTTCGCGCACGCTCGTCAGGCCCATGAGGCTGCGCATCGTCGTCGTCTTGCCGGCGCCGTTGCGGCCGAGCACCGTGACGATCTCGCCTTCGTCGAGATGCAGCGACACGCCGTGCAGGATGTGGCTCTTCCCGTAGAACGCGTGGATGTCGCGCGCCTCGAGGACGGTTTTCGTCGTCGTCACGCCGCGCACCGTGCGCATCTCCCGCTCGAGCCCATGAATCGATCTCCGCGCATCAAACCGTCTCGCCGAGATACGCGGCGCGCACCTGCCCGTTCGCCGAGATCTCGGTTGCCGAGCCTTCGGCGAGCACGCGCCCCTGGTCGAGCACGGTGATCTTCTGCGCGATGCCGAACACGATGCTCATGTCGTGCTCGATGAAGAGGATGGAGAGGCCGCGCTCGGCATGCAGCCGGCGCACGAGATCGACCATGTGGTCGGTCTCGGTGTCGCCCATGCCCGCGGTCGGCTCGTCGAGCAGCAGCAGGCGTGGATTCATCGTGAGCGCGAGCGCGATCTCGACCACGCGCTGGTCGCCGTGCGCGAGCTCGCCGACGACGCGATCCGCCTTGTTGGCGAGGCCGACCACCGCGAGCAGCTCGTCCACGCGTTGCTCGACGTCGTTACGCAGGTGACGAGGGAGCCATGGCCGTCCGTTCAAGTTCGCCGCCGTCTCGACGCCGATCCGCACGTTCTCCGCTACCGACAGATCGGGAAACACCTCGGTGATCTGGAACGTGCGCACGATGCCCCGGTGCACGCGATACACGACGCTGCGGTCGCGGATGTTCTCGGCGTCGAACCAGATGTCGCCCGACGTCGGCGGCACGAATCCGGTGATCAGGTTGAAGAACGTCGTCTTGCCCGCGCCGTTGGGGCCGATCACCGCGCGCAGCTCGCCTTCGTTCATCGCGAACGACACGTCCTGCACCGCCTGCAGCTTGCCGAAATGACGGCTGACGCGGTCGAGCCGCAGTAAACCGCCGTCGTCGCTCGTGCGTGCCTGCGACCCGCGGGCGGTTGCAACGGCGCTCACTTCGCCACCTCGCGCACCGGCGCCGACCGATTCTCCTCGAGCGCTGCGTTCGACTGCTGGATGCCGGGTGCCGGCGACGATTGTTGCGTGCGCCGGCGCGACCGGATGAGCCCGAGAATCCCCTTCGGGAACAGCAGCACGATGAGCACGAAGATCAGCCCGATGAACGTCATCCAGTTGTCGGTGAGGCTCGACAGGTAATCCTGCGCGACGACGAAGATCGTCACGCCGACGAGCGGTCCCCAGAACTTCCGCATGCCGCCCAGCACGATCATGATCACGAAGTTGCCCGACAGGATCCAGTGCAGGTCCTGCGGCGACGTGAAGTTGAAGAGCATCGCGTTCAGCGTTCCGG
Organism: Casimicrobiaceae bacterium; assembly: GCA_035717085.1. GTDB lineage: Bacteria > Pseudomonadota > Gammaproteobacteria > Burkholderiales > Casimicrobiaceae > VBCG01. The sequence goes on along the minus strand of DASTIY010000057.1, from coordinate 13,235 downwards.
CGAGCGCGGTGATCGTGCCGGAGATCGCGAACGCCGCCCAGACGTAGAGATCGGTGCGCAGCCCGAGGAACTGCGCGCGCCGGCGATTCTCGCGAATCGCGACCCACGTGTGCCCGAGCGGCGAGGCGAGCAGCACGCGCATGATGACGACCGCGATCGCGAAGCACGCGAGCACGAGGTAATAGTATTTCGTCTCGTCCTGCACGTCGAAGACGAAGCCGCCGAGATGAATCGGCTGCCGCTGGAATCCGGCGAGCCCGTCCTCGCCGCCGGTGACGTTGTTCCAGCGCACGGCAACGAAATAAAAGAGCTGGCCGATCGCGATCGTGATCATCGCGAAATAGATGCCGCGCCGGCGCATCACCAGCGGTCCGAGAATCGTCGCGGCGAGGCCGCCGGCGATCGTGCCGACGACGATCGCGAGTGGCGTCGACGGCACGAGGTATTTGAGCGTCATGCCGGCGCCGTACGCGCCGAGGCCGAAGTACGCGGCATGCCCGAACGACAGGCCGCCGGTGAAGCCGAGCACGAGGTTGAGCGCGAGCGCCGCAATGCCGTAGATCAGGATCTTCGTACCGAGCGCGGTGTAGCCACCGACGAGCGCGAGCCACAGCGGCAACGTGACGAGCACGATCCACAGCAGCACCTCGACGGGGTGGCGCCGGATCATTCGAAAAGCCCCTCCTGCCCGAGCAGCCCGCGCGGCCGAATGACGAGCACGATCAGCATGATCAGGTAGATCACCGCCTCGCTCGCCGCCGGGTAGTACGTCGTCGTGATGCCGGCGGCGACGCCGATCAGGAGGCCGCCGAGGATGCTGCCGATCAGGCTGCCGACACCGCCGACGATGATCGCGACGAAGCTCGGCATGATCAGGCTGCTCCCCATCGGGGGCGTGAGGCCGAGGATGCCCGCTGCAAGGACGCCGGCGAGGCCCGCGAGCAGGCAGCCGAGGCCGAAGTTCAGCGCGCGCAGCAGATAGATGTTCACGCCGAGCGCGGACACCGTCTCGAGATCGAACGTCCCGGCGCGAATGCGAATGCCGAGGCGCGAATAGCGCAGTAGCAGGTAGAGCGCGATCATCACGCCGATCGTGATCGCGACGACGAGCACACGGTACCCGGTGATGAAGAACAGCACGCTGCTGATCGGCGAATTGAGCGCCGTCGGCACCTGGAACGGCAGGCCCTGCGCGCCCCAGATCGTGCGCGTCAGGTCTTCGATGATCAGCGCGAGGCCGAAGGTCAGCAGCAGCGTGTAGAGCGGATCGGGACGCTTGTACAGCGGCCGGATCAGGAACCGCTCGACGAACAATCCGATGATGGCGGCACCGATCGGACCGACGACGAGCGCACCCCAGAAGCCGAGATACGGCGAGAGCGTGTACGCGAGGTAGGCGCCGATGACGAGGAAGCCGCCATGCGCCATGTTGATGACCGAGTTGAGCGACAGGATGAGCGCGAGGCCGAGCGCCATCAGCGCATAGAAGACACCCTGGATCAAACCGTTGAACGCGTTGAACAGCAAGAGCTGCATGGACCCTCCCGAATTCGCGGATCTCGCGCGGCACCGACGCGCCGCGCGAGACCGCGTCCTCTTCTTCTCCTCCTCCTGACTTCGGGTCCGACCTAAGTCGGGTAATCCAGCTTGCAGCCCGTTTCGCTCGCCGGCAGCGCCGCGGTGTCGCCGGGGACGATGCTCGCGACCTTGAACAGATCCGGATAGGTGCCGTTGGTGTTGATCTCGCCGGGGAATTCGCTCGACATCAGCTGGTGATCTTCGGGGCGGAAGTACACCTTGTTCGGCTGCAGCTTGATTTCAGGCGGCAGTTCGAGGCCCTCGAGCGCTTTCGCGAGCTTGGTCGGCTCGACGCTCTTCGCCTTCGCTGCGCCGAGCGCGAGCGCGTGCAGGCCCGCGTAGCCGAACCACGTGCGCGCGCTCGGATAACTGCCGTCGGTGTAGGCCTTGCGATAGCTCGCGACCCACTCCTTGACGTGCGGCGTGTTCGGCTGGTTCCAGTACCACTCGAGCGTCCACCAGCCGATGCGCGCTTCCTTCGGCAGCGCGTTCAGCACCTCGAGCTCGGAGAGCCCGCCGCCGATCGGCATCTTCTTCTGCAGGCCGAATTGCACCGCCTGCTTCATGCAGTTGACGAGGTCCTGGCCGTCGGTCAGCAGGATCAGCACCTGCGGGTTCGTCGACGCCGCCTTGATCAGGTAGGACGAGAAGTCGGTGGTGCCGAGCGGCGACAGCGAATTGCCGAGCACTTCGCCGCCCATGCTCTGCAGGATCTTCGCGTACGCCGCCTGCAGCGTGTGGCCGTACGCGTAGTCCGGCGTGATGAAGTACCACTTGCCGCCGAATTTCTTGTAGAGCGTTCCCGCGAGCCCGTTGGCGAGCATGTAGGTCGTCGTGCAGATGCGGAACGTCGTCCAGTGACACTCCTTGCCGGTGACCGGATCCGTATGCCCGCCGGTCACCATGTACGGCACGCCCTTCTGCGCGGCGACCTGATTGACCGACAGCGCCGTCGCAGACGACACGGCGCCCATGATCATCGCGCATCCATCCTTCTCGATCAGCTTGTGCGCCTTCTGCGCGGCGAGCCCGGCGTTGGCGTTGTCGTCCTCGACGACGAGCTCGACCTTGCGGCCGAGGATGCCGCCCTTCGCGTTGACTTCCGCGAGCGCCAGCTTCGCGCCGCGCACTTCGCTTTCGCCTTCAGCCGCATACGTGCCGGTCAGCGGGTCGTGCATGCCGATCTTGATCGGCGACTCGCCCTGACCGTAGGACAGGTACGGCGTCGCGGCGAGCGGCGCCGCGCCGAGCGCAAGGCCCGCTTTCAGGACCTTCCTTCGAGTGAAACCTTCCATGGGGAACCCTCCTTCGAGTTGGCGATTCCGCCCTGAGCGACCCCGGTCCGGCGGGCGGCCGAGGCTTCCTGTTGTTCGCGGGATTATATCGCAATGCGAGATAATCGTAATACGAGATATCGGGCGTCGCGGCGCGCCGCGCGGGCGCCCGAACGCGCCCTGCCGCCCTCATTTCTTCTGGCAGTTCGGGGACGATGGTTCCCCGATTCATCGTCGCCCGTTCGCGTTCGTCGCGCCCGCAGGCGATCGGTCGCAACCCGCTTGGCACCCGCCACTCGCGAGCGCAATGTACGCAGCGGAACAGGGCGAATGCGACCAAAGCCGCCCCTCCCGACGCCGGGCGATTCCGGCTTCTCTCGGAGACTTCCATGAACAGAAACGAAGCGCGTAGCACGATGTTCGCCGGCGCGGCCGTCGCGCTGGTCCTCCTCGCGTCGTCGGCGGTGCTCGCAGCCGAGCCCGCGGGCCCGCGCGACGACGCGCCGGTCGTCGTGGCGCAGACGAGCGCGGCGCCGCAGCGCGCGGTGGCCACCGCGTCGAGCGATGCGTATCCCGCGTATCAGCGCGGCGTTCGCGCGGCCGCCAGGCAAGGCGACGAGGCGCTGCGTCGTTACATCTGGCGCACGCGGATGATCTACAACTTCTACTTCCAGGATTTCGTCGAGAAGGACTGAAGCGGCGGCGTTGCCCGAGGCGGCCGATGCGCTTGCGAACATCCGCTCACGACCGGCCGCGGAATCCCGGCGCTCGAGGCCGCCTGTCGCTCGCGACGAACTCGCCGCGCGACGGGTCGTGGGTCACACCCACTACCGCGCGACACTTGACTTGCGTATGGGTTCGATGATACATACACCCATATGAAGACGACCGTAGAGATTCCCGATGCTCTCCTCGACGAGGCGCGCAAGGTCGCGTCGCGGCACGGGACGACGTTGCGCGAACTGATCATCGACGGTCTTCGGCGCAGTGTCGCGGAGCGCCGGCGCGCGACCGGTTTCACGCTTCGCAATGCGAGCGTCGGCGGACACGGCTTGCAGACGAACATCGATGCCGAGGACTGGAACCGGATTCGCGAGCTCGCTTACGAGGGCCGGGGCGGGTGATCGCCGTCGACACCAATGTCCTGGTGTATGCGCACCGCCGCGATTCCCCCTGGCATGAGCCTGCCTACGAACGGCTTTCCGAGTTGGCGACCGGCCGTTCTCCGTGGGGCATCCCCTGGAGTTGCCTGCACGAGTTCGCGGCGATCGTCACGCATCCGCGAATCTACGCACCGCCCAGCCGCCCCGCGCAGGCCATCGACCAGATCGACGCCTGGCTCGAGTCGCCGAGCGTCACGTTGCTCGCCGAAGGCGAGGGCTACTGGGCGACGCTCAAGTTTCTGATGGAAGAGGGCCGGGTCAGCGGCCCCCTGATCCACGATGCGCGAATAGCGGCGGTGTGCCTGCTCCACGGCGTGCGCGAGCTGTGGACCGCCGACCGCGACTTCGGGCGCTTTCGCGGACTGACCGTGCGCAACCCGCTCGTGGCGTGAGTGCCGCAAATTCAGATCAGCGATTGGCCGGGGCGGACGCGCGTGAATTGCACGGGTACCGCCTCGACGCCGAGCGTGCGATCGCTCCGAGCGCGCACGCGCGTGTAGGTCGACGTCGACAAGTCGCCTGCCTCCGGAAAGTCGGCGCGGAAGTGCGCGCCGCGCGAGTTCTCGCGCGCCTGCGCCGCGCGCACGATCACCTGCGACACGCTCACGAGGTTCGCGAGATTGAGCCAGTCGTGCCACGTCATGTTGAAGCGGCGATCGTGCGCTGATTCCGGCAGCCGATAGTCGTCGAGCGCCGACGCGAGGTCGACGAGCGCCGCTTCCGCGCGCGCAAGGCCGGCCGCATCGCGAATGATGCCCGCGTCGTCCCACATCACCGCGTGCAGCCGGTCGCGGATCGCCTCGAGCTCGTACCGTCCGCTGCCGGCGTCGAACGGTCGCAACGCGCGTGCGAGCGACGCGAGCATGGCGTCGCCGTCGGGCTCGCGATGCGCATTGCGCCGCGCCTTGCCCATCGTCTCGCCCGCGATGCCGCCGAAGACCGTCGAGTTGGCCACGCCGTTGCCACCAAGGCGATTCGCACCGTGCACGCCGCCCGAGTCCTCGCCCGCCACGTACACGCCCTCGCGCTCGGTCGTGCAATCGGGCGCGAACTCGACGCCGCCCATCATGTAGTGCGCGGTCGGCACGACCTCGACGCGGCCGCCCGCGAGATCGAAGCCGCAATCGGCGCAGCGCTCGACCATGCCCTTGAACTGCCGGCGCACGTTGTCGGGACCGAGGTGCGCCATGCTGATGAAAACGCCGCCGTTCGGGGTCGTGCGTCCTTCGCGCATCTGCGCGTAGATCGCGCGCGACACGATGTCGCGCGTGGCACGCTCGCCGCGGTCGTCGTAGCGCTGCATGAAGCGCTCGCCTTCGCCGTCGAGCAGGTAGCCGCCCGCGCCACGCAAGCCTTCCTCGAGCACGGTGCCCGTCATCCGCGTGTCGATGCCCGCGAGCAACCCGGTCGGATGGAATTGCACCATCTCCATGTCGCGCAGCGGGAGTCCGAAGCGCAGCGCCATCGCGAGGCCGTCGCAGCTCTTGTCGCCCGACGGCGTATGGAAGCGATACATCGTCGGACCGCCGCCGGTCGCGAGCAGCACCGAGCGCGCCTGCACGAACAGCGGCTCGCCGGTGCGGATGTCGACCATCAACACGCCCGCCAGGCCGCCGTCGCGCGCGGCGATGAAATCGAGCGCGCGATGTTCTTCTAGCCTTCGCACCTTGCGCACCCACACCTGCTCGGCGAGGCGGCTCACGATCTCGATGCCCGTCAGGTCGCCCTTGTGCACGGTGCGATCGAAGGTCTGTCCGGCGAACGCCTTCTGGTGAATCGTGCCGTCAGGATTGCGGTCGAAAAAGCAGCCGAGTTCGTTCTCGAGCTCGTGGATGCGCACCACCGCGCCGTTGACGAGCGTCCACGCGAGGTCCTGATTGGGCAGCCACTTGCCGCCCTCGATCGTGTCCATGAAATGGCGCTCGACCGAATCGCCGGCCGCGAGCGCCACGTTGTAGCCGCCCTGGACCATGCGCGTGCAGCCGCACTTGCCGAGCAGTCCCTTGACCGCGATGGTGATGTCGAGCGACGGGTTGGTCTGATGCGCGTGCAGCGCCGCGAACAAACCAGCGCCTCCGGCGCCGAGAATGAGAACGTCGGTGCGCAGTCGGTGAATGTCCATCGACTCGCGTTCGCTTCAGCGCGTCACGTTCAATGCGGCGAGCGCCGCCGCGCGCCGGTCGCGTGCCGCGTGATCGACGACGTCGTAGAGGCTTTCGCCGTGGCTGTCCATGGCGACGAGCAGCGGCCCGAAGTCGCGGATGCGAAACTGCCACAGGCTTTCGGGATTGAGGTCGTCGAGGTCGACGTCCTCGATCGCCTCGATCCACGTCGTCTCGAGAGCCGCCGTGCCGCCGACGATCGCGAGATAAACGCCGCCGTACTTGCGCAGCGCGTCGAGCGAGCCTTGCCCAAGACCGCCCTTGCCGATGATGACGCGCACGCCGAGATCGCGCATCAGCGGCTCGGTGAAGCGCTCCATCCGCATCGACGTCGTCGTGCCGATGCAAACCGACGCGTAGCCCGTCGGATTCTCCGGCGAGACGTCGACCTTGCGCACGTTCGGCGCGGTGTGGATCACCGCGTGTCCGCGCAGGTCGAGTCGCGTCGTGCGGCCGCGGTCGAATAGCGCGATCTGCGTCGCATCGCGAATGCCGAACAGGCGATCCTGCAGCGTGACGGTGTCGTTGACGCGAAGCGCGCGCACGGCGTCTTCGCCGACGGGAAGCGAGAGGTCGTAATGAGCCATGGTTACCTTCGTGACGGTGTGGCGAGCGCGCGGTGCCGATCGATCCAGTAGCCCCACGCGACGAACAGCCAGCCTGCGACACCGGTGATCGCCACCGCTTGCGCGCTCGGGGGCGGCGGTCCGAACGTGCTGGCGAGGAACAACGCGGCGAGCACCGCGACGAACACCGCGAGGAGGATCGTGCCGAGTTTGTCGCGCGGTTGGGTCGCCTTGACATAAAGCCACGCGCCGGCGGCGAGCAAGACGAACTCGACGATCAGCGTGCCGGGGAGCGAATTCCACAAGCCGAACCCGAGCTTGGGTCCGCCGGGCCACGTCGGCATGTCGGGCCGGTGCGCGACGACGTCGAGCACCCAGTGCGACAGTACGAGCACGCCGAGCCACGCAGCGCCACGCCAGTCCCTGCGCAACGTTCCGTAAACGAGCGCGAATGCAATCGACCATCCGATGTCGGCGACGAGACTGTGCGAATACGGATACGACACGAAATCGAGCGGCGTGACGCGCGTGATGCCCGGCGCGACGGCGAGGCGCTCGACGCCGAGCAGGACGAAGAACGGCCAGATGCCGTCGGCCCATTGCGCCGCGAGGATCGCCGTGCCGAGTGACGGCCCGGGCGCGACCCGCTTCGCGCCCATCGCCAGTCCGAAATGGCCGAGGAACATCGTTCGGTAGATCAGTAGCCGTATTCGACGCCGGCTTCCGTGAAGAGCGCGCTCGCGCGCCGCGCGGAATGACACTGCATGTTGACGGCGACGGGATTCATCGTGATGTGCGTCGCCGCCAGCTCGACGTGCACGGCGAACGCGGTGGCATCGCCGCCGAGGCCCTGCGGTCCGACGCCGAGCATGTTCACGGCCTTCGACAGCTCGGCTTCGAGCGCGGCCCCTTCGAGATCGGCGCAACGCGTTCCGAGTGGACGCGTCGCCGCGCGCTTGGCCAAGTGAACGCAAAGATCGGAGGTGCCGCCGATGCCGACGCCCACGATCGTCGGCGGGCACGTCTTGCCGCCCGCGTCGAGGACGCAATCGACGACGAATCGCTTGATCGCGTCGATGCCTTCTGCCGGTATCGCCATGCGCAACCACGAGTTGTTCTCCGAGCCCGATCCCTTCGGGATCATCTCGATGCGCACGCCCTCGAAGTCGTCGCTGAAGTCCACGTGGATCACCGGCACGCCTTCGCCGCAGGAGGTGTGCTCGTTCTTGCGCGTGAGCGGGTGGACGACCGACGAGCGCAATGGATGTTCGCGCGTGGCGCGCGCGCATCCGCTGCGAATCGCCGACTTCAGCGCAACGCCGTCGACGACGACGTTGCGGCCGACCGTGACGTTGTAGATCGGGATGCCCGTGTCCTGGCAAAGCAGGTTGTCGGTGGCCTCCGCGACGGCGATGTTCTTCACCATGACGCCGAGGACCGATTGCGCGGTGCGGTCGCGCTCGCCGGCGACGAGGCGATCGAAGCCCTGCTTGATGTCGGGCGGCAGCTTCTTCAGCGCGCGGATGTAGAGTTCCTTCGCCGCGTCCTCGACGCGTTGCGGATCGATGCGCAAGGTCATGGGGCCTTCCTCGCCGGCGTGGCGGCCGGCAGCAAAGTTTTGCTCACTCGGTAACCTCCTCCGAGGCCGCCCGCTTCGCGGGCGCCTTCCCCCTCCAGTGGAGGGGGCGAGCGCCTTGCGGCGGCCCTTCGGCGCTCATGCGTTGAGCGCGAACAAGACCGCGCACGCGATCGAGGCGGCCGCGACGAGCGCGATCGCGGTCTTCTGTCCCTCGGCGCGCCAGCCCACGAATTCGGCGAACAACAATCGTACGCCGCCCGCGAGATGGACAGCGAGCGCCAGCACGAGCAGCGTCTCCGCGAGCTTGACGCCCGGTTGCGACGTCCACGCGAAGAAGGCGTCGAGGCCGGTGGGACTGGCGAGCGCGCGCGAGAGCACGAAGAAATGCACGGGCAGGAACAGCGCGAGCACGGTGCCCGAAACGCGATGGACGACGAACGCCCAGTAGCCCGCGTGATCGCGCGAGCGCAGGTCGTTGCGACGCATCGCGACGGTCGGCACGTCAGGACGCGAGCGAGACCACGGTGTAGAGACCGCCGACGAGCAAGCCCACGGCAACGAGCGCGAGCAAGGCATCGACGAGCGGCCCGCGCAGCCGCAACCATTCACCGACGACTGCGCGCAACCCGATCGGCGCGTGCACGGCGACGGCCATGACGAACACCGCGTAAAAGGCGGGCCACGCGAGCGACGCGTGCATGCGCGTGACGATCGCCTGCGCGCTCAATCCGTGGCGCACCGCATAGATGATCGTCGCGAGGTGCACGAGCACGCACAGAGCGAGCACCGCCGCCGACGCGCGCTGCAGGACGAAGAGCCACGCCGCGAACCGTGCGCCTTCGACGCGCTCCCCGGCCTCGACCGCCGGCGCGCCGCGGACCCGCGCGTCCATCACAATTCTCCCTTGAGCGCTGCGCGCGCGACGACGCGCTTCAGTGCGGCGATCGAGCCCGTCGGCGATAGATGCTTCGGGCAGCGCCGCGTGCACGATTGATGCGTATGGCAGGACTCGCAGCCGCCCTCCTTCGCGATGGCGCGCACGCGCGAGATGCCTGCACCGTCGCGGACGTCGTTCACCAGCGTGAACGCGCGGTTGAGCGCGGCCGGTCCGAGATAGTCGTCCTTCCACCCCACCACGTCGCACGACGCATAACACACGGCGCAGCCGATGCATTCGATCGTGGCATCGATCGCGCGGCGCGCAGCGGACCCCGGCTCGACTTTCGCGAAATCGTCGTAACGCGTCGCGGTCGGCACGAACTGGCCCCTCGCCGACGCCCACTTGTCGAAGAACGGTTCCATATCGACGACGAGGTCACGCACGATCGGCAGATGCGACAGCGGCGCGATCTCGAGCGCTCCGCTGCCGGCGACGGCGTCGACATGCGTGCGGCAGGTCCAGCGCGCGCGGCCGTTGACGGTCATCGCGCAGGATCCGCACATGCCGACGCGGCAGGCGTAGCGATAGGCGAGCGAAGGATCGACGTGCCGTTGCACGTGCGTGACGACGTCGAGCACCGTTTGCGATGCGCGACGCGGGACGTCGTAGCGCCGGAAGGCGCCGTCGGCGCCGCCACGCCAGATGCGCACGGGGAACGTCGGCGTGTCCGGCGGCGTAGGCATCGGAAAAGGCGAAATGCGCGGCGGGGAAAGCACCGCGTCGCGCGGGAGGTCACTCAAATGATATAGATGACCTGCTTAAAAAGCAATCAACGCGAGACCTCTGCCACCTCGGACACGTATCAGAGGTGAGCAGCTGAATCCGCGACTCCGGTGCGCCTGAGAGGCGCACCTCCGACACGCATCAGGGGTGGACGAGGTCGACGAGCTTCAGCCGCTGCACCTTGCCGGATGCCCCCTTCGGCAGCGCGTCGACGAAGCGCAGATAGCGCGGCGTCTTGTAACGGCCGAGCGTTGCGAGGCAGTGCGCCCGAAGCTCGTCCTCGCCGAGGACGGCGCCCGGCTTCACGACCACGCACGCGAGGATTTCCTGACCGTACGCGGCGTCGGGCACGCCGACGGCCGCGGCCTCGAGCACCGCGGGGTGTGCGATCAGCGCCTCGTCGATCTCGCGCGGCGCGATGTTCTCGCCACCCTTGATGATCAGTTCCTTGAGCCGTCCGGTGATGAAATAGAACCCGTCGCGGTCACGATGCCCGAGATCGCCGGTTGCAAGCCAATCGCCGGCGCGCAGCGCAGCCGCGCTCGCCTCCGGCGCGTTGAAATAGCCGCGCATCACGTTCGGACCGCGCAATTCGATCTCGCCCTGCACGCCGTCGGCGACGGGTTTGCCCTCGCGGTCGACCACACGTGCCTCGACGCCGACCGGCCGGCCCGGCGATCCATACTTGCGCTCGCCGCGCTCGAGCGGGTTGGTGAACGCCACGGACGAGCATTCGGTGAGCCCCATCGCCTCGATCACGGAGAAACCGAAACGCGCCTCGAACGCGCGATGCTGCTCGGGCGGCAGCGGCGCCGACGCCGAGCGGCCGAAGCGGATGCCGTGCGCGGCCGCAGCCTGTTGCGGCGTCAGTTCGGGGCCGTTCAGCAGATACGCGATGATCGTCGGCACCATGTTGAGCCACGTGGGGCGATACCGCTCGACGAGCGGCCACCATTGCGAAGCGCTGAAGCGATGCGGCATCACGATGCTGCCGCCCGACACGAGCGGCGCGACGGTCGCGATGCATTGGCCGTTGATGTGATAGAGCGGCAGCGACGAGAGCACGCGGTCGTGCGGCCCGAGCGCGAGCGACGCGGCGACGGCGCGCGCGCCGGCGAGCATGTTCGCGTGCGAAAGCAGTACGCCTTTCGGCATGCCCGTCGTGCCCGAGGTGTACATCAGCATGGCGGGGTCTTGGGCGTCGATCGTCACCCCCTCGCCCGCGCCTTCTCTCGACGCCGGCAAATCGAGGCCGTCGAGGCCCACGATGCAGATGTCGAAAGCGGCCTTCGCCCTCGCGCGCAGCGCGGCGAGACGCGCCTCGTGCACCTGCGTCGTGTAGACGATCCTCGTCTGCGAATGCGTCAGCGTGTACTCGAGCTGGGCGTCCTGCGCATGCAGGTTGATCGGCGATACGACGTAGCCGCCGTACATGGCGCCGAGGAAGATCGTCGCGGCGCTGACACCGTTCTCGAGCATGAACGACACCGTCGCACCCGGCGCAACGCCGCGTGCCGCGAGCGAGGCGGTGAGCGCGCGACAGGACTGCGCGAGCGTCGCGTAATCGACGGTTCGATCGACTTCGGGCGCGAACAGGAACGGCGCGCCGGGTCGCGCTTTCGCGTGCGCGTCGACGACCTCGCGAAACGTGCCCGGCTCAGACACGGTGCTTCGCGCGATACGCGCCGAAGATCTCCTCTTCGCTGGGCTCGCGCACGCGATCGGGCGCGAGCGGCTCGACGACGCGCGTGATGTTGAGGAAATGCCGGTAGTTGAGATTGTCGGAGATGCTGTTGCCGCCCCACGTGCCGCAGCCCATCGACAACGAGAACGGCAGCGCATTGTCGAAGCTGCCGCCGGTCGCGAAGCAGTGCGCCTGGTTGACGATGACGCGGCAAACCGGAAGGGACAGCCCGAGATCGCGTGCGCGGTCGGGATGCCGGGTATGCAGCCCGAGCGAATGGCCTGCGCCCTGGTAGCGCAGGATGTCGCTCGCGCGCGCGACGGCGGCCTCGAAGTCGGGCGCGCGGTAGAACGCGAGCACCGGCGACAGCTTCTCGCCGGAGAACGGATGCGTTCGGCCGACGCCCGACTCGGCGACGATCAGGAAGCGCGCGTTCGCGAATTCACGACGCGAAAGACCCGCACGGCGGGCGATCGCCGCCGCGTCCTGCGCGACGATCTCGCTCGCGAGCTTGCCGTCGGCGAACATCGCGCGCTCGAGCGCGGCCTTTTCGCCTGCATCGAGCAGCACGCCGCCTTCGCGGGTCAGCGCGCGCAACAATTCGTCGGCAATCGCATCGACGGCGACGACGCTGTTCTCCGACGAGCAACTCGTCGCGTTGTCGAACGTCTTGGAGCGCGCGATCTTCGCGGCCGCATCGGACACGTTCGCCGTCTCGTCGACGATGACGACGACGTTGCCCACGCCCACGCCGATCGCCGGCGTGCCGCTTTCGTACGCACCGCGGACGTTGCGCGCCGATCCCGTCGCCACGACGAGATCCGCCTGTCGCATGAGCTCGAACGTCTGCTCGCGCGTGACCGGCGTCGGCAATTGCTGGACGAGATCGCGCGGCGCACCGATGCGATCGAGCTCCGCGTGCACGAATTGGAGCAGACGCGTGAGCGTCGACTGCCCCTTCGGCGACGGCGCGACGATGATCGCGTCGCGGCATTTCAACGCGTTGACGATGTTGTTCGCCGGCGTCGCGGCAGGATTGGTCGACGGCGTGATCGCCGCGACCACGCCGACCGGTCGCGCGATCTCGATCAGGCCGCGGGCGCGATCTTCGGTAATGACGCCGACGGTGCGCGCACTTTGGAGATCGCGCAGCAGACCGATCGTCTTGCGGTGATTCTTCGCGACCTTGTCCTCGACATTGCCGAGTCCGGTGTCGCGAACGGCGAGTTCCGCGAGCTCGCGGTTGCGCGAGGGCTCGACGATCGCCCACGCCGCGGCGACGGCCGCCTCGTCGGCCTGCGCCTGCGTCCAGTCGTCGGCGATCGCCTGCGCGATGCGAGCGCGGGCGATCAGCTCCGCAACGATTTCGCGCGCAGAACCACTCACTTCGCAGCAGTCGCCTTGTACTTCGCGAGGTGACGCACCGGCAACGACAGCGCGTCGCGACGGAACGGGTCGCCGAGCTCGCGCGTCACCATCATCTCGAGCACCGTCGTCTTGCCGGCCTTCTGCGCGGCGGCCGCGTCGCGCAATGCGGGCCCGACGTCGGACACGTTCTCGACGCGC
>DASTIY010000056.1:0-23703 GCA_035717085.1 Casimicrobiaceae bacterium | reverse complement strand
ACGTCGACACGACCGAGACCAGCATCGTGTTCCACAGCCACTCCGGATAGCCGGTATCGAAGAAGAGCTTCTTGATGTGCGCGAGCGTCGGCGCGTGCACCCAGAACGGGTTGCCCTCGCGCGACAGCAGCTCGTCGTCCGGCTTGACGCTCGTGACGACCATCCAATAGAACGGGAACAGCAGCACGATGAGGAACACCGTGAGCGGCACCCACAGCGTGACGATGCGCCGCGGCAGCGACACGAGATAGCTCATGCCCTGCGAGTCCGCCGCGCGCGGCGGCGCGAGCGCGGTCGTCAGTTCGGCTTCGGGTCGCATGGCAGTGGCCTTATCACGCGTCGGCCTCCTTGTCCCGTCCCTGCGAGGCAACGATTAGCGCGTCGGCCTCCCGCGATCGCGCGCCGACGGGCCCTTCGGGCCTTCGCTCGCTTCGCTCGCGCGGCGCGCTCACGCGTCCTTGCCGCCTTGCTGCCACGCGCGCCGCTGCAGCCCGAAATACGAGAACAGGATCGCCGCGAGCAGGAACGGCACCATCGCCGTGGCGATCGCCGCGCCCTCGCCCAGGCTTCCGCCCGGGATCGCGCGCTGGAACGACAGCGTCGCCATCAGATGCGTCGCGTTGAGCGGGCCACCGCGCGTCAGCACGTAGATCAGCTGGAAGTCGGTGAACGTGAAGAGCACCGAGAACGTCACGACGACGGCGATGATGGGCGTCAAAAGCGGCAGCGTGACGTAGCGGAACTGCTGGAACGGCGACGCACCGTCGAGGCTCGCGGCCTCGTAGTACGACGGTGAAATCGTCTGCAGGCCGGCGAGCAGCGTGATCGCGACGAACGGCACGCCGCGCCAGATGTTCGCCGCGATCGTCGAGAAGCGCGCGTTCCACGGGTCGCCCAGGAAGTCGATGTACTGGTGGATGAGGCCCATCTTCTCGAGCAGCCAGCTGATGATCGAGAACTGAGAGTCGTAAATCCACCAGAAGGCGATCGCCGAAAGCGCCGTCGGCACGATGAACGGCAGCAGCACGATGGCGCGCAGGAACGCCTTGAACGGCAGGTGCTCGTTCAGGATCAGCGCGAGCCACAGTCCGAGGCCGAACTTGATGACGCTCGCGATCACCGTATAGAAGATCGTGTTGAAGAGCGCGAGCCGTGTGACCTGGTCGTGCCAGAGGAAATCGAAATTCTCGAGCCCGATGAATTCGCCCGGCCGGCCGACCTTCGCGTCGGTGAAGCCGAGCCACGTGCCGAGCCCGAGCGGATACGTCAGGAAGACGAGCAGGATCAGCGCGCTCGGCAGCAGGAACAGAAGTCCGAGCGCGTTGCGGTTGTCCTGCAGGCGGGCGGCGATGGAGGCCAAGGAAGCGTGCAGCGATGTGGAGAAGAAACCCGGATGCGCCGCACGGCGGCGCATCCGACGAAGTCACCGAATTCGGGCGAGGCGATTACATTGGCGAACCGCGATGAGTCCGGTCTTGCGCGCGTTGACCGGCGCCTTGGCGCCGTGTCCAACGAGCGCCGATATTACGTCGCGCCGACGGAACACAGAATCGAAGGAACACGTTCTGCCGGCGCGACGGAAAATCAGACCTTGTAATAGCGCTCCGCCCGCTTCTGCGCCCGCTCCGCCGCTTCCTGCGGCGACTTCGATCCCGACGCCGCCTCGGCCACCATGTTGACGACGATGAAGTCGGCGAGCGCACCCGCCGACGCATAACCCATCTTGCCGGCGTAGCCCGACGGCAGCATGTTCTTCATCGAGTCGCGATACGGCGTGTGCTTCGGGTCGACGGTCCAGATCGGGTTCTGCTCGTAATGACGCAGCGCCGGCGTCACGTACCCGATCGACGCCTGCACCCACGGATCCATCTGCTCGGGCTCCATCATGAAGCGCAGGAACTCCTTGGCGGCGCGCGGGTACTTCGAGTACTTGAAGATCATCTGGTTGAAGAAGAGCTGGAACTCGGTCGGCTTGCCGACCGGGCCGACCGGCATGTTGGCGTGGTAGATGTCCGCCGCCATCTCCTTCACCTTGTCGTCCTTCGAGTTCTTCGCCGCGTAGTAGATCGAGATCCCGTTGTTCGTGAGCGAGATCTGGCCGTCGAGGAAGGCCTTGTTGTTGTTCGGATCGAGCCACGACAGCGTTCCCGGCGCGAACGTCGGATAGAGCTCCTTCACGTACTCGAGCGCCTTCAGCGTCTCCGGACTGTTGATCACGACCTTGTTGCTCTGGTCGACGAGCTTGCCGCCGTGCGCCCAGACGATCCACTGGCACCACGTGTTGCCGTCGCCGGTCGCGTTGCCGAGCGCGAACGCCGGCGGCGTGCCCTTCTCCTTCAGCGCCTTGGCGAGCTTCAGGAAGCCCGCGGTGTCTTTCGGGAAGCTGTCGAAGCCGGCGGCCTTCATGTGGCTCTGCCGGTAGACCATGCACACGCCGGCGACGCCGAGCGGCACGCCAATCCACTTCTTGCCGTCGGGGCGAAGGTAGGGATCGCACACCGGATAGAAGCCGCCGTACTTGCTGCCGAGGTACGTGCAGACGTCGGTGACGTCGACGAGCTTCTCGGGATAGAGATTCGCGTCGTCGTTGGTCGAAAGGATGATGTCGGGGCCGGCACCGGTATTCGCCGCCACGGCGGCCTTCGGCCGCACGTCCTCCCAGCCTTCCTTGTCGACGCGCACTTCGACCTGGTACTTGTCCTGGAACTTCTGGACGTTCTTCATGTACTGGTCCCAATCGCCCGAGACGAACTGGCTCCAGCGCAGCACGCGCAGCTTCGCGCCCTTCTCGGGCGTGTTCTTCCACGCCTGCGCGTTCGCGTCCTTCACGTAGATCATGGGCCCGACCGCGGCGCCCGCGGCGAGTCCGGCAGTCGTCTTCAGGAATTCCCGGCGTTTGAATTCACTCACGGCTTTCTCCTCCTGTGGGGTGAAACGATTACGACGCAGTCATCCGACGAGGCGCGTACCGGTCGCCGCGTCGAAAAGATGGGCGCGCGCGAGGTCGGGCACGAGGCCGACGCGATCGCCCGCGCGGCAGGCGACGCGATCGCGCACGAGCGACGACAGTTCCTGCCCGTTGAACCGGCAGAAGAGTTGCGTGTCGGCGCCGGTCGGCTCGACGACGACGACCTCGGCGGGCAGTCCCTCGTTGCCCCCGAGCGCGCAATGCTCGGGGCGCATGCCGTAGAGCACGGGCTGCCCGTCGACCGCCCGCGCGTTCTGCGGCGCCGGCAGGCGCACGCCACCGTCGAACTCGACGCTCGGCGTGCCGCCGTTGACACGCGCCACGCCGGGCACGAGATTCATCGCCGGCGAGCCGATGAAGCCCGCGACGAACGTGTTCGCGGGACGATCGTAGAGATCGAGCGGCTCGCCCGCCTGCTCGACGAGGCCGTCGCGCATCACGACGATGCGGTCGGCCATCGTCATGGCCTCGATCTGGTCGTGCGTCACGTAGATCGACGTCGTCCTGAGCCGCTGGTGCAACTCCTTGATCTCGGTGCGCATCTGCACGCGCAGCTTCGCGTCCAGGTTCGATAGCGGCTCGTCGAACAGGAACACCTGCGGATCGCGCACGATGGCGCGTCCCATCGCCACGCGCTGGCGCTGGCCGCCGGAGAGCTGGCGCGGAAAGCGGTCGAGATAAGGCGACAGCCCGAGGATGCCCGCGGCGCGATCGACGCGCTGCCGGATGTCGGCCGTCGGCGACTTCGCGAGCCGCAGCGCGAACGACATGTTGTCGCGGACCGTCATGTGCGGATAGAGCGCGTAGTTCTGGAACACCATCGCGATGTCGCGCTCCTTCGGCGGCACGCGGTTCACCACCCGCCCGCCGATGGCGATCTCGCCTTCGGTGATCTCCTCGAGGCCCGCGATCATCCGCAGGAGCGTCGACTTGCCGCAGCCCGAGGGCCCGACGAGCACGCAGAATTCGCCGTCGGCGATCGCGACGTCGACGCCGCGGATGACGTGCGTCTGCCCGAACCACTTGTGAACCGCGGTGATCGTTACTGCAGCCAAGCGTGACCCCCCCACGCTTGCGGCTTCGCCGCTGCGCTGCCCCCCGAGGGGGCGGAACGCGCGCCTCGGGGCGGCCCTTCGGCGCGCGTAATCATCCCTTCCAGCGTCATCTCGAATGTGCTCATGCAGTAACGCTCCGCGACCCATGCACGACCGGGTAGTCGGGCCGGCCCGTACGCACCCACGTCACGATATTCTGCGCTGCCTTGCGCCGCAGCTCGCGCTCGGCTTCCACCGAATAGAACGCGGCGTGCGGCGTGAGG
Organism: Casimicrobiaceae bacterium; assembly: GCA_035717085.1. GTDB lineage: Bacteria > Pseudomonadota > Gammaproteobacteria > Burkholderiales > Casimicrobiaceae > VBCG01. The sequence continues at coordinate 19,417 of DASTIY010000056.1, read as the reverse complement.
ATGACGCGCGCGTCCGCCAGGAGCGGCGAATCGTCCGGTACCGGCTCCTCGGGCAGCACGTCGAGCGCGGCGCCCCGCAGTATTCCAGCATCGAGTGCGCGGAGCAAATCGGGAATGTCGACGATGGCCCCGCGCGCCGTGTTGACGAGCGTCGCGCCGCGCTTTTGCGCCGCGAAGAAGCGCCGGTCGATCATGCCGCGGGTCGTCGCGTCGAGCGGGGTGTGCAGCGAGACGATGTCGGCCTGCGCCGCGAGCGCCTGCAGCGAGCGGGCACGCTCGACGTAGGCCGGAAAATCGCCGTCGATCAGGAACGGATCGTAGGCGACGACGCGGCGAACGACGTTCCGCGCGACGTGCGCCATCCGCTTGCCGATGCGGCCGAGGCCGACGATGCCGAGCGTGAGCTCGGACGGTCGCGCGAGCGTGCCCGCCGACGCGTAATGCCAGCGCCCGCCATGGATGTCGCGGTCGTAGCGAACGACGTTGCGGATCGACGCGAGGGCGAGCGCGAGCGCGTGCGTCGCCACCTCGCCGACGCCGTAGTCCGGCGAATTGGCGACCCAGACGCCCTGCGCCGCACAGGCCGCGGTGTCGACGGTATCGAATCCGGCGCCGATGCGACTCACCAGGCCGAGATGCGGCAGCGCCGCGACGACGCGCGCGGTGATCGGCGCGTATTGCAGCAGGATCGCGGCGCAGTCGTGCGCGGCGCCGATCACGTCCGCCTCGCTGGCGCATTGCGCCACGCGAAGCGGCACCCCCGCATTGGCGAAGAGTGCGCGCTCGAGATCCACGTCCGGGAAGTCGTGGTCGGCGAGAAGGACGGGACGCATCGGGACGGCGTGAACGAAACGGCCGACACGATACTCCTTCGCTCCGCGCCGTCGCCTACAATGCAACGCGTGAACCGACGAGGACCACGATGAACGACATCCTGCGCACCACGATCGCGGGGAGCCTGCCGAAGCCTGCGTGGCTCGCGGAAGCCGAGGCGCTGTGGGCGCCATGGAAGCTCGAAGGCGACGCGCTCGCCGAAGGTCAACGCGACGCGGTCCGGCTCGCGCTCTTCGACCAGGAGCATGCGGGCATCGACATCGTCACCGACGGCGAGCAGACGCGGCGCCATTTCGTGACGACGTTCATCGAAGGGCTCGACGGCGTCGATTTCGAGCACCGCCGCACGGTGCGCATCCGCAACCGCTACGACGCGTCGGTGCCCGTCGTCGTCGGCGCGGTCGCGCGACGCCATCCGATCTTCGTCGACGACGCGGCGTTCCTCCGCAAGCAGACGACGCACGCCGTGAAGTACACGCTCCCCGGCCCGATGACGATGGTCGACACGCTGCACGACGCGCACTACGGCAGCCGCGAGAAGCTCGCGTGGGCGTTTGCCGAGATCCTGAACGACGAGGCGCGCGCGATCGCCGAAGCGGGCGTCGACGTGATCCAGTTCGACGAGCCGGCGTTCAACGTCTACTTCGACGAAGTCCGCGACTTCGGCATCGCCGCGCTGGAGCGCGCCGCCGCCGGGCTCGCGTGCAAGACCGCGGTTCACATCTGCTACGGCTACGGCATCAAGGCCAACATCGACTGGAAGCAATCGCTCGGCGGAGAGTGGCGCCAGTACGAGCAGACGTTTCCGCTGCTCGCCGCGTCCAGGATCGATCAGGTATCGCTCGAATGCGCGCACTCGCGCGTGCCGATCGACCTGCTCGCGCTGCTCTCGGGCAAGGACGTGCTCGTCGGGGCGATCGACGTGGCCACCGAACGCGTGGAGTCGCCCGAGGACGTGGCCGAGGTGTTGCGCGCGGCGCTGCGCTTCGTTCCGGCGGAGCGCCTCTACCCCTGCACCAACTGCGGCATGGTGCCGCTCGCCCGCGACGTCGCCCGGGACAAGCTGCGGGCACTCGGTGCCGGGGCGGCGCTCGTTCGGCGCGAATTGACTGACTGACGCCGGCGACGGGGGCCGCAGCCGGTCGTCGCGGCAACGCAGCGGTGCCGCTTGGGGAGAGAGTAAGCGCCCACAATCGACATCGCGCAAATTCCTATCCCGCCGCCGTGCCGCGGGCGGCCGAGCGCTCGGAATGCCGCGCCGGGCGTGGGTTTCCGTGCAACACCCGGCCCGCCTTCCGCCGGAAACCCATCGCTTTTTCGGCAAAACTGCCGTATAGTGCGCGCCGTGTTTTGTTCCAAGCAGTAAAGGCACGCTCTGTACGACCGCCACGCAGTCGTTCGAACGCCGTACTTTCCTTGAGATCGAAACATCGGCCGGGCAACGTCCCGTTTACTTCTCGTACTTAAGGAATTACCAAGAAAATGGCAACCGGAACTGTGAAGTGGTTCAACGACGCGAAGGGCTTCGGCTTCATCACCCCGGACGGCGGCGGTGAAGATCTGTTCGCTCACTTCTCGGCGATCAACATGCAGGGCTTCAAGACGCTCAAGGAAGGCCAGAAGGTCAGCTTCGAAGTGACGCAGGGACCGAAGGGGAAGCAGGCCTCCAACATCCAGTCGGTGTAACGCGCGTCTCGCAAACTTCACGCGAAAAGGCCGGGCGACGCCCGGCCTTTTCGTTTTCGGCGTCCGCTCGCGACCCGTGCGCGGCCGCTCGTCGGCGTTCGTCGCGCCGCGCGGCAAACGGTCGCACGCTATCGCTGGCGCGCCCCGATCGCGTCGCGTCGGCGCCGTTGCACGACCGCTATACTGTTGCGGCCTGCACTGTCTCTCGCGACGTGTCGAAGCGGGAGTGACGAGGATGCCGATGTCGACATCGAAAGACTCCGGAGCGCTCGAGTTCGAGAAGGTCTCGCTCGACGACGCGCGCAAGGCGCTCGACGAAACGACGGGCGTCTACGCGAAGCGCAAGACCGAGGATTGGGAAGCGAAGCGCACGGCGACGCCGTCCGAGCCGCTGAGCGACGCCGCGGCCGCATGGATCGCGGAGCTTCCGCCGTCGGTCCAGCCGCGCCAGCTCGCGCTGCGCTACGCGCGGCTCGCCAATCGCCTTTGCGAAGTCTGGCCGACGCCTGCTCGCTGCGAGAAGCTGCTCGACGACCTCATGATGGACCGGCGCGGCGGACGCCGCGGGTTCCCGCTCGCGATCGCGAACGAGCTCGCGGCCTTGCGCGACCACTACTTCCGGCTGCACCACACGGGCTCGGCGTGGGACTACGTCGAGATGGGTCGCTGAACCGGACTCAGCCCTCGCCGGGCGGCGTCGCGAAGAAAAACGCGAACGCAAGGAGCAGGTAGACCGCGACCAGCATCGCGCCTTCGAACCACGTCGCCTCGCCGTCGCGCGTGATCGAGTTGACGACGAGCGCCGCGCTCGCGACGGCGACGAGCTCGAGCGGGTTGTCGAACACGAGGTTCATCGGCGCACCGACGAAGTGCGACACGAGCACGAGGATCGGCGCGACGAGGAGCGCCACCTGGATCGTGGAGCCGACGGTGATGCTCGCGACGAGCCCCATGCGGCCCTGCCGCGCGAAATAGACCGACGAGAAGTACTCGGCGGCGTTGCCGACGACCGCGAGCACGATCACCCCCAGGAAGAACGTCGAGACCCCGAGCGTGTGCGCCGTGTCCTGCAGCGCGCCGGACACGAGCTCGGCCATCAGCGCCGTGCCGACCGTGGCCGCGACGAGCACGGCGATCGACCGCCCAAGCGGCCACGGCGTCTCGGCATTCCCCGGCGCCTCGTCGCCGTGCGCGGCGAACACGTCGTGGTGCGTGACGAGCGTGTAGACGAGATTCGCGCCATACACGACGAGCAACACGATGGCGACCGCCAGGCTGAGCTTCTCGTCGAGCGAGGTCGCCTCCGTCGACGCGAAGATGCCGCGCTCGGTGTAGTCGAAGAGCGCAGGGACGAGGAGCGCGATCAGCACGAGGATCATCAGGCTGGACAGCAACCCCACGCGTTCGGGATTGAACTTGAGCTCGCGCCTGCCGAAGCTGCCGACGAGGATCGCGAGGCCGAAGCCGAGCAAGGCGTTGCCGATGATCGAGCCGGTGATTTGCGCCTTGACGACGTCGGCCTGTCCTTCGAGCAGCACGAAGATCGCGAGAATCAGCTCGGCGGTGTTGCCGAACGTCGCATTCAGCAGCCCGCCGACGGCTGAGCCGGTGCGATGCGCGATCTGCTCGGTCCCGCGGCGGATCCATTCGGCGAGCGGGACGATCGCGGCGATGGCGAGGACGAACGTCCACAGCGGCCCGACGTCGAGCAGGAAGTGCACGCCGAGCGCGATCGGCACGAGGACGAGCAACCCGATCCACACCCTCACGCTATGCGTCGCGGCGGAAATGGAACAGCGCGCCTGGAAAATGGGCGAATGCGCTCGCGAGCGGCAGTTCGCGGTCGCTCCTGATCGTCTGCGTGCCGCCGAGGACGTCGCGCATCGCCGATCCCGACGGCAGAAATGCGAGGTCGAGCGTCGTGTCGCCCCAGCAGGCGCCGACGGGGAGCGTGCCGACGCCCGGGCCGAGCGAGGCGAACAGGCGCACGCCGACCGCGAGGACGCCTCGATCCTCGTGCCGGCGCGCGAACGCGACGACGTGCGCCGCGTGCGTGCCGCTCGCCCGGACAGGGTGGTAGTCGCCGTAGGCGAAGAGCGCGGGATGCTCGCGGCGCAGCGCGAGCGCGCGCGCGACGACGAAGAGCTTCGCGCGGCCATCGAGCGGCGGGTCGAACAGCGCACGAAGGCCCGCGCTCCTCTCGCTCTGGGTCGCGCAAGCGATCGCGTCGATCGCCGCGAGGCACGCGCGCCTTCGCTCGTAATCGACCGGCCGGCGATTGTCGGGGTCGACGAGCGACAGGTCGACGAGCTCGTTGCCTTGGTAGAGGTCCGGCACGCCGGGGGAGGCGAGCTTCAGCAGCGTCGCCGACACGCTCGTGAGCTGGCCGAACCACGCGAACGCTTGGCACTCGCGGCGAAGATCGGGCAGGAACAGCCGCTCGCCGTCGTCGCCCAGCAGCGCGCCGACGAACGCATCGAGCGCGGCCTCGTAATCGGCGTTGGGCGCGAGCCAGCTCGTATGCACCTTCGCCTCGCGCGCCGCCTTGCGCATGTACGCGGCGATGCGCTCGCGATACGCCGCGCGCGCGGCGGTGTCGGCTTCGTCGCACGGCCACGAGCCGACGAGCGTCTGGTAGAGCAGGTATTCGTCGTTCGCGGACGGTGCCGGAGCGCCGTCGACGAGCGACTTGCGGCTGCGATTCATCGCGCGCCACTTGTGGACCAGCGCGCGCCACGCGGCGGGCATCTCGGAGATCGCGTCGATGCGCGCACGCACGTCTTCGCTGCGCTTGTTGTCGTGCGTCGACGTCGCCAGCAGCGTGTGCGGCCAGCGCTGCGCGCGATCGGCGCTCGCGGCGTGGAACGCGCGCACGCCCATGCCGAACTGCCCGGGATCGCCGCCGACCTCGTTCAGCGAGACCAGGCGGTTGAAGCGATAGAGCGCGGTGTCCTCGACGCCTTTCGCCGTGACCGGCGCGCTGAATTGCTGGAAGCGCATCGCGAAGTCGCGCCACGCGGTGAGTGTCTGCGCGGATGCGTCGGCCGGTGCCTCGCCGAGCAACGCGTGCTGCAGAAAGTCGAATACGCTCGGATCGCTCGTGCGGCTTCGCGCGCGTGCGCGCCCGATCGCCCAGTCGACATGTCGGCGATCCTGGGCGGAAGCACCGTCCGCATCCACGTAGGTGCGATAGACGGGAAAGGCCGCGACGATCTCGATCAGCGCCTGGCGCAGCGCATTGAACGTGAAATCGCGCGTACGCCGGTCGGCCCGCGCAAGCCGCAGCGCGCGCAGCGTCAGCACGCGTAGCTCCGAGGCGAGCGGCCCTTCCATCGTCGCGCGCTTGCCCTCATCGCTCGCCAGCTCGAAGCTCTGCGCCTCGTCGCCCGCGAATGCGCGCCAGACGCGATCGAGTCGCGCTTTCGCCCGTTTGTCCACGAACAGGCCGTTGACGACGTTCGCGAAGCGGTAGCCGGTCGTGCCGTGCACGCACCACGACTCGGGAAGCCGCTCGTGCGAAGCGGTGATTTTCTCGATCACGACGTAGAGGCCGGAGCGTGACCTGTCGCCGCCGTCGGCATGCACGCGCTCCCGGTACGCCGACTGCAGCGCAGCGAAATAGCGCTTCGGATCGTAGAGTCCGTCGGGATGATCGATTCGCAGCCCGCCGATCAGGCCCTGCGCCGCGAGATCGAGCAGGAAGCGATGCGTCGCGGCGAACACCTCCGCATCCTCGTTACGCAGCGCAGCGAGCTCGTTGATGTCGAAGAAGCGCCGGTAGTTGATCTCGTCGGAGGCCACGCGCCAGTGCGCGAGACGAAACGCCTGGTGCTCGAGCAGCGCATGCAGTGCGTCGAAGCGTTCGTGCTCGCCCGGTTTTCCGTTGAAGCGCGAGATCGAGGCTTCGATCGCATGGCGAATGCCGGCGTCGCGCTGCACCAGCGCGGCGAGTCGCTCCGCGAGCTCGACCACCAGCCGCCGGCGCACGGCGACGCGCGCGGGCGTCGCGTCGTCGCGCGGCGGCAAGGCCTTCAGCGTGTACGCGATCGATTCGAGGTCGGCGACGTCGCTCCGCGTCGAATTCGCGCGCGCCTGCGCTGCCGCGGGCAACAGGATGTCCGGGTAGCACTTCGGATCGAGCGGCAAGCGATGCTCGAAATAGGTGAGATCGAGGCGACCGTGGTCGGCGTCGAACGCTAGCCGAAGCTCGCCCCGCTCGAGCACCGCCGCATACGCATCGCCGAGCACCGGCACGAGCACCTTGCCGCCGAGATCGGGGTCGTGACGGTTCCAATCGATGTCGAAGAAGCCCGCGTAGGGCGACGACGGCCCGTTGGCCAGCACGTCCATCCACCACGCGTTGTCGCCGCCCATCACGGCCATGTGATTGGGGACGACGTCGCAAAGATGGCTCATGCCCTGGCGTGCGAGTGCTTCGACCATGCGCTCGAAATCCGCGCGCGTTCCGATCTCCGGATTCAACATCGCGTGGTCGACGATGTCGTACCCGTGCGTGCTTGCCGGACGCGCCCGCAGGTACGGCGAGCAATAGACATGGCTCACGCCGAGTGCGGCGAGATACGGCACGAGCGCGGTGACGTCGTCGAACGTGAAATCGCGCGACAGTTGAACGCGATAGGTGGCGCGCGGAATCGCCGCGAGCGGCAGGGGCACCGCCTGGGTACGACTCACGAGGGCGTCGCCCGCTCGTGCGCGACGCGTGCGGCGAGGCGTCGCAGCCGGCCGTCGGTCTCCATGTCGTCGAGCATCACCGGCAGCTTGCGCCGCCAGTTCGGATGCTCGGTCGTCGTGCCCGGCAGGTTCGCCTGCTCGACGACGCCGAGGACGTCTTCCGGTTGCACGACGAAAAGCGCGCAGGGCGAGCGCGCGAGGAACGCGTGCAGCGCCTCCACGAGCGCGAGCGTCATCGCGGGCACCGCATCAGGATCGAGCGGAGTTCCGTCGGGCAGCAGTTCTTCGCGCGCGAGCGCGGCGAGCAACTGCCCGCGATCGCGAATGCGCTCGGCCATCGCCGCGTCGACGTCGGCGTTTGCGCCGAGGTGCCCGTGTGCGGCACGCACCGCGATGTCGTGGCCTGCCCACCAACCCGCGAGCGTGGGCAAATCGTGCGTGCTCGCCGTGGCGAGGGCGGCTTCGGGATACGTCGCCGGTGCGTTGAAGACGCCGTTCGCATCGCGCTCGAAGAGCAGCACGCGATACGACAGCACGTCGCTCGCCGCAAGCGCTGCGCGCACGGCGTCCGGCACGGTGCCGAGGTCCTCGCCGATCACGAGGCAGCGGTGGCGCTCGCTTTCGAGGGCAAGGAGGCCGAGCAGGTCGTCGAGGGGGTAGTGCACGTACGCGCCATCGGCGGGCGTGGCGCCCGCGGGCACCCAGTACAGGCGCAGCAATCCCATCACGTGGTCGATGCGCAGCGCACCGGCGCTGCGCATGTTCGCGCGCAGCGTCGCGATGAACGGCGCGTACGCCGCGTCGCGCAACCGCGCGGGAATCATCGGTGGCAATCCCCAATCCTGGCCGCGCACGTTGAACACGTCGGGCGGCGCACCGACGCTCGCGCCCGTCGCGTACAGCGACTGGTTGGCCCACGCTTCCGCGCCGCCACGGTCGATCGACACCGCGAGGTCGCTGTAGAGACCGATCGCGAGGCCCGCCTGCCGCGCGCGCGCGGCAACGGTTTCGCGCTGCAGGTCCGCCTGCCATTGCAGCCATGCGAAGTAGTCGACGCGCTCGACGTGCTCGTCGGCGAAGGCTGCGACGGCCGGTGAGGCCGGATCGCGATAGGGCGCAGGCCACACGGGCCAGCCCCAGATCGCCGGATCGCTCGCGAAAAAGTGCGCCTGCAGCGCGTCGAACAACGCCTGCCGGCGCAGTGCCTCGCCGCGCTCGGTCTTGTACGCATCGAACGCAACCCAGCGCTCGCTCGCGCCCTTGCGCGCATCGTCGCGCGCCTGCGCGTACAGCAGCGCGAGGACCGGCAGCTTGAGCGACGCGACGCCCGCGTAGTCGACCAGCGGCGCAGCCCGCACCCTGGCGAGTTCCGCGCGGAACGCTTCGGACGCGACGTACTCGCGTGCCGGCGCGCAGTGCGAGAACTCGGGGATCGCGAGCACGTCGAGATACAGCACGTTGACGAACATCCGGCTCGACGGGCTGTACGGGCTCGCGTGTTTTGGCGCATGCGGAAACAGCGCATGCAGGGGGTTGACGCCGACGACATCGGCACCCTGCGCGGCGCAAAGCGCGACGAACTCCGCGAGATCGGTGAAATCGCCGATGCCGAAATTGCGCGCCGAGCGCAGTCCGTAAAGCTGGACGGCGAAGCCCCACGCGCGGCCGCCTTGGTGCAGCGCCGGCGGCCGATGGCACGCGTCGGGCGCGACGGCGAGCATCGCGGCGGCGACGATCGTGCCATCGGCGCAAAGCTCGAGCGCGTGGTAGCCGCAAGGAAGCGGCACGTCGAGCGCCAGTTCCAGCGACAGGCATGGGGCGCCGGACGCGACGCCGGCTTGCGCCGCCGCGCCTTCGATCGCTGCGCTGATTTCCGCGCCCTCCTCCACACGCACGCGCCACGCGAGCGCTTGCGCTGCCAAGCGCGACGGGAGGTTGACCGCGATCTTCCACGGCCGCATGCCCCGGCGCACGACGCTCATCGGGGCGAGGCACTGGCGAAACCGAGCCTGCTCGAACTGATCGAGCGCGCGCGTCACCGCCGCGTCGTCGTGCGCGTCGACGTGCATCGCGCCGAGCACCGCGCGCAGCGCCTCCTCGCCGACACGGCGCTCGCGTCCCCATGCATCGACGTACGCGAGCCCGATGCCGTATGCGCGGGCCAATCGATGCAGCGCTTCGTTCACGCGCCCTCCTCCTCCGTGGCGTCCGCCACGATGAAGGCGACGCCGTTGCAAGCGACGATGCCGGTCGTCCCCGCCGCGGGCATCGATCCCTCGGCGAAGATCGTGCGTCCATCCGGCAGCATCATCGTCACCGGCGCCTCGGAAAAGTTGGCGACGAGGTGAAGACGGGCGCCGCTTTCGGTGCGCCAGCACACGCGGATCGCCGCGTCGCCTTCGATGGCGAACGTGCCGCCGCGCCGCATGTCCCGGGCGAGCGGCATCACGTGCCGATGCCGAATCGACAGGCAATCGCGATAGAACGTTCGCCATTGCACGCCCGGGGCCGCGCGGGCTCCCTTCCAGTCGAGCTTGCTCGCCGCGAAGGTCGCCGGCGCGTTCGGATCGGGAATGCGCTCGCGCACGGCCGGGTCGCGAAAACGCGCGAAGCGGGCGAACTCGTTGCGCCGGCCGTCGGTGACGGCCTGCGCAAGATCGCCTTCGAAGTCGCAGAAGAACAGGAACGGCGTCGTCGCCCCGAACTCCTCGCCCATGAACAGCATCGGCACCTGCGGCGAGAGGAGCACGCACGCGACGAGGGCGCGCAGGCGCGCCGGTTCGGCAAGCGTCGACAGCCGCTCGCCGAACGCGCGGTTGCCGATCTGGTCGTGATCCTGCGCGAATGCGACGAACGCGTCCGGCGGAAGCTCGATGCTCGGCTCGCCACGCGGCCGTTCGTCCCGATACGCCGATGGCTGCCCCTGGTAGGCGAAGCCTTCGGCGAGCGCGCGCGCGAGCCATTGCGCCGGTTGCGGGAAGTAGTCGGCGTAGTAGCCATCACGTTCGCCGGTGGCGAGCACGTGCAGCGCGTGGTGCACGTCGTCGTTCCATTGCGCGGTGGCGAGCACCGGGCGCCCGCCCGCATCGCGTCGCAGGTAGCGCGCCTCGTTGCGGTCGTTCTCGAGCACGAGGTGCACGTGCCGCGTGCCGGCGTAGTCGCGCACACGCGTGGCGAGCTCGGTGACGAAATCCGGCCGCGAATCGTCGACGATCGCGTGCACGGCGTCGACGCGCAGTCCGTCGCAGTGAAACTCGTCGAGCCAGTAGCGCGCGTTGGCGATGAAGAAGTCGCGCACCGTCCGGCTGCCCTCGCCGTCGACGTTGATCGCCGCGCCCCACGGAGTGGGATGCCGTGGGTTGAAGAACGCCGGCGCGTACGCGTGCAGGTAGTTGCCTTCGGGGCCGAAGTGGTTGTACACGACGTCGACGAGCATCATGAGGCCGCGCGCGTGCGCCGCGTCGACGAGACGTTTGAGATCGTCGGGGGTGCCGTACGCGGCCGCCGGCGCGAACGGCAACACGCCGTCGTAGCCCCAGTTGCGCTCTCCCGCGAACGCTGCGATCGGCATCAACTCGACCGCCGTGATACCGAGCTCGGCGAGCGCGTCGAGGTGGGCGATCGCCGCCGTGAACGTTCCGGCCGGCGTGAACGTTCCGACGTGAAGCTCGTAGACGACCGCCTCGTGCCACGGCCGTCCGCGCCATTCGTCGTCGCGCCAGTCGTACGCACCCGGATCGACGACGACGCTCTTCGCATGCACGCCGTCCGGGTTGGCGCGCGACGCCGGGTCGGGCACTTCGAGCCCGCCGTCGATCCGATAGGCATACCGGTCGCCGGCGGCGACGGCTTCGACGCGCCGCTCGAACCAGCCCTCGTGCGCCGGGTGCATCGGCAGCGCACGCGATTGCGCGGCGTGCTCGATCACGAGATCCACGCGTGCCGCCCCCGGCGCCCACAGGCGAAACGCCGTCGCATCGCGATCGAATTGCGCGCCGAACGCCATGCGATGCACGCGGCGCACCGTCAGGCCCGCGGGATCTTTTGCAGCAGCACGAGCGAGCGTCCTTCGAGCGGATACGCGTGATCCGGGCTGAACGTGCCGTCCTGCAACAAGCCGTCGTCGCGCGCGGTGTCGAGGAGCACGAGCCATCCGGCGCCGTCGAACGCGGGCAGCGTGAACGGGATCGGGCCGTCGTGCGCGTTGAAGAGCACGATGAAGTCGTCGTCGGTGACGTCGCGGCCACGCGCGTCGGACTCGCCGAGGCGCCGGCCGTCGAGGTACACGCCGAGGCAGCGCGCGAAGCCGACGTTCCATTCCTGCTCGGTCATCTCGGCGCCATCGGGCTTGAGCCACGCGATGTCCTTGGCCTCGGTACCCGCGAGCGGGCGGCCCTCGAAGAAATGCCGTCGCCGAAACGCGGGGTGCGCGCGCCGCAACGCGACGATGCGCCGGACGAACGCGAGCAGGCGCGTGCGCGCCTCGTCCTGGGTCCAATCGACCCACGAGATCGCGTTGTCCTGGCAGTACGCGTTGTTGTTGCCCTGCTGCGTGCGCGCGATCTCGTCGCCGGCGGTCAGCATCGGCACGCCCTGCGACAGCAGGAGCGTCGCGAGCATGTTGCGCGACTGGCGCGCGCGGAGCGCGAGCACCGCCGGGTCCGTCGTCTCGCCTTCGACGCCGCAGTTCCACGAGATGTTGTGGTCGGTCCCGTCGCGGTTGTCCTCGAGGTTCGCCTCGTTGTGCTTGTGGTCGTACGACACGAGGTCGCGCAGCGTGAACCCGTCGTGCGCCGTGACGAAGTTGATGGAGGCCAGCGGGCGGCGGCCGTCGGCCTGATAGAGGTCGCTCGACCCGGTGAGCCGCATCGCGAACTCACCGAGCGTCGCCGGCTCGCCGCGCCAGAAGTCGCGCACCGTGTCGCGGTACTTGTCGTTCCACTCGGCCCAGCCCGGCGGGAAATTGCCGACCTGATAGCCGCCCTCGCCCAGGTCCCACGGCTCGGCGATCAGCTTCACCTGGTTCAGCACGGGATCCTGGCGCAGGATGTCGAAGAACGCGCCGAGCCGATCGACCTCGTGCAACTCGCGCGCGAGCGCGGGCGCGAGATCGAAGCGAAAGCCGTCGACGTGCATGTCGGTGACCCAGTAGCGCAGCGAATCCATGATGAGCTGGAGGACGCGCGGATGCTGCATGTCGAGCGTGTTGCCGCATCCGGTGTAGTCCATGTAATGCCGCGGCGCGTCGGGACGCAGCCGGTAGTACGACGTGTTGTCCATGCCGCGGAAGCACAGCGTCGGCCCGAGCTCGTCGCCCTCGGCGGTGTGGTTGTAGACGACGTCGAGGATCACCTCGAGACCCGCCGAGTGCAGCGCCTTCACCATGGTCTTGAACTCGTTCACCTTGCCCGACGCCGAGTAGCGGCTCTCCGGCGCGAAGTAGCCGATCGTGTTGTAGCCCCAATAGTTGCGAAGCCCGTGCTGCACGAGGCGGCGGTCGTCGACGAAGTAATGCACGGGCATCAGCTCGACCGTCGTGACGCCGAGCCGGCGCAGGTAGTCGATGACGGGCTCGGTCGACAGCCCCGCGTACGTGCCGCGAAAGGCGGGTGGCACGTCGGGATGCTGCATCGTGAAGCCGCGCACGTGCAGCTCGTAGACCACCATGTCGTGCCACGGGATCTTCGGTGAATGGTCGTTCTCCCACGTGAAGGCGGGCTCGATCACCTTGCTCTTGGGCATTGCGCGCGCGCTGTCGCGGCGATCGAACGACAGGTCGGCGCGCTTGTGGCCGATCGTGTAGCCGAAGAGCGCGTCGCTCCAGCGCAGCGTGCCTTCGATGCTGCGCGCATAAGGGTCGAGCAGCAGCTTGTGCGCGTTGAAGCGCAGCCCCTGCTCCGGACGATACGGGCCGTACATGCGATAGCCGTACAGAAGGCCAGGGCGCGCCTCGGGCAGGTAGCAATGGAACATCTCGTCGGTGCGCTCGACGAGCGCAATCCGCTGCACTTCGCGTCGCCCGGTCGGATCGAAGATGCAGAGCTCGACCTTCTCCGCGTGCTCGGAGAACACCGCGAAGTTGACGCCCTCGCCGTCCCAGTGTGCGCCGCGCGGTTGCGAGCGGCCCGGCCATACGGCAGTGAACGGCTTCACGAGGTTCCTAAAGGACCGACTTGCTGCGCGGGCGCGCGGGGTGCGTCTCGTCGTCCTGCCGCGACCAGCGCTCGAGCAGGTCCGCCGCGCGCTTCTGCCCGCCCAGGCCGAACGCAAGCGCCAGCGCGAGTGCGATCGCGCCGACCAGGACGAGGAACGTCTCGCGGATGATGTCGCCGAGCCCGAGCTGGTCGAGCGCGATCATGATCGCGAACGTCATGATCGCGTAGAGCGCGAGCCGTCCCATCAGGCTCGCCTCGCGCGCGCCGAGGTTGCGCAGGTACGTGGTGACGGCGGTTCCGATGAAGCGCGCGAAGTACGCGCCGAAGACGAGGATCACGACCGCGACCATCACGCGCGGCACGAAGAGGACGACGCGGCCGAGCAGATCGGTCACGTACGCGAGGTCGAGGCTGTTGAACGCGATCATCAGCGCGGCGAGGATCACGAGCCAGTAGAAGAGCCCGCCGAGCACGCGGATCGTGTCGACGTCGGCGCCGCCCTGCGAGAGGAAGCGGTCGATGCCGGCCTTCTCGGTGACGACGTTGAAATTGATCGCGTGCAGCGCCTTCACGATGGCGAAGCGGACGAGCTTCGCGACGAGCCAGCCGACGACGAGCACGACGATCGCGAGGAGCAGCCGCGGCAGGAACGCGCCGATCTGATGCAGCGATTCGCGGATCGGCTCGACCAGCATGTTCACGTTATCCATGACGTTCTCCCATCGACGACGGCGAAAGGTCGGAAGGCCTGGCGTTGCCGGCCGGCATGCTGTCGCTCACGCGGACGCGAGGACGTCGAGCAGGCCGCGCAGTGGAATCGCGAGCCAGTCGGGCCGGTTCTCGCTTTCGTAGGCGAGCTCGTAGATCGCCTTCTCGAGCACGAACAGCTCGAGCAGCCCTTTCCACTCGCCGCCGGCGGAGGCGAGGCCGCGCCCGCGCGCGATCTCGTCGTAGCCGTCGACGAACGCGCGTGCGGCCTGCGCGCGCCACTGGCGGCCGGCCGCCTCGACGCGTTCGCGCACCTCGGAGCGCTCCGTCGAGAAGTCGAAGAGCGCCGCGTAGAGCGCGTAGTCGAACGAGCGGAGCATGCCGGCGACGTCCTTCAGCGGCGACTGCTTGCGCGTGCGCTCGGCGAGCGGCCGTGCGGGCTCGCCTTCGAAGTCGGTGATCACGAAATCGTTCTGCGCGAGCAGCACCTGGCCGAGATGGTAGTCGCCGTGGATGCGGGTGCGCGCGCCGGCGGTCTTGTCGCCCGCATGACCGGCGATGCGCGCGAGCAAGCGGTCGCGCTCGGTGTGCAGCAGCATCGCCTCGCTTCGCAACGCCTCGGGCAGCGTCGCAACGCGCTTCGCCATGCGATCGAGCGTCGCGCTCGCTTCGGTGCGCACGCGCTCGGCCAGCTTGACGACGTCGTCCGCCGTCATCGGCTCCGGAGCGAACGCGGGATCGGCCGTCGCTTGCGCGAACGCGAGATGCAGCTCCGCGGTACGCTTGCCGAGCGTGCGCGCGAGCGTGGTGTATGCGCCGTGCACGTCGGCCCCCGTGACGTTCGGCGCTTCGCGCGCGACGTCGTCGAAGAAGCGATCGAGGTAGTGCCGCGTGAAGTCCCAGCCGTCGCCCTGGTTCTGGACGTAGCCCTGGATCAGCGCGAGCGTCGCCGTGCGACCGTCGTCGGCGACGTACTCCATCGTGCCGGCGATGGGCACCGAATGGGTGAAATGCGCGACCTCCGTCAAGTAGCGGCCGATCGCCGCCTCCGGGTTCACGCCGACCGACAGGTGTCGATAGCCCTTGACGAACAACCGATCGCCGAGCGAGACGATCGTGTTGCTGCTGTGCGCGCCCGCCGTCGTCACCGTCAGCGTCGTGAAGTCATCGCCGGCGAGCGCCGCGAACGCGCTCGTCGGCTTGAACGCGATCGTCCCGCGCGCGGTCTTCACGACCGCGGCCTCGGCGGTCGCCACGACGAGCGCGCGCACGAATGCCTCGTCACCGAACGCGTCGGCCACGACGCCGACCTGAGCCTGCTGGCGCGCCTTCGCGATCACGAACGGGGCGAGCGCGGGCAACAGCGGCTCGTCGACGTCTTCCCAGGCGAGCGCGAGCGGAAGGAAATACGGCTGCGTGTCCGTTTCGGCCTCGACGCGCGCGAGCGTCAGAAGCCACGTGCGATCGCGCGGCTTCCACTCGGCGTGATCGGCGATCTCGACGCGCCGTATCGCCTCCGTCTTCGCCGCGTACCAGCGCCGGCCGGCGACGAACGCGGGGAGCGCGTCGTCCTCGAGCTGGCGGCGCACCTTGTCGGACATGCCGAGCCGCCACGGCACCACGCGCTCGCGGAAGAGGCTCGCCCACCCGTCGAACAGCACGAGCACGCGCAGCTCCTGCGCCGGGACCTGCTCCTCGCGCCCCGATGGCACGAGTTGCGCGGGTGCGAGCCGAAACCACAGGAACGAATGCCCGCCGAGCGTCAGCAGATACGGCAACTCGCCGATCGGCGGGAACGGCGTACGCCCGAGGACCTCCACCGGAACGCGACCCTTGTAGGCGGAGAGGTCGAGCTCGACCGGCTGCGCCGAGCGCGAAAGGTTGGCCACGCAGAGGATCGTCTCGTCGCCGTACTCGCGCAGGTACGCGAGGATCTTGCGGTTGGCCGGGCGCAGGAACGTGAGCGTCCCGCGACCGAAGGCCGCGAACGATTTGCGCGCGGCGAGCATCCTTCGTGTCCAGTGCAAGAGCGACGACGGTGCGCGCCACTGCGCCTCGACGTTCACCGCCTCGTAGCCGTAGACCGGATCCATGATCGGCTGCAGGTACAGCCGCTGCGGGTCCGCGCGCGAGAAGCCGCCATTACGCTCGGGCGCCCATTTCATCGGCGTGCGCACGCCGTCGCGGTCGCCGAGATAGATGTTGTCGCCCATCCCGATCTCGTCGCCGTAGTAGAGCGTCGGCGAGCCGGGCATCGACAGCAGCAGGCTGTTCATCAGCTTGATGCGGCCCATGTCGTTCTCGAGCAGCGGCGCGAGGCGGCGCCGGATTCCCAGATTGATGCGCGCGCGCTTGTCGGCCGCGTACATGTTGTACATGTAGTCGCGCTCGCGGCTCGTCACCATTTCGAGCGTCAGCTCGTCGTGGTTGCGCAGGAAGATCGCCCACTGGCAGCTCTCGGGAATGTCGGGCGTCTGCGCCATGATCTCGGTGATCGGGTGGCGCTCCTCCTGCGCGATCGCCATGTACATGCGCGGCATCAGCGGAAAGTGATACGCCATGTGGCATTCGTCGCCGTCACCGAAGTATTCGCGCACGTCCTCGGGCCACTGGTTCGCCTCGGCGAGGAGCAGCACGTCGGGATACTGCGCGTCGATCGCCGCGCGCAGGCGCTTCAGCACGGCGTGCGTCTCGGGGAGGTTCTCGTTGTTCGTGCCCTCGCGCTCGCACAGGTAAGGAATGGCATCGAGACGAAAGCCGTCGACGCCCATGTCGAGCCAGAACCGCATCACGCGCAACACCGCCTTCAGCACCTGCGGGTTGTCGAAGTTGAGGTCGGGCTGGTGGCTGAAGAAGCGGTGCCAGTAATACGCCTTCGCGACGTCGTCCCACGCCCAGTTCGACTTCTCGGTGTCGGTGAAGATGATCCGCGTGCCGCTGTACCTGGTGGGGTCGTCGCTCCACACGTAGAAGTTGCGCTTGCGCGACCCGGCCGGGGCGCGCCGCGCTGCCTGGAACCATGGGTGCTGGTCGGACGTGTGATTGACGATCAGCTCGGTGATGACGCGAAGGCCGTGTCGATGCGCCTCGCGCACGAAATGCTGGAAGTCGGCGCGCGTGCCGTACAGCGGATTGACGCCGCGGTAATCGGCGACGTCGTACCCGTCGTCGCGCAGCGGCGACGGGTAGAACGGCAACAGCCAGATCGTGTTGACGCCGAGATCCTTGACGTAGTCGAGCTTCTCGGTGAGTCCGCGGAAATCGCCGATGCCGTCGCCGTTCGAGTCGTAGAACGCCTTGATGTGCAGCTGATAGATGATCGCGTCCTTGTACCAATACGGCCGTTCGACGGGCTGCGCCGTGTCGGGCACGGCGAGCGCGAGGGCGGTGGGATCGGTCAAGCGTTCCTCTATTCGAAATAGGCGAAGTCGTGCTCGTCGCGCACGCGGCGGCGCACGCGGAAGAGGTGCGCCGGCACGTGCGCCGGATCGAGCTGCACGAAGTTGCGCGGCCCGTGCCATCCATAGCGCGCGTCGGTGAGCAGGTCATGGACCTGGAACGGCTGGTCGGCCTCCACGCCGAGCACGTCGAGGTCGAGCGTCACGAAGGCCGACTGCACGTGATGCGGATCGAGGTTGACGGCGACGATCACCACGTTCGCACCGCTTGCGTCGACGCGCGCATAGCAGATCAGCTCGTCGTTGTCGGTTGCGAAGAACGTCAGGCCGCCGTCGCGCTGCAGCGCGACGTTGTCGCGACGCGCGGCGTTGACGCGGGCGATGAACGGCGCGAGCGAGTCGGCCCGTTCGAGGTTCCATTGCCGCAGCTCGTACTTCTCCGAATTCAGGTACTCCTCCGAGCCCGGCTCGCGCGGCACGTGCTCGAGCAATTCGAACGCGGCGCCGTATATCCCGTAGTTCGCGCAAAGGGTGGCCGCGAGCACCAGGCGTGCCATGAACGCCGGCCGGCCGCCGATCTGCAGCGCCTCGGGCAGGATGTCCGGCGTGTTGGGCCAGCAATTGGGGCGGAAGTACTCGCGGCCCGGCCCGCGCGTCAGCTCGGTGAAGTACTCGACGAGCTCGGGCTTGCTGTTACGCCACGTGAAATACGTGTACGACTGCGTGAAGCCCAGCTTCGCGAGCCGGTGCATCACCTTCGGCCGCGTGAACGCCTCGGACAGGAACATCGCATCGGGATGCGCGCGCTTGATGCGCGCGATCGCCCATTCCCAGAACGCGAAGGGCTTGGTGTGCGGGTTGTCGACGCGGAAGATCCGCACGCCGTGCGCGATCCAGAACGCGATGACGTCGTGGAGCTCCTCCCACAGCGTCCTCCACTCGTCCGTCTCGAAATGGAACGGATAGATGTCCTGGTATTTCTTCGGTGGATTCTCGGCGTACTGGACGCTGCCGTCGGGGCGGTGCCGGAACCACTCGGGATGCTCGCTCACGTACGGATGATCGGGCGCGCATTGGAACGCGATGTCGAGCGCGACCTCGAGATCGAGTGCGCGGGCGCGCTCGGCGAACCGGCGGAAGTCCTCCAGCGTGCCGAGTTGCGGGTGGATCGCCTTGTGCCCACCCTCGTCGGCGCCGATCGCCCATGGACTGCCGACGTCGCCCGGCTCCGCGACCAGCGCGTTGTTCCTGCCCTTGCGGCGAACGCGGCCGATCGGATGGATCGGCGGCAGGTACACGACATCGAAGCCCATCTGCGCGACGTAGGGCAGACGCGCCTCGGCGTCGGCGAACGTGCCGTGAACATCCGGCGTCCGGGACGTCGAGCGCGGAAAGAGCTCGTACCAGCTCGAGAAGCCGGCGCGCGGGCGATCGACGACGATCGAGAATTCGACCGGATACGACGTCTCGAAGCGGCGGTCGGGATAGCGCATCGCGAGCTCGGCGCGCGCCTCGTCGAGCGCCACTTCGCGCAGCGTCTCGACGTCGGTCGTCTGCGTCAGCGCCTGTGCCCATCCGAGGAGCTGCCTGCGATCGTCGCCGCGCGCGCGCCGTGCGGTTCGCACGACGATATCGGCGCCGACCTGCGCGGCGACGCGCAAATCGTCGGCCTCGACGCGCCGCTCGAAATCGTGTCGCCACGACAGGAACGCGTCGACCCAGGCCGCGACCGTGTAGCGATAGCGGCCGATCTCGGGCACGACGAAGTCGCCGCGCCAGCGATCGTTGCCGAGCGCCACCATCGGCGACTCCATCCACTTCGCGTCGTCCTCTCGGCGATGGCGCAAACGGCACGCGAGCACGTCGTGCCCGTCGGCGAAGCAGTCGGCCTCGACTTCGATGCGATCGCCGACGATGCGCTTGATCGGGAAGCGCCCGCCGTCG
>DASTIY010000055.1:0-7883 GCA_035717085.1 Casimicrobiaceae bacterium | reverse complement strand
CCCGCCCTGCTGGCAGATGCCGCGGTAGCCGTTGAGCGAGCGCTGCTGCGTCACGCCGTCCGCGTGCGCGGTAACACCGAGCGACGGGAAGAGAAAGCGAAAGCGCTGCACGACGTCCCCGCCTTCGCTCGTCACCAGCCGATGCGTCTCCTCGCGGACGTCGACCAGCGCCTCCCAGTCGACGATGCGCGGATCGCAGCCCGCGAGCCGCGATGCATGCTCCAGCAGGTCGTACCACTCGGCCGCGCTCGGCAGCCGCGAACTGAGCGACGGTGATGCGTATTCGCCGCGCGGACCCGGCCGGGGCAGCCGACGCGTGTCGTCGAGAGCGACGCGCGCGGTCGCCTTCGCCCAGCCGGCCGCGCGCTCGAGGGCGGCGCGCAAGCCCGCTTCCGACGTGTCGGGGGTCGCCGCGTAGCCGTAGCCGCCGCCCGCGTAGACGGTCGCCATCACGCCGGCGTTGCTGGCGAGTGCGAGCGGCTGTGGCACGTTCCTGCGGACGGTGTACGACGCGCTGTGCGCATCGACGAAGCGCAGGGACCAGAAGTCGGCGTCGGCGACGCGGATCGCGGGAAGGATGGACATGGGGTGGTGAACGCGGAGCGGAATCGGGCGCGTCGTCACGGTCCGCTTGGATCCCGGATCACCCGTCACGGCGCGCCCCGCATTATCGCAGGCGGGGCGTCTTTCCGGTCAGCGTCGCGCCAGGCGGCCGAGCGCATCGCCGGTCACCCGGGCGATGCGCCAATCGGGCAGTACCGCCGCGCCGAGGCCTTCGTAGAAGTCGATTGCCGGGCGGTTCCAGTCGAGGACCGCCCACTCGAATCGGCCGCAGCCGCGTTCGACGGCGAGCGCGGCCAGCGTTCGGATCAACGCCTGGCCGATCCCGCGCCCACGGTGCTCGGGTTGGACGAAAAGGTCCTCCAACCACAGGCTCGGCCGGCCTAGGAACGTCGAGTAAGTATGAAAAAACAAGGCGAAACCGGCCGGGACCTGAGAATTGCCGTCAAGACGGACAATCAGTGCCTCGGCGACCGGCCGCGGCCCGAACAGCGCCGTCGCCAGATCCGCGGGCGTCGACGTGCAAATGTCCGAAAGCCGCTCGTATGCGGCGAGCCCGCGTACCAGTGCATGAAGGTCGTCGATATCGGCCGTCGTGACGGGCAGGATGCGGTAGCCGGCCGCGGGGGCAACGTGCGAGTTCACGCCGCCGCCCGCCCGAGGATCAGGAGGTCGCGGCGCACGCCGTCGAGGATCGCGACGCCCGGCAGATGGCCCCAGTCGGCGAAGCCGAACGCCCGGAAGAGGGCGAGGCTCGGCGCGTTGTGCGCGAACGTGAAGGCGAGCAGCCGGGATATTCCGAGGGTGGGCGCCTGAGCGAGCGCGTGCGCGAGGAGCGTCCGGCCGAGTCCTTGCCGCTGCGCCGCGGGGTGCGTGTAAACGCCCACTTCGACGGTTTCCGCGTACGCCGGCCGCCCATAGAACGACCGGAGCGAGAGCCACGCGCGCGGCTCGTCGCTGCACTCGGCGCAGGCGACGAAGAGCGGGCGGCGCGCCGGCTCGAAGTCCGCGAACCACCCCTCGCGGTCGGTGACGCTGACAGGCGCGAGATCGGCGGTCGCCATGCGGCCGGGGATCGACGCGTTGTAGATCGCGACGATCCCGGGGAGGTCGTCGCGGCGCGCGTGGCGGATTGGCATGTTGGCGAAATTGCAACAAAACCCCCGCGCAATGGCAAGGATTCCAGGACTTTGATTGCTGGGGAAAACAACGCTGTTGTAACGTTGGAGCCGCGTGCCGAAAGGCGAAATTTCGTCCCTTCCAGTACCACTTCCTTGGGGGTTTTCTCATGATTTTCCAACGCAGAAAGGTCGCGACGGCGCTCGCCTGCATCGCAGGCGTCGGTGGCGCGATGGCAGTCACCGGCGCGTTCGCGCAGGCGCAGAACCCTGACGTGCCGTCGCTCACCCGCCAGCCCGCGCCCGACATTCGCGTCGAGGTGACCGGCTCGAACATCAAGCGCGTCGAAGGCGAGGGCGCGCTCCCGGTCACCGTGATCACGCGCCAGGAAATCGAGCGTTCCGGCGCGACGACGCCGATGGAGCTGCTGCAGCAGATCTCCGCGAACAACAGCTTCGGCGCGGTGAACATCGCGAATTCCGTCGGCGCAACGACGCTTTCCGCGCAAACGGCCTCGCTGCGCGGCCTCGGCGGCGGGCGCACGCTGGTGTTGTTGAACGGCCACCGGCTCGAAGGCTTTTCGGGTGAAATCCAGGGCGTGCAGGGGGTGAACCTCTCCGCCATCCCGTTCGCGGCGATCGAGCGCGTGGAAATCCTGAAGGACGGCGCGTCCGCCATCTACGGTTCCGACGCGATCGCGGGCGTCATCAACTTCATCACGCGCACCGACTACGCCGGCGCCGAGGTGACCGGCATGTACGGGACGCCGACGCGCGGCGGCGGCGGCGACCAGTGGCAGGCGAGCGTGTCGGCGGGCTGGGGCGACCTCGCGCGCGATCGCTGGAACGTCTTCGTGTCGGGTTCCTACAATGAGCAGAAGTCGCTCGACCAGGTCGACCGCAACTTCTCGAACTCGTCGTACCGTCCGGAGATAGGCCTGATCGGGCTGTCCAGCAACACGTTCCCGGGCCGCATCACCACCGGGGGCATCGGCGCCGTGCTGAACGGCGTCGTCATCAACGACCAGCCGCCGGACGTGGCGGCGCGGCTGTGCCGCCCGTCGACGTTCGAGAACGACGACATCGTCGGCACGAACTGCTATTTCGACCCGTCGAACGTGAAGGGAGTCAACATGATCCCGCACGAGAAGACGTACAACTTCTTCGGCAGCGGCGCGTTCCAGATCAATCGCGACTGGCAGGCCTACGCGATGGGGCTGTATTCGCACGACGAGTCGCGCCTCATCATCCAGCCGGGTCCGGTTTCCAATCTCTTCTCGTACGGTCCCGGGGGCAACCTCACTTCCACCGTAACGATCCAGCCGGACAGCCCGTTCTATCCGCATGCGGCGGCGCAGGAGTTCGGCGTCGACGGCCAGCCGCTGAACGTCCGCTATCGCACGTTCGACAACGGCCTGCGCGACACGACCGACACCAACGAGCACTGGCAGGTGATCGGCGGCGTCAAGGGCTCGTGGATGAACTGGGACTGGGACGGCTCGTTCAACTACGCCGAAGGCACGACGTCGGAGCACCTGAACGGCGGCTTCCAGGACTACCGTCTGCTGCTGCCGCTCTTGAACAGCGGCCGCGTCAACCTGTTCGGGCCGAACACGCCCGACATCGTCAACGAGTTGCGCGCGACCAACTTCATCGGCGACACGATCACCGGCACGTCCAAGTTGTATGGCGGGCAGTTGAAGACGTCAGGCGAAATCTGGAAGCTGCCGGCGGGCTCGCTCGCGATGGCGGTCGGCGTCGAGGCCCGGCACGAATCGCTCGACCAGAACATGGCGGAAGCGATCCAGGAAGGCTTCATCACCGGTTACGGCGGCGAGATCAAGAACGTCTCCGGCTCGCGCAACCAGTGGGCGGCGTTCACCGAGTTCAACATCCCGATCGTCAAGAACCTCGAAGGCGACGTCGCGGTGCGCTACGACCATTACAGCGATTTCGGCAGCACCACCAACCCGAAATTCAGCCTGCGGTGGCACCCGGTGCGCACGTTCCTCGTCCGCGGTTCGTACGGCACGGGCTTCCTGGCGCCGAGCCTCTACGAGCTCTTCACGCCGAACATCAGTGGCGTGTCGCAGCCCGGCCTGTCCGATCCGATCCGCTGCCCGGTCACCGGCGACACCGGCTTCGACTGCAGCACGCAGTTCGGCGTCCTGTTCGGCGGCAACCGCAACCTGAAGCCCGAGGAGTCCGAGCAGACGACCGCCGGCATCGTATGGGAGCCGTTCGCCAACGCGTCGGTCAGCGTCGACTGGTTCAAGATCAACCTGAAGAACGCGATCCAGAACGGCATCTCGCCGCTCACGATCCTGGGCGATCTCGGCCAGTTCGGCAATCTCGTCACGCGCGCGCCGGCCGAACCCGGCTCGCCGCTGCCGGGCCGCATCCTCTCGATCCTGCAGACGTACGTCAATCTCGGGGCCGTGAAGATCCAGGGCATCGACCTCGAAGGCCACTACCGCACGCCGATCCAGAGCTGGGGCCGGCTTTCGTTCGACGGGTCAGGCACGTACTACACCAAGTACGACGCGCAAAACCCCGACGGCACGTTCACGGGCCAGGTGGGCACGGCGCTCGGCACGGTCGTCACCGGGATCATTCCGCGCTGGAAGCAGTACACGTCGTTCACGTGGGACCTCGGCCCGTGGTCGGCGACGCTCGCCAACACGTACCAGACGTCGTACACCGACCAGCAGACCGATCTCGACGGCAACGAGCGCACGGTCGGCTCGCTTTCGATCTGGGACCTGCAGGGGTCGTACACCGGCTTCAAGAACTGGAAGCTCACGCTGGGCGTGAAGAACCTGTTCGATCGCAATCCGCCGGTGTCGAACCAGCAGAGCACCTTCATCGTCGGGTTCGACCCGAGCTACTACGACCCGCGCGCGCGCTTCGTCTACGGAAGCGTGACGTACACGTTCAAATAAGACGAAGAAAGGCAGTACCTGGCAGTCCACTCGCGGGGGCTTCGGCCCCCGTTTTTTTGGGGCGCGCGCGGCCGCAAGGGCGGGGCGCGACGCGAGCGTGAATAATGTCGCCTCCCGGAAAGGTGGCATGGGGAACGGTATGAAACGAATCGTCCTGATGGTGTTGCTAGGCGTCGCGCCGTTGCTCGCGACGGACGCGGCCGCGCAGTCCGCCGGCGCGCAGCGCGGAGACTACACCGACCTCGCGAAGCTGCGCAGCGAGGCGCGGCACGACAAGCGCGCGCTCGTCGAATCGACGCTGCAATTGAGCGATGCGGAAGCGAAGCGCTTCTGGCCGATCTACGACACGTTCCAGCGCACGCTCGACGAGACGAATCGCCGGCGCAACGTGGCGCTCGAATCACTGATGTTCCGCGAGAACCGCATGTCGAACCTGGCCGCCAAGCGGCTCGTCACCGAGTTGAGCGTGATCGACGACAGCGAAGCGAAGGCCCGGCGTACGCTGCGCAACCGGCTGATGCGCGCGTTACCGCCGGTCACGGTCGCGCGCTACCTGCAACTCGAGGACAAGCTGCAGGCCATTCGCGATTACGACATCGCGTCGGCGGTGCCGCTCGTGCATTGAGGGAAGGAGGCGCGCACCGGTTGCGCGCGTAAAGGAAGGACGCACGACGCGCTCGAGCGCGCGCCGTGCGAGGGACGATCAGCTCGCGCGGGCCGCTGCGGGCTGCGATTGCGCGATCGGCGTCGCATGCGCGCGGCGCGCACCCACGACGTCGATCGCCGTGATCGTGCCACCCTGGTCGAGGCGGCGCTCGCTCGCCACGCGCGTCGCGACGTCGTCGTACGTCGGCTCGATGCGCTGCGTCGCGGGCATCACGACGGCGACGGCGAGCGTTGCCGTGGTGATGGCGGCGGCGGCGAGGGCGAACCAGGCGCGCGGCGTGCGGGGATCGTAACGGTTCATCTGCGGCTCCTGCATTTTGTTGGCTACGTGGGTTCGATGCGCTGCGTCGCGCTTACGGATTCGGTGATTCGAAGTCGTCGCATCGCATGCGGTCGCATCGTGCGCGTTGCCCTCCGGGGGGACAAGGCGAATGCGACGAAACCCCGCCGACGCTGCACGAGCTTCCGCAGAACGCGACGAGCCGCCGACGACCACCTGGCTTCGCAATGCACGAAATGCGCCGAGCGGTTGGACAGGCGCCGAGCTTTGTGTAAAATCGCGCGATTTTCCGACGCTGCTTGGCCCCGGTTCGCGGGGCCAAGATGTTTTCGGGTGCCCCGCCGGTGACCGTTGCGCCTCGAGCGATGCGCGGCGGCGTTCCGCGACCTGCATCCACCTGTCAGCCGCAAGGAGGAACGCCGGTGTCCACGCCGCGGTGCGCGGGTGCCGGCGCGCGTTGCGCGCTGCGCCGGAACGACCGTTACACCCACGTTCGCATGGAGACCACATGTTGAAGACGAACCGCATGGCGAACCTCGCCGCGGCCTTGATGCTCGCGCTCCCGATGGCGGCCACCCCGCTCGCGACGCTCGCGCAGACGCAAACTCCGCCCCCGCCGCCCCCGCCGGCCGCCGCCCCTGCGCCGAGCGCGGCACCCACTGACACGACGACACCGGCGGCGGCGCCCGCCGCGCCGGTGGCCCCCGCCGCGGCGCCGGCGGCGCCGGGCGCGGCGAAAACGACGACCGATGTCATCGAGAATCCGTACGGCCTCGAAGCGTTGTGGAAGGGCGGTGACCTCGTCGCGCGCATCACGCTCGGCATCCTCGTGCTGATGTCGGCCGGGAGCTGGTACATCATCGTCACCAAGCTCTACGAGCAGGCGAAGATGAATCGGCAGGCCCGCGTGGCGGACCGCACGTTCTGGAAGGCTGCATCGATCCAGAAGGGCGTGAGCGACCTGAAGGAAGGCAGCCCTTACCGGTTCATCGCCGAATCGGGACTCGACGCCACGACCAAGCACGAGGGCCTGCTCGGCAACGTCGACATCAATACGTGGGTCAGCATGTCCATTCAGCGCGCGATCGACAACATCCAGGCGCGCACGCAGGACGGCCTGGCGTTTCTTGCGACGGTCGGCTCGACCGCCCCGTTCGTGGGCCTGTTCGGCACGGTGTGGGGGATCTATCACGCGCTGACGGCGATCGGCATCGCCGGCCAGGCGTCGATCGACAAGGTCGCCGGTCCTGTCGGCGAGGCGCTGATCATGACGGCGATCGGCCTCGCGGTCGCGGTTCCGGCGGTGCTCGGCTACAACTGGCTCATCCGGCGCAACAAGGCGGCGATGGATCGCGTGCGCGGCTTCGGCGCCGACCTGCACGCGGTGCTCCTGTCGGCCGCGCAGTCACCGGCGCGCGCCGCCGCCTGACCGGCGTCCTGCGCGGGAGCGAGCCATGGCGATGAACACGATCACCTCGTCGGACGACGAGGAAGAAGCCATTTCCGCGATCAACACCACGCCGCTCGTCGACGTGATGCTCGTGCTGCTCATCATCTTCCTGATCACGGTGCCCGTGGTGCGCATGACGGTGCCCGTCGATCTGCCGAAGGAGCGCAACGAGGTTCGCGAGACGAAGCCCGAGAACATCGTCATCTCGGTCGATCGCAACGACAACATCTTCTGGAACGATCTCAGGATGTCGTCGACCGACGCGCTCGTCGACCGCCTGAAGAAGATCGCGGTGCTGACGCCGCAGCCGGAAGTGCAGATCCGCGGCGATGCGCGGGGCCAATACGCGGGCGTCGGGCGCGTCGTCTACGCCTGCCAGCGCGCGGGCATCTCGAAGATCTCGTTCATCACCGAGCCGCCGCCGCGCGCGGTCACGGCCGGATGAACCGGAACACAGGACACTCACCATGGCGATGAACGTCAGCGCACCGAGCCGGTCAAGCGACATGGACGTGATGATCGACATCAACACGACGCCGCTGATCGACGTGATGCTCGTGTTGCTCGTGATGCTGATCATCACGATCCCCATCCAGTTGCACGCGGTCAACCTCAACCTGCCGATCGGCAACCCGCCGCCGCCGGCGACGCTGCCCGAGGTCGTGAAGCTCGACATCGACGACCAGAGCAAGGTCTACTGGAACGGCGAAGTCGTCGCCGATCGCGCCACGCTCGAGTCGAAGATGTCGGCGGCCGCGCACGAGCCCGTGCAGCCGGAAGTGCATTTGCGGCCGAACAAGCTCGCGACCTACGGCGTGGTCGCCGGCGTGATGGCATCGGCGCAGCGGCTCGGCCTCACGAAGATC
>DASTIY010000054.1:0-10436 GCA_035717085.1 Casimicrobiaceae bacterium | reverse complement strand
CGCAAGCTCGCCGAGCAACGCACGCGCGAGCAGGCGACGCGCAAGGCGCTGGTGCGCGCGCGGCAGGTGGCTGCGATGTGCGGCGTGCTCGCGCTCGCTGCGATCGCCGGCGCTTTCTTCGGTTACGAAAGCATGCGGCGGGCGCAGCGGGCGGAAGCGCTCGCGCAGCAGACGCGAGCGCTTGCCGAGCAAGGACGCGGTGAGGCGGAGAAGCTCGTCGTCTATTTGCTCGACGACTTCTACCTCGAGCTCGAGCCCATCGGCAGGCTCGACGTCGTCGCGTCGCTCGCCAAGCGGGCGGTGGACTATTACGACGCACTTCCCTCCGCATTGCGGACGCCGGAGACCGAGCGCAACCGCGCGCTCGCGCTCGTGCGCTACGGCGGCGCGCTGCGCACGCAATCACGCCTCGCCGAGAGCGGCAAGGCGCTGGACGATGCCGTCGGCACGTTGAGCAGAATGCGCAGCGAAGGGGATACGTCGGAAGCGACGGTCGTCGGTCTCGGGCTCGGGCTTTCGATGCAGGCGCGCGTCGTGTACAGCCAGAACGACCGGGCGCATTCCGCGGAAATCGCGCGCCGCGCGGTCGCCATTCTCGAGCCGCTGATGTCCGCTGGCACGCCCTCGACCAGCGCGCGCCGCGCGTATGGCCTCGCGGCGACGTATCTCGGATTCGTGCAAATGCAGACGAACCAGAACGAGGCCGCCGTCGCGACGCTGAGTGGCGCGCGCGACGCGTATCGCGGCATCGCCAACTTGGCGCTGGACGACTTGCCGGCGGCAACCGCGTACGCGGAAGCTTCGGCGTGGCAGATGTCGGCGTTGCAGAACCTCGGCCGTTTCGACGACGTGCGCGACGTCGGCGAAGACGCGTACAAGGTGACGCGACAGGTGCTGGCGCGGCGCCCCGGCGACATGTCGGCGCTTCGCGCCGAAGGGCTCTTGCTCAACACGCTGAACTCGGTCGAGTGGAACGCACTGCACATGCGCAAGGCTCAGCAGCTGTCGGAACAGTCCGCGCGCGATTGGGAGGCGATCGTGCGTCTCGACCCCACCAATCAGATCGCGTGGAACAACCTCGCCGACGCGCGCATCGGCGTCATGTCGACGAATTGGTTTTTGGGCCAGATCAGCGACGCCCGCCGCCAGGCGCGCTCGGCGCTGGACATCGCGTCGCGTGTCAAGGAAGTCGCGATCATCGGAAGCGTTTTGTCGATCGCATCCGGATATGCCGCGATGCTCGATGCGGAGGCTGGGGACCGGAAGGCGGCCGAGGCCGCCGTCGCCGCCAACAAGCGTTTCGTCGCCCTCGCGATCCGCGACCTGCCGCCGAACGCGTACGGTCGACAGTTTTCGCCCGAATTCCTCGGCAATTACGGCTATCCCACGACGCCGCTCGGCTACGGTTCTTTCGCGGTCCCCATCGCCGACGGCGACTACGCGGCGGTGCGTTCGCTCGCGCATGCAACGATCGCGCACTTCGAAAAGGTCGCGCCTCCTCGAGAGTTTGCGGACCCGCGCGACGAGCTGGTGCAGCGCGCCTACCGCTTCGCCGCGGATGCGGCGTATCGGATGAAGGACTATTCGGCGGCGGACGCGGACATCCATAAGGCACTCGCGATACGCGAGCGGATGCCGATACTGTCGCTCGGCGAGCGGCGCGACGCCGGCAGGCAGGCGGTGCTCGCCGCCATGATCGCGGCGAAGCTCGGCCGCAAAGACGAGGCGCGCGCTCTCGTCGATCCGGTGCTCGCCATGCAACGCGAACTTGCGAGCCGTGCGGACAACGACGATCAGATGCAGCGTGTGGAGTTTGCCGAGGCGCTCTACGCCTCCGCGCTCGCAGCTTCGCCGGACCGCGTCGGCGAGCTGCGGCAGGCTGCCGCCTTGATCGACGCGCTGCCCCAGGAGATGCGCAGCTTGATCAGCGTGCAACGCCTGCGAGCGTCGATCGCGCAGGCACAAGCGTCCTGAGCGCGATCGACGCGATTCGCGCGCATCTCGACCGCGGCGCGCCGTGGCTCGCATGCGATGCCTTTCGCGAAGCGCTCGCATCGCGTCCGGACGACCCGGAATTGCTCTACTGGGGTGCGCTCGCGCATGCACGCGCCGGCGCGACGAGCCTCGCACACGCGCTGCTCGACCGGTGCGACATATCGTCCCTGTCGCCGGCGCTTCGCGGCGAAGCGCTGTCGTTGCGCGGGCGTCTCTGGAAGGATGCGTTCCACCGCGGCGGTGTCGATGCGTCGAGGCTGCTCGCGAATGCGCGCGCCGAATATCGGCAGGCGTACGCGATTGCGCGCGAACCGTATCCCGGCATCAACGCGGCGTCGCTGGCGATGCTTGCCGGCGATCGCGGCGCCGCGGTCGACCTTGCGCGCGACGTGGCAAGCGCACTTCCGCGATCGTGCGAGTCGGTCTGGGATCTCGCGACGCGCGCCGAAGCTCACCTGCTCGTCGGTGACCTCGACGCGGCAGCGCGCGATTACGCCGAGGCTTGCGCGCGTGCCGAAGGCCAGGCGGGCGTCGTCGCGTCGATGCGCCGGCAGCTCGCGCTGCTGTCGCGCGCGCTGCCGCAGGCGGCCGAACTGCTGCCGCTGCTGCCGGTCTCGGACGTCGTCGCCTTCGCCGGTCATCTGATCGACGTCCCCGGACGCGACCGGCCGCGCTTTCCCGCTTCGCTCGTCCCCGCGGTGCGCGCGGCGCTCGATGCGAAGATCGGTGCATTGCACGCGCCGGTCGTCTTCTCGTCGGCGGCGTGCGGCGCCGACCTGCTGTTCATCGAAGCCGCGTCGGCCCGGGGCGCGGAGGTCAACGTCGTGTTGCCGTTCGCGCGCGACGATTTCGTGCGCACGAGCGTCGCCGTCGCCGGGGACGAATGGATTTCGCGTTTCGACCGCGCATTGCAGCGTGCATCGCGCGTCATCATGACGACCGACGAGCAGCACCTCGGCGACGATGTCCTTTACGCGCACGCCGCGCAGTTGCTCGAAGGACTTTCCCGCCTGCGCGCGGCGCAGCTCGAGACCGTGCCGTGCATGCTGTGCGTGCTCGACCCCGCCGCGCCCGGCGACGGCATCGGCACGCGGGGGTCATACGAGCGCTGGAAAGCGAGCGGCGATCGGCTCGACGTCGTCGACCTCGCGGCGCTTCGCGCAACGCTGGGAACGCCGCCGACGTCGGGCTCCGACCGCGGCTCGTACGCCGGATCTCATCTTGCGTCCGGTTCGGCAACGCATTCGCCGGCTGCCATGCCGGCAAAAGAAGGGTCTGACTCCGGTTTCGGCGGGTCGGGGGGACGCGCGTGGAAATCGCTGATGTTCGCCGACTTCGCCGGCTTCAGCCGCGTGCAGGATGCGTTCGCGCCGCGCTTTCACGAGCGCTTTCTCGACCTCGGTGCGCGCGCGATCGCGCAGTCGCGCACCCGCCCGCTCGACGCGAAGACGTGGGGCGACGCGCTCTACGTCGTCTTCGACACCGCCGAGGACGCGGCCGACTTCGCATTGCGATTCCTCGATTCGACGCTCGACGGTGACTGGTCGGATGCGGGCATGCCCGGAACGAGCCGGATCCGCATCGCGCTGCATGCAGGACCGGTGTATCGCGGCTACGATCCGGTCATGCAGCGCGACGATTACTTCGGCTCGAGCGTGACGCGCGCCGCCCGCATCGAGCCGATCGCACAACCGGGCACCGTCTACGCGAGCGAAGCGTTCGCCGCGACGCTCGCGTCCGGCCGCGAGCGCCGGTTCACGCTCGAATACGTCGGCCGCGTGCCGCTCGCCAAGGCGTACGGCGAGTCGACGATCTATCGCCTCGATCGCGGGTGATCGCGTCGGTGGTCAGTCATGAAACCGCGCCCGGCGGCGACGGCCTTGACCTAGCCGGCTCGAGCTTGCGGGTGCGGCGCTCGTCGCAAAGAATTGAACGCTATCTCGTAATGTTCGTCTGAAATAACCACGAGTCCCTCGAAACACGGACGCCCTGAAGAAAGCGAGGGCAGGTGGCTCGACCATCGGATGCACGTGACGTCGCGATGACAGACGGGCGAGCGCATTACGACCTCGTGATCGTGGGGGGTGGCCAGGCGGGACCGCCGCTGGCGCACGCGGCGGCGAGGGCCGGCAGGCGCGTGGCGCTCGCCGAGCGCAGGCGTCTTGGCGGGTCGTGCGTGAACTTCGGCTGCACGCCAACGAAGGCCGTGTTGGCTTCCGCCCGTATCGCCCATCTCGCGCGCCGCGGCCGTGATTACGGCGTGCGCATCCCGTCGGTCGATGTCGACTTCGCCGGCGTTCTCGCACGCGCGAAACGCATCGTCGCGCAGTCGGTCGCTCACCTCGATCGCCAGTTCGCCGAGGCGGGCGGCAACCCACGCCTCATTCGCGGTCACGCCCGCCTCGCCGGGCGCGAAGGCGATCGTTTCCGGATCGATGTCGGAGGCGATCGGATCGACGCGGCGCAGGTCGTTCTCGATACCGGAACCCGCAGTCGCGTGCCGCCGATCGACGGCATCGACGACATTCGGTTCATCGACGCCGATCACTGGCTGGATCATGACGAATTGCCGCGCCATCTGCTGATGGTCGGCGGCGGCTACGTCGGGCTGGAGATGAGCCAGTTCTATCGTCGGATGGGCACGCGCATCACCGTCGTTCACCCCGGCGCGCATCTCGTCGAGCGCGAGGACGACGACGTCGCCGACGCCTTGCAGGGAATCCTGGAGGCGGAGGGCATCACGTTCCTTCTCGGCCATCGCGCAACGCGATTCGCGAAGACGGCGAGCGGCGTGCGGACGACGCTCGCCGCGAACGGCCGCGAGCAGGACATCGAGACCTCTCACGTATTCCTGGCCGTCGGACGCAAACCGAATACCGACGATCTAGGGCTAAACACCGTCGGCATCGAGGTATCCGACAGCGGCATCGTCGAGGTCGACGACCGGCTTGCGACGAGCACGCCGGGCATCTTCGCGGCGGGCGATATTCGCGGCGGGCCGATGTTCACGCACACCGCCTGGGACGACTACAGGATCCTGGCTTCTCAGCTTCTGGCCGATGGCGCGCGGACGACCGGGCGGATCGTTCCTTACGCGGTCTTCACCGATCCGTCGCTCGGAAGAGTGGGATTGACGGAGCGGCAGGCACGCGATGCGAACGGAAACGTGCGCGTCGGACGCTTCGAGATGCGCGACAACGGGAAGGCGCGCGAGATCGGCGAAACGGCGGGGTTCAGCAAGGTCGTCGTCGACGCCGACAGTCGGCAGATTCTCGGCGCAGCCGTTCTTGCCGTCGAGGGGGCGGAGCTCGTGCACCTGTACGTCGACCTGATGAACGCGCACGCGGGCTACGACGTGCTGCGCGATGCCATTCATGTCCA
Source organism: Casimicrobiaceae bacterium (assembly GCA_035717085.1). Classification (GTDB taxonomy): domain Bacteria; phylum Pseudomonadota; class Gammaproteobacteria; order Burkholderiales; family Casimicrobiaceae; genus VBCG01. The sequence continues at coordinate 5,060 of DASTIY010000054.1, read as the reverse complement.
TCCGACGCTCGCCGAAGCGATGCAAAGCGCCGTTTCCCGCCTGTAGCTCGCGCCCGCTCACTTGCGAATCAGGTCGAGGAACTCCTGGCGGGACTGCGGATTTGTCAGGAACGCCCCGCGCATCACGCTGTTCACCATGTGCGAGTTGTCCTTGACGCCGCGCCATTGGGTGCACAGGTGATCGGCCTCGAGCACGATGGCGAGGCCGTCCGGCCGCAGCACGGAATCGAGCAGGTCCGCGAGCTGCATGATCGCTTCCTCCTGAATCTGCGGCCGGCTCATGATCCAGTCGGCGACGCGCGAGAACTTGGAGAGTCCGATCAGATTCGAGTGTTCGTTCGGCAGCACCCCGATCCACAGCCTCCCGATGATCGGCACGAAATGGTGCGAGCACGCGCTGCGCACCGCGACCGGCCCGACGATCATCAGCTCGTTCAGGTGCTCGACGTTCGGGAATTCCGTCAGCGGCGGCATCCGCCGGTAGCGGCCCTTGAATACCTCGTGCAGGAACATGCGCGCGACGCGCCGCGCGGTCCCGCGCGTGTTGTGGTCGCTCCGCGTGTCGATGACGAGCGCTTCGAGCACGTCTCGCATGCGTTGCGCGACCTCGTCTTCCAGTGCGGCGAGCTCGTCGCCTTCGATGAAACCGGCGATGTTGTCGTTCGCGTGCGCGCGATGCCCGGCGCGCTCGAGGCGCTGCCGGATGCGCAACGAAACGGGCTCCTGACCGGCGTGTTCGGGGGGTGGAGCGGTCGGATCCTGTGACGTCATCGGTGCCTCCGCGGGTGGCGATGCGCCATGATAATTACTTCCCGCCTCGGCACGGATCGATGACGCCACGACGTCCCGACGCCGGCCGTTCCGTTCACAAACGGCCGGCGTGATGCACCTCCCGCGGACCTTTCGCGCGCTGCGCCATCGCAACTATCGCCTGTTCTTCGTCGGCCAGGGCCTGTCGCTCATGGGGACGTGGCTCCAGCAGGTCGCGATGGGCTGGCTCACCTATCGGCTGACGAACTCGGCGTTCCTGCTCGGCGTCGTGGCGTTCTGCGCGAACGTCGGGATCCTGCTCTTCAGCAATCTCGCCGGCGTCGTCGCCGACCGCATCGACCGCCGCCGGGGGCTCCTCACGACGCAGTCGCTGATGCTCGTGCAAGCGGTCGTGCTCGCGGTGCTCGTCGCATTCGGGTGGATCCAGACGTGGCACCTGATCGTGCTCGCCTTGTGGCTCGGCACGTGCTCGGCGTTCGACCTGCCGCTGCGCCAGTCGATGTACGTGCACTTCATCGCCGATCGCGGCGATCTCGGCAACGCGATCGCGCTGAACTCGATGCTCGTCAACACCGCACGCGTGGTCGGGCCGGCACTCGCCGGCGTGCTGCTCGCGCTCACCAGCGAAGCCGTCTGCTTCGCCTTGAACGCGCTGTCGTTCATCGCGGTGATCGTCGCGATCGCGCGCATGCGCTGGCCGGCGGATGCGCGACCGATCCCGGCAGTCGGGTGGTGGGCGAGCTGGGTCGAGGGCATCCGGTACGCGCGCCGGCTCGCGCCGGTGCGCGTGCTGCTCGGCATCGTCGCCGCGCTCGCATGGACGATCTCGCCGTACACGTCGCTGATGCCGATCTACGCCAAGGACATCTACGGCGGAGGCCCGAATACCTTGGGCTGGCTGCTTTCGGCTGCGGGCCTCGGCGCGATGATCTCGACGCTGCATCTCGCCGGGCGCGCGACCGTTCGCGGGCTCGGCAGGCTGATCATGTTCGCCGTCGCGACGAGCGGGGTGGCGCTCGCGGCGTTCGCCTACCTGCGCGTCCTTCCGCTCGCGCTCGTGCTCATGCTGCTCGTCGGCGGTGGCGCGATCCTCGCAGCGGCGTCGACGAACACGATCCTGCAGACGATCGTCGACGACCGGTTGCGCGGGCGGATCGCGTCGTTCTACACGCTGGCGTTCCTCGGCGTCGCGCCGATCGGCAACCTCGTCGCCGGCGCGATCGCCGCGAAGATGGGTGCGCCGTTCACGTTCGCGCTGAACGGCGTGCTCGCGCTCGCGGCGGCCTTTTGGTATCGCCGCCGCCTGCCGGTGATTCGCGCGGTGCTGCGCCCGATGTACGAGGAGCTGGGCGTCCCCCCGAGGCGTTGAGTGTCTCGGAGTCGCATCGATCGCGTCGACGCGCGAAGCGAGCGTTCAGCGGAGCATGAACGACATCGCCGAGAGGCTGTTCAGCACGCGCACGGCGTAACGCATCGTCGGCGCGCGGAATTCCAGGACGAGCGCATCGACGCGTCGCACGATCGGCAGCGTCGCGAACAGGTCGGCGAGCGCCACGGTGGTCGCTTCGACGCGAACGCTCGCCGGCGTCGCGAGCGGTTGCACGTTGAGCGAGAGGCATTTGCCGGCCGCTTCGCGAGCGCCTGCCTCGATGGCGTCGCAGGCCGCGGTCTGCGAAAGGCTCGTCGCCACGCGATTGCCGTGTGCTTGCTTGACGACCACGCCGATCGCGCCGGGAAAGAGCGGCGCCGTTTCTTCCACGAACGCGTCGTCGCCGGTGAACAGCGCGACGGGGACCGAGAATTCGGCGGCCACCGCGCCATAGAGAGCCGCTTCACCGGCGTCGACGCCGTTCACGCCGACACGCGTGAACGCGAAGCTGCTGATCGTGTGCGAGAGGATCCCCGCTGCGCCGGATCGCGCGTGCCAGCCGACGAGGAAGACCGCCTTGCAGTCGTCGGCGTCGACGCCCGCCATCATGCCGAGGTCGCGCGGCTTGCCGAGCAGGACGTCGGCGCGCGTGTCGAGCTCGTCTTGCAGCAGATTGCGAAAGTCGCCGTGCGAGTCGTTCACCGTGACGCGTTTCGCACCGCCTGCGAAGGCGCCGCGGATGGCGGCATTCGCCTCCGCCGTCATCCAGCGTCGCGCGCGCTCGTAGTCCGCGTTGCCGCGGCGCGTCTGCTCCGGATGGACGACCCCGGCGACGCCCTCGATGTCGACCGAGACGAGGATTCTCATGTTCGCGACGCCGGTCGAAAGCGCGCGCACCAGTCGGGAATGCGCTCGGTGATCGCGACGCGAACGTGACCGTCGCGGCCGCGCACCGTTTCGACGGCGAAGAGCGCGTGCACGATCGATTGCTCGGTCGCTTCCGCGGCGGCATCGAACAGCGGGTCGAGCGCCTCGTCTCGCAACTGCTCGGAAGTTCGCGTCGAAAACGCGATCGCGATGTCGCCGCTGCCCTGCCCGAAGTTCGAGCCGGTGCGCGCGATGCCCGCGGCGCTGCGCATCGCGAGCCGTCGCAGTTGCCGCGCGTCCAGCGCCGCGTCGGTCGCGAGGACGACGATGACCGAGCCCATGTCGGGTTGCGAAGACGATGACGAATCGCGCGCACGCGCGATTGCCACGCCGCCGATGGTCAGTTGGCGCAGTCGTCCGAAGTTGGCGAGGACGAGCGCACCGACGACGTGCCCATCGACGCTTCGGGCGATACGCGAAGCGGAGCCGACGCCGCCCTTGAGCTCGAAGGACGACATGCCGCGACCGGCGCCGACCGCGCCTTGCGCGAAATCGGCGCCGGTTTGAATCGCACCATTGGCGAGCGTCACGTGGCCGACCGTGACCTCACCGACGTCCGCGATCGTGTCGCGCGCAGCCGAACGCAGCACGCCGATGCGCGGTACATCCAGTCGATTCATCGCCGCTCGATCCGCGGATCGAGCGCGTCGCGCAATCCATCGCCGAGCAGGTTGAACGCGAGCACGGTGAGGAAGATCGCGAGCGCAGGGAAGATCGCCTCGTGCGGTGCGGTCAGCATGTCGGAGCGCGCCGCGTCGAGCATCGCGCCCCATTCCGGTGTCGGGGGTTGCGCGCCCATCCCGAGGAACGACAGGCTCGCCGCGGTGATGATCGAGGTGCCGATGCGAAGCGAGAAATAGACGACGACCGCCGAGATCGTGCCGGGAAAGATGTGGCGAAAGACGATCGTCCGCGCCGGTGCGCCGAGGCTTCGCGCGGCCTCGATGTAGGTCAGGTGCTTCAACGCGAGGGTATTGCCGCGCACGAGCCGCGCGAACGTCGGCACGCTGAAGATGGCGACGGCCGCGATCACGTTCGCCATGCCGCCGCCGAGGATCGCGACGATGGCGATCGCGAGCAGGATGCCGGGAAACGCGAACAGCACGTCGCAGATCCGCATGATCACGCGATCCCACCACCCTTCGCGATAACCCGCGACGAGCCCGAGCAGCGTGCCGACGATGGCACCGATCGCCACCGACAGGAACCCCGCCGCGAGCGAGATGCGCGCGCCCATCAGGATGCGGCTGAAGATGTCGCGGCCGAGGGCATCGACGCCGAACCAGTGCGCCACCGATGGCGGCGCGTTCAGCTTGTCGTAGTCGAAATAATTCTCGGCGTCGTACGGCACGATCAGCGGCGCGACGATGGCGACGACGACGAGCAAGGCGACGAACGCGGCGGCGACGAGCGCGACCTTCTGCCGGCGGAACTTGCGCCGGAACTCCGTCCACGGCGTGCGCACGCGCTCGCCGGCGACGACGTCCTGAACGGCGGCAGGCAGGGTCGCCATCAGCGGTAGCGAATCGTCGGATTGATCAGCCCGTAGAGCACGTCGACGATCAGGTTGATCAGGATGAACTCGAGCGAGAACAGCAGCACGAGCGCCTGGATCACCGGATAGTCGCGCATGTCGACGGCGTCGACGAGAAGCCGCCCCAAGCCTGGCCAGTTGAAGACTTTCTCGACGACGATCGAGCCGCCGAGCAGGAAGCCGAACTGCAAGCCCATCATCGTCACGATGGGAATCAGCGCGTTGCGCAGGCCGTGCTTGACCACGACGCGCCGCTCGTCGAGCCCCTTCGCGCGCGCGGTGCGGATGAAATCCTCGCCGAGGATGTCGACGAACGACGAGCGCGTGAAGCGCGCCATGATCGCGGCGACCGCGGCGCCCAGCGTGATCGACGGCAGGATGTAGTGGCGCCAGGTGTCGTCTCCGACGGTCGGCAGCCACCCGAGCTGCACGGAGAAGAACTGCATCAGGACCATGCCG
>DASTIY010000053.1:0-6626 GCA_035717085.1 Casimicrobiaceae bacterium | reverse complement strand
GGCACGGCGCTGCTGCCGCAGGCGCGCCGGCTGCTGCGCGAGGCCGATGCGCTGCGTGCGGGCGCGCGCGAGCTCGCGCACGGCGAGGTCGGCGTCGTCCGGCTGGGCTTCATCAGCACCGCCGCGTACAACGTGCTGCCGCGCGTGCTGCCCGCGTTTCGCCGCGCGCGGCCGGGCATCCGCCTGACGCTCGTCGAGTCGACGACCGACGCGCAACTCACCGCACTCCGCGACGATGCACTCGATGCGGGCCTGGTCGTTCCGCCCGTGCCCGCGCCACTGCGGTTCGAGGTGCTGCTGCGCGAGCCGCTGATCGCGGCGCTGCCCGGCACGGGCGTGTCGACCGGTACGCGTCGCCGGTGGCCGCGACGATTGCCGCTCGAAACGCTCGCCGACGAGCCGTTCATCCTGTTCCCGCGCCGGGCTGCGCCGGGACTCTACGATCTCGTCGTCGGCCTTTGCGCGAAGGCGGGATTCGTGCCGCGCATCGAGCAGGAGGCGATCCAGATGCCGACGATCGTGAGTCTGGTCGGCGCGGGCATCGGCGTCGCGCTCGTTCCCGCGTCGCTCGCGCAGGCGCGGCGCACCGATGTGGTATATCGGCCCCTTGCCGAGCCCGGTCCGCCGATGGAAGTCGCCCTCGCGTGGAACGAGGCGACGCCGACGCCCGCCGTCGCCGCGTTCGTCGCGCACGTTCGCGGCGTCTTCACTCCCGGAAAGCGCTGATGCTCGTCCATCCGCAATTCGATCCCGTCGCGTTCCATCTCGGCCCGCTCGCCGTGCGCTGGTACGGGCTCATGTACCTCCTGGGCTTCATCCTGTTCATCGTGCTCGGCCGCAAGCGGGCGCGATCGCAGATGCTGACCGGCTGGCGGCCGTCGGACGTCGACGACATGCTCTTCTACGGCGTGTTCGGCGTGATCCTCGGCGGACGGCTCGGCTACGTGCTGTTCTACAAGCCGGAGTACTACTTCGCGCATCCGCTCGAGATCTTCGAGGTGTGGCACGGCGGGATGAGCTTCCACGGCGGCTTCCTCGGCGTGCTGATCGCGCTGTGGCTCTTCGCGCGAAAGCGCGGCAAGTCGCTGCTCGACGTCACCGATTTCGTCGCGCCTCTTTGCCCGCTCGGACTCGCCGCGGGCCGGCTCGGCAACTTCATCAACGGCGAACTCGTGGGGCGGCCGACCGACGTGCCGTGGGCGATGGTGTTCCCGCAGGTCGACAACCAGCCGCGGCACCCGTCGCAGCTCTACGAGTTCGCGCTCGAGGGGGTGCTGCTGTTCGTGATCCTGTGGATCTACGGGTCGCGTCCGCGCCCGCGCGGTGCGGTATCCGGCCTCTTTCTCGTCGGCTACGGAACGTTCCGCTTCATCGCGGAGTTCGCGCGCGAGCCCGACAACTTCCTGGGCTTTCTCGCCGGCGGCCTCACGATGGGGCAATGGCTGTCGCTGCCGATGATCGTCATCGGGATCGCGCTGATGCTGTGGGCGCACCTGCGCGCCGGCAAGGAGCAGCCGACGGTGATGGACCGCCTGAAGGGCTGATCCGCAGCTCTGACACGTGTCAGAGGTGCGAGGTCAAGCGCGCGGTGTCGGACACAACACTTCTGACACGTGTCGGAGGTGCGGATCAATCGAGGCGGCGAAAGTCGCCTTCGAGCGCGCGCGTGCGATAGCCGCGACCGGCGGGCACCGGCTCCGCGTCGCCGAATCCGCCGCGCTGGTTGATCGGCAGGAGCAGGAGCAGCAAGCCCAGCAGGTCGCTCATGATGCCGGGGACGATCAGCAGGACGCCGGCGAGCACGCGACGGCCGCTGTCGAGCAGGCCGCGCATCAGCGTGTCGCCGCGAAACGCCGCGAGCGCGCGCGCGCGAAACTGCACGCGCTCGTTGGCGAGAACCCATAGCCCTGCGGCCGCCGACGCGACGAGCCACATCCACACGGGAACGCCGGTCCACCGGGCGAACCGGATCGTCACGAACAGGTCCACGAGCGGGAACGCCAGTACAATGGCGAGCATTACGAAACGCATTGCAACTCCTTGCGCGACGCCGCGATTCTCGTCGTCACCAACGTGCCGGATCGAAGCGTCGCCGAGGCGATGGCCAGGGCGCTCCTCGAACAACGGCTCGCAGCCTGCGTGAACATTGGTGGCGGCGTCGACTCACTGTATCACTGGCAGGGCCGGATCGAAACGGGCGAGGAGCTTCCGGTCCTCGTCAAGACCCGTACGGCGTTGTATCCCTACGTGGAGGACGCCATCCGGAAAATCCACCCCTATGACACACCCGAGGTCATCGCAATTCCCGTCGTGGCGATCGACGCACGTTACCTCGCGTGGCTCGAAGCCGAGACGCGCCGGCCGCTCGACGGCGATGTTGCGTCGACCGATGGCGCGCCTCGCTGACGTCGGCGCATTCGCGCTCGCGTGCGCGCTCGCAGCGGGCATCGCGACGGCGCAGTCGATCCCCGGGCTGCAGAAGACGCTGTTGCCCGCCGATCAGGCGTTTCGTCTTTCCGTGCGCGCGCTCGACGCGCGCACGCTCGAGGCCCGCTTCGACATCGCCCAGGGCTACTACCTCTATCGCGACAAGATGCATTTCAGCACCGATCCCGTCTCGGCACAGGCGCCGGCGTTGCCGGCCGGCGAGCAAAAGCACGACGCATTCTTCGGCGACGTCGCGACGTATCGCGGTGAAGTGGTCGTGCGCATTCCACTCGCGCAAGCGGCACCCGGCACGACGCTCACGCTGCACGCCGACTCGCAGGGTTGCGCCGACGTCGGGGTCTGCTACCCGCCGAATCCGCAGCAACTGACGGTCGCGATCCCGGCGACGAAGTACCCCGGCCCGTTCGTCGAGGCCGGCGGCAAGAAGTGGTTCAAATGAGCGCGCATGCTCCTCGAACGGTGCGCGCGGATTCGCTGCCGCGGCGCTCGCGCCGCGCCTGGCTCGTCGGCAGCATCGCGATTGCGGCCCTCGCGCTCGGTGCCGGCACCGCGTGGTACCAGTCGCGCCCGAGTGCGACTGCGGACGGCACGGCGATCCTCGGCCTGGTGCTTCCTGACGCGAACGGCCAGCAGCAGGCGATGGCGCAGTGGCGCGGCAAGGTGCTCGTCGTCAACTTCTGGGCGACGTGGTGCGCGCCGTGCCGCGAGGAGATGCCCGAGTTCGTGCGCATCCAGTCGCGTGATGCCGGTAAAGGTGTCCAATTCGTCGGTATCGCCGTCGATGACGCCGCTAAAGTTCGCGATTTCGCCCATGAGATCGGCTTGAACTACCCGGCGCTGATCGGCGGCTTCGGGGCCATCGAGCTGTCCCGAACGCTCGGCAACCAGCTTTCGGCGCTGCCTTTCACCGTCGTCCTCGGTCGCGACGGCCGGGTCGCGCTCACGCACCTCGGGCCGCTCAAGCCCGCGGAGCTCGACGGCCTGCTCGGCCGGCTGCTGGCCAGCAGCTGAACGCGCCGCCCCTGGGCGACTCGCTTCAATTTCAGCCAATTGCTGGACAACTAGCCGGTAACTGCGGCAAACTCCCGCCTTCTTCGTGCCCGGGCTCGCCTCGATGGACCTGCGCAAGCTGAAGACGTTGATCGACCTCGTCGAGACCTCCGGCATCGCCGAACTCGAGATCCAGGAAGGGGAAGAGCGCGTGCGCATCACGCGCGCGAACGCGTCTTCGCCTCAGCCGATGTTGATCCACGCACCCGCGCCCGCGGTCGCGTTGGCGCCGGTCGCGGCAGAGCCGCCGGCGCCGCCGGTGGAAGAAGCGCACGTCGTGAAGAGCCCGATGGTCGGCACCTTCTATCGCGCCGCGTCGCCGGGCGCTGCGGCGTTCGTCGACGTCGGCGACACGGTTGCGCAGGGCGACACGCTTTGCATCGTCGAAGCGATGAAGCTCATGAACGAAATCGAGGCCGACGCAAGCGGGACGGTGAAGGCGATCCTCGTCGAGAACGGGCAGCCGGTCGAATTCGGCCAGCCGCTGTTCCTGCTCGCGTAGCGCTTCGTCGTGCGCGGAAATCATGCAAGCGCGCCGGGCCGCCTCAAGCCCGAGCAAGCCCCGGGCGCGAAGGGTAGTCCAATGAACAAGGCCTGAATGCCGGCGCGCCGAAGCGACAAGCTCTTCGACAAGGTCCTGATCGCCAATCGCGGCGAAATCGCGCTGCGGATCCAGCGCGCATGCCGCGAGTTGGGCGTCAAGACCGTCGTCGTGCATTCGGAAGCCGACCGCGACGCAAAGTACGTCGCGCTCGCCGACGAGTCGGTGTGCATCGGACCGCCGCCGTCGGCGCAGAGCTACCTCAACATCCCGGCGATCATCGCGGCTGCCGAGGTAACCGACGCGCAGGCGATCCATCCCGGCTACGGCTTTCTCTCGGAGAATGCCGATTTTGCCGAAAAGGTCGAGCGTTCCGGCTTCGTGTTCATTGGTCCGCGCCCCGAAACCATCCGGTCGATGGGCGACAAGGTGAGCGCCAAGGCCGCGATGGCGAAGGCCGGCGTGCCCGTCGTGCCCGGTTCGGATGGCGAGCTTCCCGAGGATTCGAAGGAAGTCGTGCGCATCGCCCGCTCGATCGGCTACCCGGTGATCGTCAAGGCGTCGGGCGGCGGCGGCGGACGCGGCATGCGCGTCGTGCACACGGAGGCGGCGCTGCTGCCCGCAGTGGCGCTGACGCGAAGCGAGGCGCAGGCGGCGTTCGGCAATCCGACGCTCTACATGGAGCGCTTCCTCGCCAACCCGCGGCACGTCGAGATCCAGGTGCTCGCCGACGAATACAAGAACGTCGTGACGCTGCACGAGCGCGACTGCTCGATGCAACGGCGGCATCAGAAGATCATCGAGGAGGCGCCGGCGCCGGGCGTCAATGCGCGCGCGCTCGCACGCATCGCCGAGCGCGCGGCGGAAGCGTGCCGCAAGATCGCGTATCGTGGCGCCGGCACGTTCGAGTTCCTCTATCAGGACGACGAGTTCTTCTTCATCGAGATGAACACGCGCGTGCAGGTCGAGCATCCGGTCACCGAGATGATCACCGGCATCGACATCGTGCAGGAACAGATCCGCATCGCGGCCGGCCAGAAGCTGCGCTTCCGGCAGCGCGACGTCTCGCGCCGCGGGCACGCGATCGAATGCCGCATCAACGCCGAGGACCCGTGGACGTTCGTCCCGTCGCCCGGACGCATCACGTCGTGGCACGTGCCGGGCGGGCCCGGGATCCGCGTCGACTCGCACGCCTACCAGAACTACTTCGTGCCGCCGAACTACGACTCGATGATCGGCAAGGTGATCGCCTACGGCGAGACGCGCGAGCAGGCCATCGCACGGATGCGCGTCGCGCTCTCGGAGATGGTCGTCGGCGGCATCCGCACGAACATTCCGCTGCACCAGGAGCTCTTGCTCGACGAGAATTTCCTGCGCGGGGGCACGTCGATCCACTATCTCGAAGAACGGCTCGCGCGGAAGAAACAGGCCGCTTGAATGTCTTACACCGCGCTGCGCTTCGACGTCTCGGCCGACGAAGCCGAGCGCTGGTCGGATGCGCTGCTCGACGCGGGCGCGCTTTCGGTGGACGCGACCGATCCTCGCCTCGGCACGGCCGACGAGTCGCCGGTGTGGGGTGAGCAGGCGGCGGGGCCGCGCGAGTGGTGGCCGGTCACGCGCCTCACGGCACTGTGCCGCGACGACGCGCACGCGTCGACGATGCTGCACGACGCCGCTGCCGCGATCGCGCGTGGCATTCCGGCGTTCGAGACGTACCGCGTCGCGGATCGCGACTGGGTGCGCGAGACGCAGGCGCAGTTCGCGCCGATTCGCATTCGCGACGATCTCTGGATCGTGCCGAGCTGGTGCGTCCCGCCGCGCCGCGATGCGATCAATGTCGTCCTCGATCCGGGCCTGGCGTTCGGGACGGGCTCGCATCCGACGACACGGCTTTGCCTCGAATGGCTCGCCGCGCAGGACATGCGCGGCGCGTCGCTGCTCGACTATGGGTGCGGCTCGGGAATTCTCGCGATCGCCGGTGCGCTGCTCGGTGCGTCTCCGGTGGCCGGAACGGACGTCGATCGGCAGGCGATCGTCGCGAGCCGGGCAAACGCAGGGGCGAACCGCGCGGACGCGCGGTTCGTGCACGTCGACGCGCTCGACGACCGACGCTACACGTGCGTCGTCGCCAACATCCTCGCGCGGCCGCTCGCGGTGCTCGCGCCGGCCCTCGCCGCGCGGACCGAGTTCGGTGGTCGGATCGCGCTGTCCGGAATACTCGCGAGTCAGGCGGACGACGTGCTGGAGGCGTACGCGCCGTGGTTCGACATGGCGTGCGGCCGAAACGAGGACGGCTGGGTTCTGCTCGACGGACAGCGGCGCAGCGACCGGAGATGAGCGACTTCGCGTACACGCGCTGCCCCGGGTGCCGCACGGTGTTTCGCGTGACGACGGCGCAACTCGCGCTGCGCGAAGGGCAGGTTCGATGCGGCCGGTGTCGCGCGGTCTTCGACGCGAACGACCACCTCGTGCGGGCGGGCGCTGTCGACCTTCCTGGAGTGGACTGGCGTGGTGCACGAGGAGACCATCGACCTGCACGTGGACGCCGACGGGCGCATCCGCGTGTTCACCGCGATGCAGGCGATGG
>DASTIY010000052.1:0-10273 GCA_035717085.1 Casimicrobiaceae bacterium | reverse complement strand
ACGTGCACGATCACCGGATGATCCTCCGGCCGTCCCTTGACCGCGAAGATGCGCCGCACCGCACCGACGTTGGAGGCGTCGGCGCCGAGCCCGTAGACCGTTTCGGTCGGGAACGCGACGAGTCGCCCCTCGCGCAGCAGTGCGGCTGCGCGCGCGATCGACGCGGCATCGGCGGGGACGATCGGCATGCGCTTTCCTTCGGCGAAGCGACGTGCTCCGACGTGGCGCGCAGGCGGGCGAAGAGGCCCCCTCTGCTAGAATGCCCCACCGAAAAACGCAACGAAGCGGAGAGGCAATGAGCGAATTCCTGTTCACGTCGGAATCGGTGTCGGAGGGCCATCCGGACAAGGTCGCGGACCAGATCTCCGACGCGGTGCTCGATGCCATTCTAGAGCAGGACCCGACGGGACGCGTCGCGGCGGAGACGCTGGTGTCGACCGGCCTCGTCGTGATGGCGGGCGAGATCACGACGAGCGCGAGCGTCGATTACATCAAGGTCGCGCGCGACGCGATCCGGCGCATCGGCTACAACGATCCCGCGCTTCGCTTCGACGCCGACGGTTGCGCCGTAATGGTTGCGTACGGCCATCAGTCGCCGAACATCGCGCAGGGCGTCGACCGCGCATCCGACGACTACCTGAATCAGGGCGCGGGTGACCAGGGGCTGATGTTCGGGTACGCGTGCAACGAGACGCCGGCGCTGATGCCGTTTCCCATCTATTACGCGCATCGGCTGGTGCAGCGGCAAAGCGAAGTGCGCCGCGACGGCCGCCTGCCGTGGCTGCGTCCCGACGCCAAATCGCAGGTGACCGTTCGCTACGTCGACGGCAAGCCGAAGAGCGTCGACACGGTCGTGCTGTCGACGCAGCACGACCCGAGCATGAACGATCGCCAGAAGGAACTCGCCGAGGCGGTGATCGAGGAGATCGTGAAGCCGGTGTTCCCGAAGGAGATGCTGGCGGGCACGCGCTTCATGGTGAATCCGACCGGCCGCTTCGAGATCGGCGGCCCGCACGGCGATGCCGGAGTGACCGGACGCAAGATCATCGTCGACACGTACGGCGGTGCGGCGCCGCATGGCGGCGGGGCGTTCTCGGGCAAGGATCCGTCGAAGGTCGATCGCTCGGCGGCGTACGCGGCGCGCTACGTCGCGAAGAACATCGTCGCAGCGGGCCTCGCGCGCCAATGCCAGGTGCAACTCTCGTACGCGATCGGCGTCGCGCGGCCGATCAACGTCACCGTGTACACCGAGGGAACGGGACAACTGCCCGACGCGCGCATCGCGGAGCTCGTCAACGCGCATTTCGATCTGCGTCCGCGCGGCATCATCAAGATGCTCGACCTGTTGCGCCCGATCTACCGCAAGACGGCGGCGTACGGGCATTTCGGTCGCGACGAGCCGGAGTTCACGTGGGAAGCCACCGACCGCGTGCAGGCGTTGCGCGACGCCGCGAAGGTGCGCGAGCCCGCGCTCGCCGGCGACTGATCGCGTCATTTCACGCGCGGCGCGCGCACGCGCCGCCGCGACCACGCGCTTGACGAAGCTGTTCGATCCGATCGCGATCCGCGAGCTCGCGCTCGCGAATCGCATCGTCGTCTCGCCGATGTGCCAGTACTCGGCCGTCGACGGCCGAGCCACCGATTGGCATCTCGTTCACTGGGCGCAGATGATGATGTCGGGCGCTGCGATGTTCACGATCGAGGCGACGGCCGTGACGGCCGAAGGCCGCATCAGCCCCGGGGACCTCGGCCTCTACGACGATGCCTGCGAGGAAGCGGTGGCGAGCGCGCTCTCGCGTGCGCGCGCGCAGTGCCCGCCGATCGCGGTCGCGATGCAACTCGCGCACGCGGGACGCAAGGGCTCGTCGAACGCGCCATGGGACGGCGGCGCGTTGATTCCGCCTGCACACGGTGGCTGGACGCCGCTCGCACCTTCGGCGATCGCGCACGGCGACGGCGAGGCGGCGCCTGCCGCGCTCGACGATGCAGGGCTTGCACGCATTCGTGATGCTTTCGCCACGAGCGCGAAGCGCGCGGCGCGTCTTCGCCTCGATGCGCTCGAGCTGCACATGGCGCACGGTTATCTGCTCCACGAATTCCTCTCGCCGCTTTCCAACCGGCGCAGCGACCGTTACGGCGGATCGTTCGAGAGCCGGATCCGCTTTCCGCTCGAAGTGTTCGACGCGATCCGCGCGGCGTGGCCGGCCGGCAAGCCGCTTGGCGTGCGGCTTTCATGCACCGATTGGGTCGACGGAGGCTGGGATCTCGAGCAGTCGATCGAGCTGTCGCGGCAACTCGTCGCGCGCGGCGTGGATTGGATCGACGCCTCGAGTGGCGGCATTTCGCCTTCGCAGAAGATTCCGCTCGGTCCAGGCTACCAGGTGCGCTTCGCCGGCGCGATTCGGCGTGCCACCGGCGCGACGACCGTCGCGGTCGGCCTCATCACCGACGCCGCGCAGGCCGCGACGATCCTCGCCGCCGGCGACGCCGACATGATCGCGATGGCGCGCGCATTTCTCTGGGATCCGCGCTGGGCGTGGCACGCGGCAGCGACGCTCGGCGCGAGCGTGTCGCCGCCGCGGCAGTACTCGCGCGCGGCGCCGCGCAATGCGCCGGGCGTGTTCGGCGGCGCGAAGATCGGGCAGCGGTAGCGGGTATAATCGACGGCTCGAAAATCGAGCCCGACGCTACTTATCATCATGGCCGAACGTAACCGCACCCGCCGCAACACCCTCGAGCGCCGCTGCCTCCCGAAGACCTTCAAGCGCATGTTCGTCGGCGCGCCGAAGGGCATCTTCAAGATGCTCGAGAAGGTGAAGAAGGCGTAGCTCGTCCTGTCATCGGGCCGACGGAATCGCGCGATTTTCCGTCGACCGCGATGTAGAATCACGCGCAAGCCCCGAGGAGCGTTGCAACCCGGCATCCCGCCGGGCCAGGCTCGGGGCCGGGTACCGCAAGGCGCCCGTCCATTCGCAACGGCGCTCGTTGAACCGCGGCTTGCTGCGGGGCAACGGGCGGTTCCACCGCCTCCCCGACAGCCAGTCGCCCGTTAACGAACGGAGTGACCGATGAACGCCGTCAACGAAACACGCCGCTTCGCCGATTGCGAAGTCGCCGACCTCTCGCTCGCCGATTGGGGCCGCAAGGAAATCGCCATCGCCGAGACCGAAATGCCCGGCCTCATGGCGATCCGCGAGGAATACAGCGACGTGAAGCCGCTGCGCGGCGCCCGCATCGCGGGAAGCCTGCACATGACGATCCAGACCGCGGTGCTGATCGAGACGCTGCAGGCACTCGGCGCGGAAGTGCGCTGGGCGTCGTGCAACATCTACTCGACCCAGGACCATGCGGCCGCTGCGATCGCGGTGCGCGGCACGCCGGTGTTCGCGTACAAGGGCGAGACGCTCGAGCGCTACTGGGAGTTCACGCACCGCATTTTCGAATGGTCCGACGGCCACGATGGAAACGGCGGGCCGAACATGATCCTCGACGACGGCGGCGACGCCACGCTGCTCGTCCATCTCGGCGCGCAGGCCGAGAAGGATCGCGCGGTGATCGCGCATCCGGGGAGCGAGGAGGAAGAGGCGCTGTTCGCGGCGATCGGCAAGCGGCTCGACCAGGACCCGACGTTCTATTCGCGCATCAAGGCGAACATCAAGGGCGTCACCGAGGAGACGACGACCGGTGTCAAGCGTCTCTACCAGATGCATCGCGAAGGCCACCTCGGCTTTCCCGCGATCAACGTCAACGATTCGGTGACCAAGAGCAAGTTCGACAACCTGTACGGCTGCCGCGAGTCCCTCGTCGACGGCATCAAGCGCGCGACCGACGTGATGGTCGCGGGCAAGGTCGCGGTCGTGAACGGCTACGGCGACGTCGGCAAGGGCTCGGCGCAGGCGCTGCGCTCGCTGTCGGCGCAGGTGTGGATCACCGAGATCGACCCGATCTGCGCGCTGCAGGCGGCCATGGAAGGCTATCGCGTCGTCACCATGGACGAGGCGGCGGACAAGGCCGACATCTTCGTCACGGCAACCGGCAACGTCGATGTCATCACGCACGAGCACATGCGGCGGATGAAGAACAACGCGATCGTGTGCAACATCGGCCACTTCGACAACGAGATCGACGTCGCGTCGCTCAAGCAATATCGCTGGGAGAACATCAAGCCGCAGGTCGACCACGTCATCTTCCCCGACGGCAGGCGGATCATCCTGCTCGCGGAGGGGCGGCTCGTGAATCTCGGCTGCGCGACCGGCCATCCGTCGTACGTGATGAGCTCGTCGTTCGCGAACCAGGTGATGGCGCAGATCGAGCTGTGGACCGACGCGAAGGAGGGCCGCGGCCGGTATCCGGTCGGCGTGTACGTGCTGCCGAAGCATCTCGACGAGAAGGTCGCGCGGCTGCAGCTTTCGAAGCTCGGCGCGACGCTCACCGAGCTCTCCGACCGGCAGGCGCGCTACATCGGCGTCGACCGCGACGGGCCGTACAAGCCGGAGAGCTATCGGTACTAGCCGCGGAGGCAAGATGCGCATCGCAGTGATGGGCGCCGGCGGCGTGGGCGGCTACTTCGGAGCGAAGCTCGCGAAGGCCGGCCACGACGTCGCCTTCATCGCGCGCGGCGCGCATCTCGCCGCGATGCGCGCGAAGGGTCTGCGCGTGGAAAGTGGCGGCGGCGACATCGTGCTGCCGCAGGTCGTCGCGACCGACGACCCGTCGTCGCTCGCGCCGGCCGACGTCGTGATGTTCTGCGTGAAGCTATGGGACGTCGAGACCGCCGCGTCGCAGATTGCGCTGCTCGTCGCGCGCGACGGCGTCGTCATCCCGTTCCAGAACGGCATCGACAGCCACGCGATCCTGCAACGCGTGCTCGGTCCCTCGCGCGTGCTCGGCGGTGTCGCGTACATCGCGGCGGCGATCCTCGCGCCCGGCGTCATCGTGCACACGGGATCGATGGCGAGGCTTCGCGTCGGCGCGTTCGGCGACGCGCTCGCCGGCCGCGCGAAAGCGTTCGTGCACGCATGCGAGCAGGCGGGGATCGACGCCGAGCTCGCGCCCGACATCCTGCGCGCGCTGTGGGAGAAGTTCGCGTTTCTCTCGGCGCTCTCGGGCGTTACCGCGCTCTCGCGGCAGCCGGTCGGCTTCATTCGCGACGATCCCGATCTGCGCGCGGCGTTCGAGGCCGCGATGAAGGAGGCGATTGCGCTGGCGCGTGCCGAGAACGTGACGCTCTCCGACGACTTCCTGTCGCGGCAGCTGCGGGCGCTCGACGGCTTACCCGCAAAGATGCGCTCGTCGATGCTGAACGATCTTCTCGCCGGTCATCGGCTGGAAGCGCCGTGGCTCTGCGGGCGCGTCGCCGGGTCGTCGGCGAAGGCCGGCATCGCTGCGCCGGTGAACGCCACCCTCTACGCCGGTCTCAAGCCGTACCTCGACGGCGCACCGCATTAGACGACACGATGCTGCGCCTGCTGCTGCTGTGGTTCATCAATGCGCTGGCGCTGTTCGTGCTGCCCTACGTGCTGCCGTCGATCAGCGTCGCGAACTACCGCGCGGCGCTCGTCGGCGCGCTGGTGCTCGCGTTCATCAACACGCTGATCCGTCCCGTGCTCGTGCTGCTCACCCTGCCGGTCACCCTGCTGACGCTCGGGCTCTTCATTCTCGTCATCAACGGCCTGCTGTTCTGGTTCGTCGGCTCGTTCGTCCCCGGCTTCGTCGTCGGCGGCTTCTGGGCGGGCGTGTTCGGCGCGATCGTCTACAGCGTCATCTCGTGGGCGCTCGCGTCGCTGATCCTGACACGGAGGCGCTGAACGTCATGCGCGAACCCCTCTACAGCCTCGAATTCTTTCCGCCCAGGACGCCGGACGGCATTGCCAAGCTGCGGGCGGCGCGACAACAGTTGCGAAGCCTCGCGCCTGCGTTCTGCTCCGTGACGTTCGGTGCGGGCGGATCCACGCGCGAAGGCACGCTTGCGACCGTCCTCGAAATCCGTGCGGAGGGCATGGACGGCGCGCCGCACGTGTCGTGCATCGGCTCGACGCGTAACGGCATTCGCGACGTCCTCGCCGAGTACCGGCGTCACGGCATCCGTCACCTCGTCGCATTGCGCGGCGATCTGCCGTCGGGAACCGCCGACGTCGGCGACTTCCGCTACGCGAGCGAGCTCGTCGCGTTCATCCGCGACGAGACGGGCGACTGGTTCCATATCGACGTCGCGGCGTACCCCGAATTCCATCCGCAGGCGCGCAACCCGATCGACGACGTCGCGAGCTTCGCGCGCAAGATCGAGGCAGGCGCGAACTCGGCGATCACGCAGTACTTCTACAACCCCGACGCCTACTGGCACTTCGTCGACGTCTGCACGAGTCGCGGCCTCGACGTGCCGATCGTTCCCGGCATCATGCCGATCGGCAGCTTCACGAAGCTCGCGCGCTTTTCCGATGCCTGCGGCGCCGAGATCCCGCGCTGGATTCGCCGGCGGCTCGAAGGCTTCGGCGACGACGTCGCATCGATCCGCGCGTTCGGACTCGATGTCGTCACGCGGATGTGCGCGTCGCTGATCGAGCGCGGCGCGCCGGGGCTGCATTTCTACACGCTGAACCAGGCGTCGCTGACGACGACGATCTGGCGCTCGCTGGGCCTCGATGCGCAAGCGGTGCGCACGACGGCGGGAAGCCCGGTTCCGTCGTTGGACGCTAGCGACCGGGCGTGAACGTGATCAGCTCGAGCAACGTATGCTGCGCGCGGATCGCGCCGCCGGCGTCGAGCTCGTCGCCCTTTTCTCGGTACTCCGCCTCCTTCTCCTCGCGCACCGGCGCGCCGACCGCGGGCGCCCACCAGATCACGTAGTTGCACATCGTCGGGTAGCGCCAGAACTCCTCGTCGTCGAGGCGCATCAGCACGCGCATGCGGATCGCGTCGAACACGCCGGCAGGCGTGCCGACGCGTTCCCAGCCGCCGACCTGCACGTACCGGTTGATCTGTCCTTCGCGGCGCGTCGTCTCGTTGAAATTCGCCACCCACTGATTCCACCGCTGGTTCACGGCGAGCGGGAAGCGGAAGCGCTCGAGCGGCGATGCAAAGCGGCGCGTCTCGATGTCCATCAGCGCGCCTTGCCGCACCGCGCCCGGCGCGACGAGGATTTCCTCGCGCGACCCGTGCACCTGCGGCCCTTCGTAGGTCACGCGGACGTGAATCCCATCGGGCCCGACGGAGGTCACCTCGTGCGTCTCGGTCCAGACGAGCGGCGCCCGGAAGCCTTCGCTGCCGCGGTACGTCCAGCGCGTCCCCACGGTGAACGTCGGCGCCTCGGCGACGCGACCGCTGGTGTCGCCTTCGCTTTCGAGCGTCGCACAGCCGGCGAGCAGCGCAACCAGCGCAAGGATGAAGGTACGAACGAGGAAAGGCGCGGACATGGACACAAAGCGAACAGGATCGGCCGGTGCCGTGTTCCGGCGGCTTTTCCTAAGGCCGCGCTCGGCGCACGCCGGTTCCGCGCGTCCGGGGCGTGCTACGCCGGTGCGTCGGTGATCGCCCCGCGGCTCGCGGTCGACACGAGCCGCATGTACTTGGCGAGAAGCCCCCGCGTGTAGCGTGGAGGAGGCTGTTGCCAGCGCGCGCGGCGCAACGCGAGCGTCTCGTCGTCGACGTTCAACTCGATCAGCAGCCGGTTCGCGTCGATCGTGATCGAGTCGCCCTCGCAGACGAGTGCGATCGGACCCCCGACGTACGCCTCGGGCGCGACGTGCCCGACGACCATGCCCCACGTGCCGCCCGAGAAGCGGCCGTCGGTGATGAGGCCGACCGATTCGCCGAGGCCCTGGCCGATCAGCGCTGACGTCGGGGCGAGCATCTCCTGCATTCCCGGACCGCCCTTCGGACCTTCGTAACGGATCACGATCACGTCGCCGGGGTTGATCTTCCGCGCGAGGATCGCCTCCATGCATTCGGGCTCCGAACCGAACACGCGTGCAGGTCCCGTGATCGCCGGATTCTTCAAGCCCGTGATCTTCGCCACGCAGCCTTCCGGCGCGAGGTTGCCGCGGAGGATCGCGAGGTGGCCGTGCGCGTACATCGGCTTGTCCAGCGGCCGGATGACGTCCTGGTCGGCGCGCGGCTGCGACGGCACGTTGGCGAGTTCCTCGCCGAGCGTGCGCCCGGTGATCGTCATGCAGCCGCCATGCAAAAGGTCTGCGTCGAGCAGCATCTTCAGCACCTGCGGCACGCCGCCGGCCGCGTTGAAATCGACGGCGACGTAGCGACCCGACGGCTTCAGATCGCACAGCACCGGCACGCGCTTGCGAATGCGCTCGAAGTCGTCGATCGACCACTCGACCTCGGCAGCCGCCGCGATTGCGAGATAGTGCAGCACCGCGTTCGTCGAGCCGCCGGTCGCCATGACGAGCGAGATCGCGTTCTCGATCGACTTGCGCGTGATGATGTCACGCGGCTTCAGATTCGCAGCGATCGCGCGCACCAGCACCTGCGCCGACTGCGCCGACGAATCGGCCTTCTCGGGATCCGGCGAGGCGAGCTGCGAGCTGCCGAGCAAGCTCATGCCGAGCGCTTCGAACGACGACGACATCGTGTTCGCCGTGTACATGCCGCCGCATGCGCCCACCGTCGGGCACGCGTTGCGCTCGATCCCGTCGTAATCTTCCTTCGCGAGCTTGCCTGCCGTGAAGGCGCCGACCGCCTCGAACGGCGAGACGATCGTCAGCGCCTGGCCCTTCCAGTGGCCCGGCTTGATCGTGCCGGCATAGACGAAGATGCCCGGCACGTCGATGCGCGCCATCGCCATCATCGCCGCCGGCATGTTCTTGTCGCAGCCGCCCACGACGAGCACGCCGTCCATCAACTGGCCGTTCACCGACGTCTCGATCGCGTCGGCGATCACCTCGCGCGACACGAGCGAATACTTCATGCCTTCGGTGCCCATGCCGATGCCGTCGGTCACCGTCGGCACGCCGAACACCTGCGGCATCGCACCCGCTTCCTGCAGCGCCGCCATCGCACGATCGACGAGCGGCTGGATGCCCGCGTTGCACGGATTCATCGTGCTGTGCGCGTTGGCGACGCCGACGATCGGCTTCTCGAAATCGGCGTCGCCGAAGCCGACGGCACGCAGCATGGCGCGATTCGGGGAACGGGCGATGCCCGCGGTGATGAGGCGTGAGCGACGATTGAGCGCCATGGCGACCACTTTCACGAGACCGCGGCGTCGACGCTCCGCGGGGCTTTCGACGATAGCATCCGGCTTTCGACCAGACAACAAACGAGCGCGCCGCCGGCGACGAGCACGAAGCCGAGCGCGTGATAGGCACGCAGTTTCTCGCCCAGGAACGTCACGGCGAAGAGCGCCGCGAACACCGGCACGAGGTGCGTGAACACGCCCGCGCGCACGGCGCCAAGCCGCGCGACGCCGAACGTCCAGAGCAAGGTCGCGGCGAGCGACGGCAGCAGGCCGATATACAAGATCCCGGTGAGCATGCGCGAATCGACCTTCGACACGCCGTGCATCGCGACGTCGGCGACGGTGATCGGCGCGATCGCGAGCACGCCGAGCAGCGCCGCGACGAACGTGAACGACGGCAGCGACAGCACGCGCGGCCGCGTCGCGAGGCGCACCGTGTAGAGCGCCCAGACGAACATGCCGCCGAGCGCGAGCACGTCGGCGCCGTTGATGCGCGGTGCGAAGAGCGTGGCGGGACTTCCCTGCGCGACGATCACCAGGACGCCGGTGCACGAGATCGCGAGGCCGAGCGCCTCGAGCCTTCGCGGACGCCGCGCGTAGAGCACGGCCGCGATGGCGACGATCAGCACCGGGATCGCCGAATTGAGGAGGCCGACGACGAGTGCCGTCGTGTGCGCCAGCGCGGTGTAGGAGAGGAGCGTCTGCGGCGCGAAGCCGAGCACCGCGATGACGAGGTAGTCGCGCAGCCGCGTGTTCAATTCGCCCGCGATCGCGCGTCGCTCGGCCCAGGCGAACGGTGCGAGGCACGCGAGCACGACGAGCCAGCGCACGAACGCGAGCTGCGCGGGCGTCACGACGTCGAGGAGACCGCGCGCGACGACGGCGTTGCTTCCCCACAGCGCGGCGGTCGCGAGCAGCGCCGCGTACGCGGCGCCGAGGGAGCGCGGAGGCATGCGTGGAATCTACCCGGTACGCGTCATACCGTCCAATACAATAGCGGAGAGCATCCGATACCTTTCCGCTATGGACCTGCGCGTGTTGCGCTACTTCGTCGCGCTCGCCGAGACGCTGCATTTCGGCCGG
>DASTIY010000051.1:0-10990 GCA_035717085.1 Casimicrobiaceae bacterium | reverse complement strand
AACTCCTCGGGCGACAGCTTGTTCTCCTCGGCCACGCGCAGGATCGTGCGCTCGACGGTGGTGTCGTCGACGCGGATACCGGTCTCCTTCGCGTACTGCAGCACCGCGCGCTGCACGATCAGCCGCTCGAGCACCTGCTTGTCGAGCACGTCGTTGGGCGGCGGCGTGATCTTCGACGACTTCAACTGCGACAGGAGGATTCGCCGCGCCTCGTTCATGTCCCACTGCGTGATCGCCTCGTCGTTGACGACGACGACCACGCGGTCGAGCGAGACGGGATCGGCGGCGGCGTGGGCGAATCCGGCGAGCGCCGCGAACAGGATGAATCCGAGAAGACGGCGAAGGGCCATCGGTGAAACCTTTCAGAATTCGGGGAGCGGTTCGAAGCGCTGGTCGCGCTCGCGAAGCAAGGGGCTGTTGCTGGGCACGTAGCCCGGGACGCTGCGGCGCAGGAGTTCGAGCGGGCTGGTGCCGACGCGCGCGAGACCGGAGAATTCGAGCTGCACGAAGACCGACGTCGTCGCCTGTTGCGTCGTCGTCGTGAGCCGCTGGCCCACGACGCGCAGCACCCAGCAGTCGGCATTGTACTCGATGCCCGCCACCGCCTCGAGCGTCTTGCGGTCGTGCAGCGAGTAGTTCCAGCGCCCGATCAGCGACCAGCGTTCCGACACCGGCCACTGCCCCGACAGGTCGACCTGCTTCAGCGTCGTCGGCGCACCCGTCGGATCGATGATGTTGCGCGTGTAGCGCCACGTCGCATTCAGCACCCGTCCGGGCGACGGCGTGTAGCGCACGCCCGCGTTCAGCCGCTCGACCTCCTTCGCGTCGAAGTTGTATTGCAGAAGACTCTGCATCGACCACTGTTCGGTGATGCGGCCCTCGGCCGACACGAGGAAGTCCGACGTCGACGCCGAGCGCAGCGGCTCGTTAAGGCTTACGCGCTGGTCCTCGAAGTAGAAGCGCTGGCCGACGGCGAGCCGCAGCCGCTCCGCGCCGGTCGCGCGGTCGAGGAAGCGCGACGTCAGCGCGAGCGTCAGCTGGTTCGCGTCGCCGATGCGGTCGTTGCCGATGTAGCGGTTCTCGGCGAAGAGCTGCGAGAAATTGAAGTCGTCGACGGCGGTATCGAAGATCGGCGCGTTGCGCTGGTCACGGTAGGGGATGTAGACGTAGTAGGCGCGCGGCTCGAGCGTCTGCGTGAGCGGCATCTTCATCACGTCGAGATCGCGCTCGAAGATCAGGCCGGCGTCGACGCTCGAGATCGGAATCGTGAAGCTCGGATGCCGCTCGGTGAGCGCGGGCGTCGTCTTGTCGATCAGGTATTCACGCGCGTGCACGCCGGTCTTCGCCTCGAAGAACCACGCCGACCCCTGGCGCCGCCACGCGACCTGCGGATAGAGGACGACGCGCTCGCCGGTCGGGACCAGCGCTTCCTGCGAGAAGCGCGCGTACTCGCCGCTGCCGCTCCACGTGAGTCCGAGCCAGTCGGTGTCGCGCAGCGACGCGAGCACCTGCGGAACGCGGTTGTACGGCGGCACGATCGGCGCGTTCGGATCCTGCAGCGTCTGAAAGCTCTGCACGCGCGCGAGCACCTCGAACGGCCCCCTCGACGCCGCGATGCCGCCTTCGCGCGTCAGGATCTTCTGCGACGTGATGGCGACCCGGTCGGCGAAGTCGGCAAAATACTTGTCGTCGGAGACCTTGTTGACGTTGAAGTAGCCGGCGAGCCACGGGGCGAATTGCTCGTTGTGCGCCCACCCGAGCGCGTAGCGGCGCTCGCCCGTCGCACGGTCGTGCGGGAGGATCTCGGCGTTCATCTCGCCGTTCGCGCTGCCGAGCGGCGCCGTCGCGTCGCCCAGCAGGTAGCGGAACTGCGCGCCGAGCATCAGCCCGCGCTTGGTCATGAGCCGCGGCGTGAGCGTCGCGTCGTAATTGGGCGCGAGATTCAGGTAATACGGCGTGCTGACCTCGAAGCCGCGCACGCCGGTCGACCCGAGCGTCGGGGTCAGGAAGCCGGACTTGCGCTCGTTCGACAGCGGAAATTGCAACCACGGCGCATACGCGACCGGCACGCCGAGAAAGTGCAGCGAGACGGCGCGCGCGGTGCCCACCTTGCGCAGGTTGTCGACTTCGAGCTCGTCGGTCTGCAGGTACCAGTCGGTGCGCGGCGCGACGCACGTCGTGTAGCTGGCATCGCTCGCCTCGTACTCGTTCGGGCCGTTGAAGCGGATCTCGGCCGCCTCGCCGCGGCCGTTCGTCTCGGCGATGAAGAAGCTCGGCTTGCGGAAGAAGCCCGTCTCGGTATCGCGCTTGAATTCGAGCGTCGGCCCGGTGATCCAGTCGAAATCGCGGCGCAGCACGACGTTGCCCTGGCCGTCGATCGTCTGGGTGGTCGTGTCGTACGACAATCGATCGGCGAGCACCGTCTCGCGCCGCGTGCGCAACTCGACGTTGCCGATGGCCGTTATCACGTTCGCGTTGCCTTCGAGGCGATCGGCGCGCAGGAACAGCGCGCCGCGCACTTCCTGCGGCTGACCCGGCGCGGCCCCCGGCGCACCGATGAGCGCGCCTGGCGTGGGCGCGCTGCGCGGCGGCACCGCGTGAATCTCGCGCGACAACTCGAGCGCCAGCGGCGGTTCTGCACGCGCGCCCGGCGTCGCCAGCACGCCGGCCACGGCCGCCGTCGCGACGATGACGCCCGCGCGAAGCTTCATCACGTGCAAGGGATTTGCGACGCAGCGTTTGCTAGAATGCGCGCCATTCTATCCGCATCATGCCCGACGCACGCGCCGAAGCGCTCTCGCAGTGGCTCACGACGGTGCAGCGCGTCCCGGTCGCGGGCATCGCACCCGCATCGTCCGATGCGAGCTTCCGCCGTTACTTCCGCGTAACGCTCGCTACGACGTGGGCGCCGGCCGATGGCGCGACGACGCTGATCGCCATGGACGCGCCGCCGCCGATGGAGGATTGCCGGCCGTTCGTGCACGTCGCGAACCTCCTCGAGAGGGCGGGTGTACACGTCCCGCACATCGTCGGCGCCGACGTCGCGCAAGGCTTCCTCCTGATGAGCGACCTCGGCACGCGCACGTACGCGTCGGCGCTCGATGACGACAGCGCCGGCGCGCTCTACGCCGACGCGCTCGACGCGCTCGTCGCGATGCAGCGCCTCGATTGCGCGAACGCGCTGCCGGCGTACGACGACGCGCTGCTGCGCCGCGAGCTCGCGCTCTTCCCCGATTGGTACGTCGCCCGGCATCGCGCGCTCGTGCTCACCGATTCGCAGCGCGCGACGCTTGCCGAGGTGTTCGACGCCGTCGTCGCGAACAATCTGGCGCAGCCGCGCGTGTTCGTGCATCGCGACTATCACTCGCGCAACCTCATGCTGAGCACGCCCAATCCGGGGATCCTCGATTTTCAGGACGCGGTCTACGGGCCGATCACCTACGATCTCGTGTCGCTGCTGCGCGACGCGTACGTCGAGTGGAGCGAAGCGCGCCAGCTCGAGCTCGCACAGGCGTACTTCGAGCGCGCGCGGCGTGCGGGGCTTCGCGTCGGCGCGGACTTCGACGCGTTCTGGCGGAATTTCGAATGGATGGGCGTGCAGCGGCAGATCAAGGTGCTCGGCATCTTCGCGCGCCTGAAGGTGCGTGACGGAAAAGCCGCGTACGTGGCCGACATGCCGCGCGTAATCGGTTATCTGCGGCGCGCCTGCGCTCGTTACGCCGAACTCGCCCCGCTCCTGTCGCTCCTCGACGCGCTCGACGCCGATGCGCGTTGCACCGCCATCGCATCGCTCGCTGCGTCTTGAGCGCGCCGCTCGCGACCGCGATGATCCTCGCCGCCGGTCGCGGCGAGCGGATGCGTCCTCTCACCGACGCGAAGCCGAAGCCGCTGCTCGAAGTCGGCGGCAAGCCGCTGATCGCGTGGCAGATCGAGGCGCTGGTGCGCGCCGGCTTTCGCGACATTGCGATCAACGCCGCGCATCTCGCGGACCGAATGATCGCAGCGCTCGACGACGGCGCGCCCTACGGCGCACGCATTCGCTGGTCGCGAGAGCCCGAGCCGCTCGAGACGGCCGGCGGCATCGCGACCGCGCGCGATCTCTTCGCACCCGGCCCGGTGCTGATCGTCTCGGGCGACATCTTCACGCGCTTCGATTACGCGTCGCTCGCGCCGCGGATCGCGACGATGCGAGCGGGCGGCGCGATGCGCGTGCATCTCGTGATGGTGCCGAACCCCCCCTACCACCCTGCGGGCGATTTCGCGCTCGCCGATGGTCGCGTGCGGGCGGAGGGTGCGCCGCGCCTGACGTTCGGCAACATCGGCCTCTACGACAGCGGGCTGTTCGCCGAACTCCCGCGCGGGGCGAAGCTCAAAATGTTGCCGTTGTACCAGCGGTGGATCGCGCTCGGCATCGTGTCCGGCGAGCGCTACGCCGGCTTATGGGCCAACGTCGGCACTCCGGCGGACCTCGCCGCGCTCGATGCGATGCTGACTCGATGACGAACCCGCTGCTCGATTTCACCGGCCTGCCCCGCTTCGATCGCATCGAAGCCGCCGACGTCGCGCCCGCGATCGACGCGTTGCTCGGAAAGGCGCGTGCGGCCGTCACGCGCGTTGCGAGCGACACCGGTGCAGCGACGTGGGCGAGCGTGGTCGCGCCGACCGAAAGCGCGTTCGATCACCTCGATCGCGCGTGGGCCGCCGTGCGCCACCTCAACGCCGTCGTCAACACGCCGGCGATCCGCGACGCCTATAACGCGGCGCTGCCGAAGGTCACGTCGTTCTACGCCGACATCGCGCAGGACCTCGGCTGGTACGCGCGCTTCAAGGCGCTGAAGGATGGACCGGCGTTCGCCGGTCTCGACGACGCGCAGAAGGTCGTCGTCGAGAACGCGATCCGCGACTTTCGCCTCGGCGGCGCCGAGCTCGACGAGGCCGACAAGGCGCACTTCAAGACCGTCCAGGAGGAGCTCGCGACCCTGTCGTCGCGTTTCGACGACAACGTGCTCGACAGCGAGAACGCGTTTTCGCACTACGTCGAGCGCGCCGACGCGCTCGCGGGCGTGCCGGCCGATGTCGTCACGGCAGCGCGCAGCGAGGCGGAGGCCGAGAAGCGACAGGGCTACAAGCTGACGCTGCGCTATCCGTGCTACATGCCGGTGCTGCAGTACGCCGAGGACCGGAGGTTGCGCGCGCTGATGCACCGTGCATACGCAACGCTTGCGTCGGACCTCGGGGCGAGCGACGCGTGGGACAACACCGGGATCATCGAGCGCCTGCTCGCGTTGCGGCACGAGGAAGCGCGGCTGCTGGGTTACGCGAACTACGCCGAGCTTTCGCTCGTGCCCAAGATGGCACAGGCACCCGACGAGGTGCTCGCGTTCCTGCGCGATCTCGCGGCGCGCGCGCGGCCGTTCGCCGTGCGCGAATACGCGGAGCTCCGCGCCTACGCGCGCGACACGCTCGGCATCGAAGATCTGTCCGCGTGGGACCTCGCGTACGCCAGCGAGAAGCTCAAGCGCGCACGTCATGCGTTTTCCGAGCAGGAGGTGAAGCAGTACTTTCCGGAGGGCCGCGTCGTCGCGGGACTCTTCCACGTCGTCGAGACGATCTACGGCGTGCGCATCCGCGCGGGCAGCGCGCCGGTCTGGCATCCGAGCGTGCGCTTCTACGAGATCCGCAACCGCGACGACTCGCTGGTCGGCCAGTTCTATCTCGACCTCTACGCACGCGAGGGCAAGCAGAGCGGCGCATGGATGGACGACGCGATCAATCGTCGCTACGCGCACGATCGCCTGCAGCATCCGGTCGCTTACCTGACGTGCAATTTCTCCGGACCGATCGAAGGGCGCGAGCCGTACTTCACCCACCGCGAGGTGATCATGCTCTTCCACGAGTTCGGTCACGGCCTGCACCAGCTGCTGACGCGCGTCGACGTCGCGGGCGTTTCCGGACTGCAGGGCGTCGAGTGGGATGCGGTGGAGCTGCCGAGCCAGTTCATGGAGAACTACTGCTGGGAATGGGACGTACTGTCGCAAATGACGGCGCACGCCGAGACCGGCCGGCCGCTGCCCCGCGCGCTCTTCGACCGCATGCTCGCCGCACGCAACTTCGGCAGCGGCATCGCGACGCTGCGGCAGATCGAGTTCGCGCTCTTCGACATGCTGCTGCACACCGAGTACGCGCCGGACGGCGGCGGACGCTTCGCGACGCCGCAGGCGGTGCTCGACGCGGTTCGACGCGAGGTCGCGGTCATCGAGCGGCCGGCGTACGACCGGTTCATGCACGCGTTCGGCCACGTCTTCGCCGGCGGCTACGCGGCGGGGTATTACAGCTACAAGTGGGCCGAGGTGCTGTCGGCCGATGCGTTCAGCCTGTTCGAGGAGCGCGGCGTGCTCTCGCCCGAGATCGGCGCGCGCTTTCGCGACGAGGTGCTCGCACGTGGCGGCAGCCGCCCGGCGATCGAGTCGTTCATCGCCTTTCGCGGGCGCCCGCCGTCGCTCGACGCGCTCCTGCGCCATAATGGGATGGTTCCTGCATCGTGAGGTGACCGTCCCATGCCGGTCCGCACCCTGATCGCGCTGTCGCTCGTCGCTGCGGCGTTCGCAGGTAGCGCTTCCGCGGCGCTCTACCGCTACGTCGACGCGAACGGCCGCATCGTCTACTCCGATCAACCGCCGCCGGCGTCCGCGAAATCGGTCGAGCCGCGCGCGCTCACCGACAACGTCATCGAGACCGATCCGCTGCCGCTCGCCGCGCAGCAGGCGGCGAAGAACTTTCCGGTCACGCTGTACACGTTCGACTGCCAGGTGTGCAAGGACGCGAACGACCTGCTCACCAAGCGCGGCATTCCGTTCGAAACGGTGATCGTGACCGAGGAGAAGGGTGCTGCGCGGCTCAAGGCCCTGACCGGCAAGCAGGTGGGGCCGGTGCTGCAGGTGGGCGAGAAGCAGGTGCTCGAAGGCTTCAACGCCGATCGCTGGCAGGCGGTGCTCGACGACGCCGGCTACCCGCGCAACGTGCCGAACTTGAAGCACGAGCCGCCGCGCACCGCCGCCACCGCGAAGCCGAAAGTGGAGGAAATACCGCCGCCGGCCAAGCCAGGGACCGGCTACCCCCTCTATTGAGCACGGGATAAGACGCTTCATCGCGGTCCGACCCCGCGTCTCTACTCGCCGCGATGGTCTTCGCGTCGCCGCTGTTCCTGTTCCTGTTCCTCCCCGCGACGATCGTCGCGTACTTCGCACTCCCGCGCCGCTTCCGCAACGCCGTCCTGCTCGTCGCGAGCCTCGCGTTCTACGCATGGGGCGAGGCGCGCTACGTTCCGCTGATCCTCGCGTCGGTCGCGTTCAACTGGTCGATGGGCCTCGCCATCGCGCGCGCGAGCGACGCCGGTGCGCGCAAGCGACGGCTCGTCGCCGCGGTGAGCGGCAACCTCGCGACCCTCGCGGTCTTCAAGTACGCGAACTTCGCCGTCGCCAACGTCGACGCGATCGCGCCGGTCTTCGGCCTCGCGCCGGTCGCGCTGGCGGCGATCCCGCTGCCGCTCGGCATCTCGTTCTTCACGTTCCACGCGATTTCGTACGTCGTCGACGTCTACAAGCGCACGGCGAGCGCGCAGCGGGACGTGCGCGAATTCGCGCTCTACATCCTGCTGTTCCCGCAACTCATCGCGGGCCCGATCATCCGCTATCGCGACATCGCGGCGCAGCTCGCGTCGCATCCGGCGAGCACGAGCGATTTCGCCCACGGCGTACGCCGATTCATCGTCGGCCTCGGCAAGAAGCTGCTCATCGCCAATACGCTCGGCGCGACTGCGGACGCGATCTTCGCGCTGCCCGGGCACGAGCTCGCGGCGCCGGTCGCGTGGCTCGGCATCGCGTGCTACACGCTGCAGATCTACTTCGATTTCTCGGGCTACTCGGACATGGCGATCGGGCTCATGCGCATGTTCGGCTTTCGCATCCTGGAGAACTTCGACTATCCGTACATTGCCCGGAGCATTCGCGAATTCTGGCGACGTTGGCACATCTCGCTTTCGAACTGGTTCCGCGACTACCTCTACATCCCGCTCGGTGGCAATCGGCGCGGCGCCGCGCGCGCCTATGCGAATCTCGTCGTCGTGTTCCTGCTGTGCGGCCTGTGGCACGGCGCGAGCTGGCCGTTCGTCGTCTGGGGCGCGTGGCACGGACTGTTCCTCGTCATCGAGCGCGCGGGACTCGAGCGCCCCCTCGCGCGCCACCCGGCGCTCGCGCACGCGTACGCGCTCGCCGCCGTCATGGGTGGTTGGGTGCTCTTCCGCTGCGACACCCTCGCGCACGCCGGCGCGTTCTATCGCGCGCTGCTCGGCTTCTCGACGGCCGACCCGGCGCTGCATCCGCCCGGTGAATTCGTCAATCCGTTGCTCGTCGCGACGTTGGCGTGCGGCGTGCTGTTCTCGATGCCCGTCGCGCCTTCGATCGCGCGCTGGACGCAGCGCTTCGTGTCGCGCCCGCTCGCAGGTCCCTTCGTGCTGACCGTCGACGGCGTCGCGATCACGCTCGTGTTCATCGCCGCAGCCGCGATGCTCGCCGCGGGCACGTACAACCCGTTCATCTACTTCCGCTTCTGATGACGCCCGCGGCGCAGGCGACGGCCGCTTCGATGCAGACAATCGAGATGCGCTCCGCGCAGCGGTGGCGCGATATCGTCGCGTCGATCGCGTTCGTCGTCGCCATCGCGGTCATCGGCTTCGCCGCGTTCGTGCCGCGGCACCGCACGACGATCGCGAACGAAAATCGCACGCTCGCCTCGTGGCCGACGCACGCGTCCCGCGATTTCACCCACGCCTTCGAGCGGGCGTTCGCCGACCGCTTCGGCGCGCGCGGCGCGCTCCTGAAGTTGCACAACCATGTGCTCGTGCGCGTCTTCGACGTCTCGCCTGCGCGGAACGTGCTGCTGGGACGCGACGGCTGGCTCTACTTCAAGGGCGAGGAGGGCACGTCGTTCGATCGCTACTTCCGCGGAACGCCCCGATTCGACGATGCCGACATCGCGCGCATCGTGGCCGAGCTTTCGCGTCGACACGCATGGCTCGCTGCGCACGGCATCGCGTACGTCGTCACGATCGCGCCCGACAAGGCGACGATCTATCCCGAGCACCTGCCGCACTGGGCGACGCGAACCGCATCGCAGGCGCCGCTCGATCGGTTGAGCATCGCGTTACGCGCCGCCGGCGTGCCGTACGTCGACCTCCGTGAACCGCTGCGCGCGGCGAAGACGCGCGAGCGCGTCTATTACATGACCGATTCGCACTGGAACTATCTCGGCGCGCGCGTCGCGTATGGCGCGCTCATGACGGCGATCGCGAGGTCGGTGGCACCGGCGTCGGTCGCGATCGCGCCCGTCGTCCTGCCGGCCTACGTGCGCGGCCAGGACGTCTATTCCGGGGACCTCGCGCGCATGACCGGCGACAGCGCGCACTTCCGTGAAGCGGACATCGCGCCGCTCGGCAAGGTGCTCGCGTCGCGGAAATCCCGCTGTGCGCAGCGCGTCGATTCGGGCGACGAGCCCGATGTCGAGCGCTATGCATGCGATCGTGCGGGAACGCTTCCCGCGCTGCTCGCGTACCGCGATTCGATGGCGATTCCGCTGATTCCGATGCTCTCGGAGAATTTCGCGCGCAGCGTCTACGTCTCGTCGCACCGACTCGACCCGGCGCAGGTGCTGCGCGAGCGGCCGACCGTCGTCGTCGAGGAGATGGTCGAGCGCGCGATGCTCGCGCCGGTGGCAACCCCGATGCCGTAATCGGGCGTCGGACACACGGCAACTACGATCGGCTCTTGCGCAACTCGTCCTCGAGCCCGAGCTCCTGGATCTTGCGCGTCAGCGTGTTGCGTCCCCAGCCCAGTCGCGCCGCGGCGTCGATCCGATGTCCCGCCGTGAACGCGAGCGCGCGGCGAATCAGCGCCCGCTCGAAATCGTGCTGCAGCCGATCGCCGACGGCGCGCTCGCCTTCGGCAAGCGATTGCGCGACCTCGCGATCGAGCGCCTCGAGCCATTGCGTCGCGCGCCGTGCGGCGCCTTGCAGCGTGCGCACTTCCGCGGGTAGGTCGCCGACGTCGATGCGCTGCCCGGGCGCCATCACGGTGAGCCAGTGGCAGATGTTCTCGAGCTGGCGGACGTTGCCGGGGAACGGGAACGCGCCGAGCGCGGCGAGCGCATCGTCGGCGAGCGCTTTCGGTTCCACGGCGAGCGCGTGGGCGCTCTTCTGCAGGAAATGGCGCGCGAGCGGTGCGATGTCCTCGGGGCGCTCGCGCAGCGGCGGCAGGCGCAGCCGTACGACGTTCAGCCGATGCAGCAGGTCCTCGCGGAACAGGCCCTGCCGTGCGCGCTCGTCGAGATCGCGATGCGTCGCCGCGATGATGCGCACGCTCGCGCGCTGCACCGCGTGTCCGCCGACGCGGTAATACTCGCCGTCCGCGAGCACGCGCAAAAGCCGCACCTGCAGGTCGAGCGGCATGTCGCCGATTTCGTCCAAGAAGAGCGTGCCGCCTTCGGCCTGCTCGAAGCGGCCGCGCCGCGACGCCTGCGCGCCGGTGAACGCGCCGCGCTCGTGACCGAACAGCTCGGATTCGAGCAGATCCTTCGGAATCGCGGCCGTGTTGATTGCGACGAACGGTCCCGCCGCGCGCGGACTGTGCCGATGCAATGCGCGCGCGACGAGCTCCTTGCCGGTACCCGACTCGCCGGTGATGAGCACGGTCGCCGTCGACGTCGACAGGCGGCCGATGGCGCGAAACACTTCCTGCATCGCCGGCGCATGGCCGAGCATGCCCGGCGGCTCGGCGGCGAAGCCGGACGTGCTCGCCGGCTGCCGCGCTTCCTCGGCAGCGCGACGGATGAGCGCCAGCGCGTGCTCGACGTCGAACGGCTTCGCGAGATACTCGAACGCGCCGCCGCGAAAGGCCGCGACCGCGCTGTCGAGATCCGAGTACGCGGTCATCACGAT
>DASTIY010000050.1:0-2327 GCA_035717085.1 Casimicrobiaceae bacterium | reverse complement strand
CGTCGCCAACGATCCGTACAACGGCGGCGGCACCCACCTGCCCGACATCACCGTGATCGCGCCGGTCTTCATCGGCAGGCGGATCGTCGCGTTCGTCGCCAACATCGCCCATCACGCGGATGTCGGCGGCATGGTGCCCGGTTCCGAAGCCGCGGTGTGCAAGTCGATCTACCAGGAAGGCGTGCGCATCCCGCCGGTCCGCATCATGCGCGCCGGCACGTTGAATCGCGATGTGTTCGACCTGATCCTGCTCAATTCGCGCACGCCCGGCGAGCGCGTCGGCGACCTGCAGGCGCAGTTCGCGGCCAACACCGTCGGCGCGCGCAGCGTGCTGCAACTTTTCGAGCGCTATGGCGTGAAGGAAAGCGAAGCGGCGATCGCCGGCTACCTCGATTTCACCGAGAAACGGTTCCGCGCCGCCATCGACCGCCTGCCCGCGGGACGCTATGTCGCCGAGGATTTTCTGGACGGCAACGCGGAGGGCGAAGTGTGCCGCATCCGGCTCGCGTTGACGGTCGCCAAAGGCCGGCTCGAGTTCGATTTCAGCGGCTCCGATCCGCAGCTCGAAAGCGCGCGCAACATTCCCTATCGCGCGCTGCTCGCCACGGTCTATACCGTCGCCAAGAGCCTGCTCGATCCCGAAGTGCCGGCGAATGCCGGCTACTATCGCACGCTCAAGGTGAGCGCGCCGCCGGGATGTGTCGTGGGACCGGTGCCGCCCGCGGCGATCGGCTGCCGCTCGATTTCGGCCAGCGTGCTGGGCGACGTGATCGCGCGTTCTCTCTCGCAAGCGTTGCCCGACAAGGCGCTTGCCGGCAGCGGTCCGCACCACCTCTACGTGCTCTCGGGCACCGACCCGCGGACCGGCCAGTATTTCGTCAACTATGAAACGCTCGCCGGCGGCTATGGCGCGCGCGCGAATCGCGACGGCGTGGACGGCGTGCGGGTGCACGCGTCCGGCTCGTCCAATCTCCCGGTGGAAGCGCTGGAGCACGCCTATCCGTTTCGCGTCGAGCGCTATGCCTTGTGGGATGATTCGTCGGGTGCGGGGCAGCATCGCGGCGGCGCCGGCGTGGTGCGCGACTACCGCGTGCTCGCCGACGATATCGTGGTAAGCCTGTCATCGGAGCGCCAGCACGTCGCCGCGCAGGGGATGGCGAACGGCGGCGCCGGCGTGACCGGCGAATTCGTATTGAATCCCGGCGCGCATGATGAGCGGAAGCTGCCCTCGGCCGCCGCCGATGTGCGCCTGCCGCGGGGCAGCGTGCTGCGCATCGCGACGCCCGCCGGCGGCGGTTACGGCGAGCCCGGGAAGCGCGATCCCGAGGCGGTCCGGCGCGATTTGCGCGAAGAGCGCATCACCGAGCATCATGCGCGTCAAACCTACGGCTGGAAGGAGAGCCCATGAACCGACCTGTGGAGCTGGACGTCATCGCGGCGGCGCGCGCGCAGTTTCCGGCGCTCGAGCGCTGGACGTATATGGACGTCGCCGGACGGGGCGTGCTCTCGCGCGACACCCGGGCGGCGCTCGACGCGCATCTCGACGAGCGCCTGATGAACGGCGGCGACAAGGCGAAGTTCTTCGACCTCGTCGAGGCGACGCGCGCGCGATTCGCGCGACTGATCCACGCGGCGCCGGACGAAATCGCGTTCACCAAGAATATTTCCGAAGGCCTCAACATGGTCGCGACCGCCTTCGACTGGAAGCGCGGCGACAATGTGATCCTCTGTCCCGATCTCGAGCATCCCAACAATGTCTACCCGTGGCTCAACATGCAGCGCTATGGGCTCGAAGTGCGGGCGGTTGCTGCGCGCGAGGCTCACATCCCGGTCGACGAGTTGATCGCCCGCATGGACGGCGGAACGCGGGTCGTCACCGTCTCCACCATCACGTTCGCGCCGGGCTTTCGAACCGATGTCGATCGGCTCGGGCGCGCCTGTCGCGAGCGCGACGTGCTGCTGCTGGTCGACGCAGCGCAGTCCGTCGGCATCGTTGACACCGACGTGCAGCGCTCGGCCATCGACGCGCTCGCGGTATCGACCCAGAAGGGCCTCCTCGGCCTGTACGGCATGGGCTTTTTCTACTGCCGACGCGAGTGGGCGCGACGCCTGAAGCCGGCGTATCTGGCGCGCTTCGGCGTCGACCTCGGCGATGCGCACGAAGCGACGCTCGGCGACCTGTCGTTCGAATATGCGGCGGCGGCGCGGCGCTTCGATCTCGGGAACTACAACTACGCGGCGTGTGCCGCGGTCAACGCCTCGATGCAGCAGCTGCTCGCATGGGGGACCGCGAATATCGAGCGCCATGTCACCGGCCTCACATACGC
>DASTIY010000049.1:0-5924 GCA_035717085.1 Casimicrobiaceae bacterium | reverse complement strand
TCTCGATGTCGAGGACGAGCTTGTCGAGGTCGGTGCGCTGCTCGACGCGCGCCGATTCGACGGCGTAGCTCACGCGTCGCACCGGCGAGAACGACGCGTCGAGCAGGATGCTGCCGATCGTGCGTCCTCCCTCGGGCTTCGTGCGCGCCGTCGCCGGCTGGTAGCCGCGGCCGCGCTCGACCTTGATCTCCATCTCGATCTTGCCGCCGGCGGTGAGATGCGCGATCACGTGCTCGGGATTGATGATCTCGACGTCGTGGTTGGGCTCGATGTCGGCCGCAGTGACCGGGCCTTCGCCGCTCTTCGCGAGCTTCAGCATCACGCTGTCGCGGTTGTGCAGCTTGAGCACGACGCCCTTCAGGTTCAGGAGCACGTCGACGACGTCCTCCTGCACCCCGTCGAGCGCCGAGTACTCGTGCAGCACGCCGGTGATCTTCACTTCCGTCGGCGCGTACCCGGGCATCGACGAGAGCAGCACGCGCCGCAGCGCGTTGCCCAGCGTGTGCCCGTACCCGCGCTCGAACGGCTCCATCACCACCTTGGCGTGGAACGGCGACATGCTCTGCACGTCGATGATGCGGGGTTTCAACAGAACGTTGCTCTGCATGCGTTGACCTTTGGCGAAAACGCCGATCGATTACAAAGTGTCGACCGCGGCGGCATGGCGGTCGATCGTGCCTCTCGATCGACCGCGGATGGCACTCGCGCTCGACGGTCCATGGTTACTTCGAGTAAAGCTCGACTACCAGGCTTTCGTTGATGTCCTGCCCGAACTCGGAGCGATCGGGTGCACCCTTGAACGTGCCCGTCATCTTCTTCGGATCGACCTCGACCCACGACGGGAACCCGACCTTCTCGGCGAGCTGCAGCGCGTCCTGGATTCGAAGCTGCGACTTCGCGCGTTCGGTCGTCGAGACGATGTCGCCGGCACGGAGCAGCGCCGACGGCACGTTGACCACCTTGCCGTTCACCATGATCGCGCGGTGGGAGACGAGCTGGCGCGCCTCGGCCCGCGTTGAGCCCAGCCCCATCCGGTAGACGACGTTGTCCAAGCGCGACTCGAGGAGCTGCAGCAGGTTCGTGCCCGTCGAGCTCGTGCCCTTCGTCGCCTCGGCGAAGTAGCGGCGAAACTGCCGCTCGAGCACACCGTAGATGCGGCGCAGCTTCTGCTTCTCGCGCAGCTGGTGGCCGTAGTCCGACGTGCGCGCGCCGGAGCGCACGCCGTGCTGGCCCGGCTTGGTGTCGAGCTTGCACTTCGAGTCGAGGGAACGGCGCGCGCTCTTGAGGAAGAGGTCCGTCCCTTCCCGCCGCGCGAGCTTGCATTTGGGTCCCGTGTATCGAGCCACTGTTTAACTCCTGCTCTTTCCGCTGGAAATCGTCAGGCTCCGCCTGCGATTTCCAGGTGATCAATCGGACAAAAGTAGGTTTTCACTCTTGTCCGCCGGTTTAGATCCTGCGACGCTTCGGTGGCCGGCAGCCGTTGTGCGGCACCGGCGTCACGTCGGAAATGCTGCTGATCTTGAGTCCCAGCGCGTTCAGCGCGCGCACGGCCGATTCGCGGCCCGGCCCGGGACCCTTGATGCGCACTTCGAGGTTGCGCACGCCGCACTCCTGCGCAGCACGGCCCGCCGATTCGGCGGCTACCTGCGCGGCGAACGGCGTCGACTTGCGCGAGCCCTTGAAGCCCGCGCCGCCCGACGTCGCCCACGACAGCGCGTTGCCCTGCCGATCGGTGATCGTGATGATCGTGTTGTTGAACGACGCGTGAATGTGCGCGATGCCTTCGGACACGTTCTTCTTGACTTTCTTGCGTGCCCGCGCGGCGGCGGCCTTCTGCGACGGTTGCTGTGCCATCTATCGTCCTTGCTCTATGCCCGTGAATAGCTCGGTGTCGCCGTCACTTCGTGACGCCCTTCGACAGCGCGACGGTGCGGCCCTTCTTCGGTCCCTTGCGCGTGCGCGCGTTCGTGCGCGTGCGCTGGCCGCGGACGGGCAGGCCCTTGCGATGGCGCACGCCGCGATAGCAGCCGAGGTCCATCAGCCGCTTGATGCTCATCGTCACCTCGCGACGAAGGTCGCCTTCGACCGCGAACTTGCCGATGTTCTCGCGCAGCCTGTCCATCTGCGCGTCGGTCAGGTCCTTGATCTTGGTGCCGAGGGGCACGCCGGCGGCCTCGACGATCGCCTTGGCGCGCGGGCGGCCGATGCCGTAGATCGCGGTCAGCGCGATTTCCGCGTGCTGGTGATTCGGGATGTTGACGCCTGCAATACGGGCCATGGTTTACCTATGTTGTGTCTGTCGACGCTGATTTCGACGATGCATCAACCCTGACGCTGCTTGTGCCGCGCGTCGGCGGTGCAGATGACGCGCACGACGCCGTTGCGACGGACGATCTTGCACTTGCGGCAGATTTTCTTGACGGAGGCGAGTACTTTCATGTTTGTCTCGGGATAGGGGATAAGGGATAGGGGATAGGCCATCACGTCGATGCAGCCGTCGTCTCGTATCCTTCGCTCCCTCGTCCCGCTCCTGTTGGTTCAAATGGTCACGATCGAAAATCTTCGGGGGCGGGCTCGGTGTTGCCTGTCCCCTCTCCCTATTTCGCCCGAAACGTAATCCGCGCCCTCGACAGATCGTACGGCGTCAACTCCACCGTCACCTTGTCGCCCGGGAGGATCTTGATGTAGTGCATGCGCATCTTTCCGGAGATGTGGGCGAGCACGACGTGACCGTTTTCGAGCTTCACGCGAAAGGTGGCGTTGGGCAGCATTTCCGTCACCTCGCCCTGCATCGCAATCGTTTCCTCTTTTGCCATGCATCACCAGCCGCGCAGCGGCTCACTCCATTTCCCCTCTCCTCGGGCAGAGGGGGAAGGGGTGAGGGGCCCGAGCGGCACGATCATCGGCTCGGCACCCCCGCCTTGAAGTTCGCCTTCCGCAGCAGGCTCTCGTATTGCTGCGACATCAGGTACGCCTGCACCTGCGTCATGAAGTCCATGGTGACGACGACGATGATCAGGAGCGACGTCCCGCCGAAATAGAACGGCACATTCTTCCACGCGATCAGGAAGTTCGGGATGAAGCACACCACCACCAGGTAGATCGAGCCGATCAGCGTCAGGCGCAACGTGATCTTCTCGAGGTACTTCGCCGTCTGCTCGCCCGGCCGGTAGCCCGGAATGAACGCACCGCTCTTCTTGAGGTTGTCGGCCGTCTCCTTCGGGTTGTACTGCAGCGCCGTGTAGAAGAAGCAGAAGAAGATGATCGCCGCCGCGTACAGGATCTCGTGCACCGGCTGCCCCGGTGCGAGCGTCGCCGCGAGATCGCGCAGCCACACGGTGCTCTCGCCCGTGCCGGCCCATTGGGCGATCGTCGCGGGGAACAGGATGATCGACGACGCGAAGATCGGCGGAATGACGCCCGCCATGTTGATCTTCAGCGGCAGGTGCGAGCTCTGACCCTGGTAGACGCGATTGCCGACCTGGCGCTTGGCGTAGTTGACGAGGATCTTGCGCAGCGCCCGTTCCATGAACACCACGAACGCGGTC
This sequence comes from Casimicrobiaceae bacterium, assembly GCA_035717085.1. GTDB lineage: Bacteria > Pseudomonadota > Gammaproteobacteria > Burkholderiales > Casimicrobiaceae > VBCG01. The sequence continues at coordinate 2,376 of DASTIY010000049.1, read as the reverse complement.
ACGACGACGACCAGCGCGACGAGGCCGATGATCAGGATCCACGAGTACGCACCGGTGCGTCCCTGCTCGAGCGTCTGCCCGATCGCGCGCGGCAGTCCCGCGGCGATCCCGGCGAAGATGATGAGCGAGATGCCGTTGCCGAGACCGCGCTCGGTGATCTGCTCGCCGAGCCACATCAGGAACATCGTCCCGGTCACGAGCGTCACCGCCGACACGAGGCGGAACGTGAAGCCCGGGTCGAGCACGAGCCCCGGCTGCGCCTCGAGCGCGGTCGAGATCGCGAGCGCCTGGAAGAACGAGAGTCCGAGCGTCGAGTAGCGCGTGTACTGCGTGATCTTGCGCTGTCCCGCCTGCCCTTCCTTCTTGAGCGCCTCGAGCGACGGCACGATCGTCGTGCAGAGCTGCATGATGATCGACGCCGAGATGTACGGCATGATCCCCAGCGCGAAGATCGAGAAGCGCGCGAGCGCGCCGCCCGAGAACACGTTGAGGAGCCCGAGGATGCCGCCCTGCTGGCCGCGGAACAGCTCGTCGAGCACGCTCGCGTTGATGCCCGGCACCGGAATGTGCGTGCCGATGCGGTACACGACCATCGCGCCGAGCAGGAACCAGAGCCGGCGTTTCAGATCGCCGTACTTGGTGCCGCTCTTCAGCGCCGGGTTTGCGATTGCCACGTGATTGTCCTGTATGCGGTGCGCTACGCGACGCTGCCGCCTGCCGCCTCGATGACCGACTTCGCGCCCTTCGTGACGCCGATCCCGCTGAGCTTCACCGCCTTGTCGAGCTTGCCGGTGCGAATGACCTTCGCCGACTTGGCGATCGACGGCACGAGGCCCGCCGCCTTGAGCGCGAGAAGGTCGATGTCGGTCACCGGCAGGCGCGCGAGGTCGGACAGTCGCACTTCGGCGACGTCGTCGCGCGAGCGCGAGACGAACCCGCGCTTCGGCAGCCGTCGTTGCAGCGGCATCTGCCCGCCTTCGAACCCGACCTTGTGGAAGCCGCCCGAGCGCGACTTCTGACCCTTGTGCCCGCGCCCGGCCGTCTTGCCGAGCCCCGAGCCGATGCCGCGGCCCACGCGGCGCTTCGCCTTGTGGCTGCCGGCGGCCGGCTTCATCGTATTGAGACGCATCGCGTGCTCCGAAATTTCACTCGCCCGCAACCGAAACGAGGTAGCGGACCTTGTTGATCATTCCGCGCACTGCGGGCGTGTCGTCGAGCTCGACCGTGTGGCGGATGCGCTTCAGGCCGAGCCCGCGCACCGTCGCGCGATGATCGCCGCGCGTGGCGTTGACGCCACGGACGAGCGTCACCTTGATCTTGCGGCCCGCGGCCGCGCCCTCGCCCGTCATTGCAGAATCTCCTCGACCGTCTTGCCGCGCTTCGCCGCGATGTCCGCCGGCGAGTTGACCGCCTCGAGCGCGTTGATCGTCGCGCGCACGACGTTGTACGGGTTGGTCGAGCCGTGGCACTTCGCGAGGATGTTGGTGATGCCGACGACGTCGAACACCGCGCGCATCGCGCCGCCGGCGATCACGCCGGTGCCTTCCGACGCCGGTTGCATGAACACCCGCGTCGCGCCGTGCTGGCCTTCGACGGCATGGTGCAGCGTGCCCTTCTTGATGCGCACCTTCACCATCTTGCGGCGCGCCTGCTCCATCGCCTTCTGCACGGCGACCGGCACTTCCTTCGCCTTGCCCTTGCCCATGCCGACGCGACCGTCGCCGTCGCCGACGACCGTGAGTGCGGCGAAACCGAGGATGCGGCCACCCTTCACGACCTTCGTCACGCGATTGATCGAGATCATCTTCTCGCGCAGGCCGTCGCCGCGGTCGTCCTGCTGCTGCTGGCGCGGGTTGGAACGTTGTTGTGCCATTGAATGAATTCCTCGATCAGAACTTGAGGCCGCCTTCGCGGGCGGCATCGGCCAGCGCCTTTACGCGGCCGTGGAACCGAAAGCCGGCGCGGTCGAACGCGACCGCGTCGATGCCGAGGGCCTTTGCGCGCTCGGCGATGCGCTGGCCGATGATCGTCGCCGCCGCCTTGTTGCCGCCGCTCTTCAGGTCTTTGCGCACGCCGGGCTCGATCGTCGACGCGCTCGCGAGCACGCGATCGCCCGACGGCGCGATGACCTGCGCGTAGATGTGAGCGTTCGAACGCCCCACGACGAGCCGCGTCGCGCACTGCTCGGCAATGCGCACCCGGGTTTTGCGGGCGCGGCGGACACGAGCCTCTTTCTTCGTCATTTGTCGAACCCCTACTTCTTTTTGGTTTCCTTGATCTTCACGTACTCGTCGGCGTAGCGAACGCCCTTGCCCTTGTAGGGCTCCGGCGGCCGGTAGCCGCGAATCTCCGCGGCCGCCTGGCCGACCTGCTGCT
>DASTIY010000048.1:0-12824 GCA_035717085.1 Casimicrobiaceae bacterium | reverse complement strand
TTACCTGTTCGAGCATCGTGACGGCGAGCATCGCCGCCATGTCGTCGCCGATCTGCGCCGGTGAGGCGCGGGACTCCGTCAGTACCTGGGTCGCGGCGCGTGCGCCACGGGGCGCGATTCGATTTGCCTGAACGTGATGCGACCCTTGCTGAGGTCGTAGGGCGAGATTTCCAGCGACACCTTGTCGCCGGCGATGATGCGAATGCGGTGCTTGCGCATTTTGCCCGCGCTGTACGCCACGAGGCTGTGGCCGTTTTCGAGCGTCACGCGATAGCGGGAATCGGGCAGCACTTCGGCCACCACGCCTTGCATTTGTAGAACTTCTTCCTTGGCCAATGGGATCCTTTGAAAATGTCGAAACGGGAAAGCCCGGGCGTGCCGGGCTTCCATGAGGCGGGGCGACGCGGAAAGGCGCCTGATCTCCGAAGCGCCGATAAGACCATTGGGGCGACCGGTCGCGGTTGCAAGCCCGGCGTGCTCGCGCTTTGTCAGCCGGCCATCCGGAGCTTCTGTCGTGCCATCGTACACTGCGCTCGTTTCAACCGTTTCGCGGATCCACGTTGAACCCCGACAAGCTCGATGCGCTGCGCCGCAAGTATGCAGAGACGCGCGGCGGCGACATCTTCGACCCCGACTTCGCCGCCGTCGCCGCGCAGGTATTCAGCAGCCCCGACCGCCGCAAATGGCCGTTCGCCGATCCCGCGACGCTGCTCGGTGCGCCGTTTCGCGGTGACGCGCCTTCGCTCCCCGACTTCGGCGGCCTCGATGTCGCGCTGGTCGGCGTGCCGATGGATCTCGGCGTCACCAATCGCGCCGGCGCACGTCTCGGACCGCGCGCGGTACGCGCGGTCGAGCGCATCGGCCCGTACGATCACGTGCTGCGCATCGCGCCCTCGGTGCATCTCGCCGTCGCGGACGTCGGTGACGTGCCGATGCAGAGCCGGTTCAGCCTCGAGCAGTGCCATGCCGATATCGAGGCCTTCTTCACGACCGTTTGCAATGCGAACGTGATTCCGCTCGCCGTCGGTGGCGATCACTCGATCACGCATTCGATCCTGAAGGCAGTGGGCCGCGAGCGCCCGGTCGGCATGGTGCACATCGACGCGCACTGCGATACGGCGGGCGAGTACGAAGGCGCGAAGTTCCATCATGGCGGGCCATTCCGGCATGCGGTGCTCGCGGGCGTCCTCGATCCCGAGCGCTCGATCCAGATCGGCATCCGCGGCGGCGCCGAGTATCTGTGGGAGTTTTCGTACGAGAGCGGCATGACGGTGCTGCACGTCGAAGACGTGATGGCGATGGGCATTCCTGCCGTCGTCGCACGAGCGCGTGAAGTCGTCGGTGACGGACCGGTCTACGTGACGTTCGACGTCGACGCGATCGATCCGGGATTCGCGCCCGGCACCGGGACGCCGGAAGTCGGCGGGCTCACGCCGCGCGAGGCGCTCGGCATCCTGCGCGGCCTCGCCGGCCTGCACGTCGTCGGCGGCGACGTCGTCGAAGTGGCGCCGCAATACGACGCGACGACGAACACGGCGCACGTCGGCGCGCAGTGCCTGTTCGAGTTGCTGTGTCTGGTCGCGATCGTTCGCCGCGGCCGGCACGCGGCCGCGACGCGATGAGCGTCGAGTTTCTGAAGCCACGAACGTGGCTCGGCGCACCGTCGGGCATGCCTTCGGGATCATGCGGTGCGGCAGTGCTCGGGATCCCGTTCGATTGCGGCACGCATCCCGACCGCATCGGCGCGCGTCTCGGGCCGGCGGCGATTCGCGAGCAATCGACGAATCTGCGACGCTTCGACCCGCGCAGCAACATCGACGTCGTCGAGCGTCTCGGTCTCGTCGATTGCGGCGACGTTCCCGTCACGCCGAGCCTGATCGAATCTTCGTTCGCAGCCATCGAAGCTGCGCTCGACGATGTCCTCGCCAAGAACGTCATTGCCGCCACGATGGGCGGCGACGGCGCCGTCACGCTGCCGCAAGTGCGCGCGCTGGCTCGCCATGCGCGCGGTCTGTGCGTCGTGCACATCGACGCGCACACCGACGCTTACCCGATCGAGGGCTACAACACGGCGACGAGTTTCCGGCACATGGTGCAGGAAGGGCTTATCGACGCCGCCCGCTCGTTCCAGATCGGCATGCGCGGTCCGACGATGGTGCCGCGTGTCTACGAAACGTGTCGTGGACTCGGTTACACGATGATCACGATGCGCGAGCTGCGCGAGACGGGCTTCGCCGCGGTCGCCGCACGAATCATCGAAACGATCGGCGATCGTCCGGTCTACCTCTGCTTCGACATGGATTTCTTCGATCCCTCCGCGGCGCCCGGTGTTTGTACGCCGACGTGGGGCGGCGCGGCTGCGCACGAAGGACTCGACTTCCTCGAACGTCTGGCGCCGCTTGACGCCCGCGTGCTCGACGTGAATACCGTGAGCCCGCCGCACGACAGTGCGGGCATGACGGCCTTCCTCGCCGCGACGGTGATGTGGACGTTCCTGGCTGGCGTGGCGAACCGGACCTAACGCTTCCGCGTGCCCAGGTCGAGACGCACGACGGACGCGATCCACTCGGCGATCAGCGCGTAGCTTTTTTCACCCGTCTCCGCGGTCGCGAGCTGGGGATCGCCGGTGATGCCGTCGACGAAGCCCTCGAATTCGGAACCGTCGAATCGGTAGCGGCCGATGGCGCCGCCGAGATACGGCAGCGCGTCGCCGTGCACGGGCGGTGGATTGGGCAGGTTTGGATGAAAGGGCCGTGCCTCGTCCATGCGCACGAGGTGCGGCGCGGTCGCGAGCAAACGTGCGGTTTCGCCCTCGCCGCCGTGGCCCTGCGGGCGCTCCGATTTGAGGATGCCCTTGTACCCGGGACGCGCGCCGACCAGCCAGTTGAGCGTCACGATGTTCGCCGGCGTCGTCTCGGTCAGCTCCTTCGCGACGATGTGCATCGCGTACTCGCTCTCGACGTTCGCCAGCAGCAGGTAGATGCGCCGGAAGCCGTGCGCGATCAGCGATGTGCAGACATCGTGCGTGAGCGCCCGCAACGTGTCGTTCGACACCTCGATCGTGCCGGCGAATGCTTTAGGCGATTCGCTGAGGAATGGCCGCGGCCCGAAGGGAATCGCCGGCCCCACCAGCAACGCCACGCCGTCACGCGCGAGCACCGCGGCCGCGCGGCGGCACATGTCGATGCCCTGCATCGTGTCGGCCCCGAGCGGCAGATGCGGCCCGTGCTGTTCCGTCGCCCCGAGCGGCACGATGACGGGAGCGCCAGCGGCGACGGCGGCCGCGATGTCGGGGGACGTGCGCTCCTCGAACAGCGGAACGCGGCGATGATCGGCCTCGAGGTCGAACGCCATGGTCGGCTGTCGCGCTAGACGGCGACGCGCGCGCGACGCGCAGTCTCCTGCTCCGCGAATGCCTGCGCGATCTCGCGGCCCGTCGCATACCAGACGTCGTCGAACTGCCGCGTGAAGGCGATGAACTCGCGCAGGATCGCGATGCGCATCGGGCGTCCGGTCACCTGCGGATGCATCACCAGCACGAACACGCCGCCCCATTCGCGCATCATCGTGAATTCGTCCTGCCAGATGCCGAGCACGTGGTCGGTGCCGAAGATCGGCCGCGGAAACCGCAGGTGGCTCGTGCCGTAGCTCCAGTCGTCGAGCGAAGGATGCTCGGGCAACTCGATCGGCCCGGGCGAGCCGTCACGCAGCGTGTGCCGATACGGATGCACGTCGTCCTTGAAGCAGCTGTCGTAGAGAAAGTCTCGCTTCGTCAGCAACTCGAGCAGGAAATGGCACGATTCGCTGCCGGGCGGCCGATAGCCGACGGGCTTCACGCCGAATTGGCGCCGCATCGCGTCGAGCCCGCGGTCGAGCTCCTCGACGATTTGCTCCGTATTCTCGGGATCGGGCCAATGGTGCGCGTAGCCGTGATGCGCGAGCTCGTGCCCGTCGCGCAGGATGCGCTCGACCTTGTCCCGATGGTGATCGATCGTCCAGCCGGGCGTGAAGAACGTCGCCTTCAGTCCCTCCTGCTGCAACAGCTCGAGGATCTTCGGCACGCCGACCTTCGCGCCGTAGCGTCCCTGGCTCAGCGTGGCGAGCCGCGCTTCGTTGCCGGCGTCCTTCGCAAGCCACAGCGACTCGGCATCGAAATCGAACGTGAGACAGACCGCGCAGCGCTTGCCGCGCGGCCATGTCATCGGGACGCTTTCCGAGGCCCCTGTCTCAGCCGCCATGCGTTCAGGAAATCGCTTCCAGGTACTGGTTCAGCACGGTGGCGCTGTTCTTCGCGTACCACTCCGAATCCGCCGGGATCTGCAGCTTGTAGTTCTCCGGGCTGCCCGGATCGAGCGCCTTCAGGTTCGCCGGCACCATCGATGCGGCGGCCGGGTTCACGGGACCGTTGCCGAGCGCTTCGAACAGCACGACCTGGCCCGCGGGATCCTGCGTCGACGCCATGAACTTGAACGCCTCCTTGCCGGCCGGATTGCCCTTCGGCACCAGCCACGCGCCGACCCACGCGCTTCCTTCGTTGAACGTGAAGTCGATCTTCCCCTCGGATTCGCGCTTCGACACCATCGCGCGCGTATTCCAGACGCTGCCCATCGTCACTTCCTTGTCGCGCAGCAGTTGCTGGCTCTCCGCACCGCTGCTCCAGAAGTAGACGTCTTTCTTGATCGACCGGATCTTGTCGAGCGCGCGCTTCACGTCGAGTGGATAGAGCTTGTCCGGCGCAACGCCGTCGGCGAGCAGCGCCGTCTCGAGCTGCCCGTCGATGTGCTTGCGCATCGTGCGCTTGCCGGGAAAATCCTTGAGGTTGTAGAAGTCCTTCCAGGTCTTCGGCACACGCCCGCCGAACGCATCCTTCTGGTACGCGAGCACGTTGGCGTAGATGTAGGAGCCGAGCGCCCAATCGTTGGCGTGGTCGGGACGCACTTTCGACCGGTCGACGATCGTGTAGTCGATCTTCTCGAGCAGGTTCTGGCGTCCGAGCTCGAGGCCCGCGATCAGGTTGCGGTCGACGACGTCCCAGGTCACCTTGCCGCTTTCGACCATCGCCTTCATCTTGGCCGACGACGGACCGGAGCCGTCGACGATCGCCTTCACCGCGGAGGTCTTGTTGAACGGCTCGGCCCACGCCTTGGTCATCGCCGGCACCGCGTCGCCGCCGAAGTTGACGACGACGATCTCCTTCGTCTGCGCATGCGCCGGCTTCATGCGGAACAGCTCGGGCGCGATGCCGAGAATGGCGAGCGCCGATAGGAACGCGCGCCGATTCACCGTGCGCCCTTCGATTTGCTCGCGCAGCAGCTCGACGCAGTCCTGTTGGAACGTCTGATGGGGCATGAGGTCCTCTTCGATGAGTGCGATGGGTGAGGCGCGACGTCGTTCACGCTGCCGACTGCCTCGCAGCACGGCGCGACACGATCATCCGGCCGACCATGCCGACGACGGTGAACAGGATCAGCAGCGTCGCCACGGCGGCCACGGCCGGGTTGATATTATCCTGAATGCCGTCCCAGATCTTGCGCGGCAGCGTGTAGACGTTGCGGCTGGTGATGAAGAGGTTGACGACCAGCTCGTCCCACGAGATCGCGAACGCGAACACCGCGCCCGCCACGATGCCCGGCTTCGCTGCGGGCACGATCACCCGCCACAGCGTCGCGAGCATGGACGCGCCGAGATTGCGCGCCGCCTGCTCGAGTCGCAGGTCGACGTTGGCGAGCGCCGCCGAGACGCTGATCACGACGTACGGCGCACCCTTCAATGCGTGCGCGAGGATCAGTCCCACGTACGTGTCGATCAGGCCGAACTGCACCCAGCCCTGATAGAAGCCGAGCGCGTGCACGATCGTCGGCACGATCATCGGCGCCAGCATCAGCATGCGGACGAATTCGGATAGCCGACTCGAGATGCGCCAGCAGCCGATGGCGACGAGCGTGCCGAGCACGACCGCGAGCGCCGTCGCGCCGGTCGCGACGACGACGCTGTCGCGGATGCTGCCGAGCCACGTCGGGTCGTGCAGCAGCTCGGCGTAATGCCGCAGCGACCAATGCACGCCGGGCAACGACAGGTAGCGCTGCGGCGTGAACGATACGGGCACCACGATGAGCAGCGGCAGCGTCAGGAAGAGAATCGTCATCCAAGCGCCGAAAACGGTGAAGCGGAAGCCGCGGGAACGCGCGATTTCCATCACTTCACCCCGAATACCTTGCGCAGGTCGACGAAGAACGCCATGACGGCGAGGATGCCGAACACCGTGAGCAGCAGCGACGTGGCGAGCATCGTCGCCACGCCCCAGTTGAGCGTGTCGGTGATCTGCACGGCGATGTATTCGGCGATCATGATCGTCTTGCCGCCGCCGAGCAGCGCCGGCGTGACGTAGAAGCCGAGCGAGAATACGAAGACGAGGATGGCGGCGCTGATCAGGCCGGGCAGGCTCATCGGCAGATAGACCTTGAGGAACGCCTCGATCGGACCGGCGCCAAGGCCGCGCGCGGCGGGAACGAGGCGCGGATCGATGCCCTTCATGTTGGCGTAGAGCGGCAGCGCCGCGTACGGCACCATGTAATGCACCATGCCGAGCACGACGCCGAATTCGTTGCGCACGAGCGCGAGCGGCGTGTCGATGACGCCCCAGTCGATCAGCAGCGTGTTGACGAGCCCGCGATTCTGCAGCAGCGTGAGCCAGCCGAATGCGCGGACCAGTACCGACAGCCAGAACGACAGCAGCACGAAGAACAGCAGCCACTCGCCATGGCGCGTGCGAACGTGCAACACCGCGTACGCGACGACGTAGCCGAGGAAGAGCGAGATGACCGTCGTGATCGCGGAGAGGCGCGCCGTCGTGCCGATGATCTTGCGGATCGCGTCGCTCGTGACGAGCTTGGCGAAATTGCCGAAGCCGGGCGTCGGCACGGTGACCGACAGCCACAGCACCTTCGCGAGCGGATAGAGATAGAAGAACGCGAGCAGGAAAAGCGGCGCCGCGAGCAGGAACCAGTACACGCGTGCCGTGCGGTCGTCGCTTGGCATCAGCGGTCGTCGCGCAGGATCACCGACGCGTCCCTCGGCCACGCGAGCCACACCCGTGCACCGGGCGCCGGCTCGAACAGGCTGCGCCATGCGGGCACCCTCACCTGCATGTCGCCGATGTCGGTCGCCACGCGCACGTGGTAGTCGGTGCCTTCGTACGTCGCTTTCGTGACTTCCGCGCGAAGATGGTTGTCTCCGCCTGGGGGCTGCGTCACCGACAGCGCGATCTTCTCGGGCCGCAGTCCGATCAGAACCTTCTGCGCGACGCCGTCGACGGCGGAGCCCGGCGCGATGGCCTGCTCGAATCGGTGCTCGCCCACGCGATACGCGATCGATCCGTCGGTCACCGTGGCGATGGTCCCGTCGACGAAGTTCGAGCGGCCGAGGAAATCGGCGACGAAATGACTGGCCGGGCGGTCGTACAGCGTCTTCGGCGAGCCGCGCTGAACGATGCGGCCGCGATTGACGATGACGATTTCGTCCGACATCGAAAGCGCTTCGTCCTGGTCGTGCGTGACGAAGACGAACGTCGTGCCGAGGCGCCGATGCAGATCGCGAAGCTCCTCCTGCAGCCCGGCACGCAGCTTCTTGTCGAGCGCGCTCAGCGGCTCGTCGAGAAGCAGGACCTTCGGATGGAAGATCAGCGCGCGCGCCAGCGCGACGCGCTGCTGCTGGCCGCCCGACAGCTCGCGCGGGAAGCGACCGCCGAGCGACGTGAGGCGCACGGTATCGAGCATGCGTTCCACTTCGCGGGCGATCGTCGCCTTGTCCACTCTGCGGATCGTCAGCGCGAACGCGATGTTCTCCGCGACCGTCATGTTCGGAAACAGTGCGTAGCCCTGGAAGACCATGCCGAACTCGCGGCGCTCCGGCGCCAGATGCGTGATGTCCCGCGTACCGGCGAAGATGCGGCCCGCCGTGGGCTGCACGAAGCCGGCGATCATCATCAGCAGCGTCGTCTTGCCCGAGCCCGACGGCCCGAGCAGCGTGACGAAGCGGCCCTCTTCGATGTCGAGGGAAACGTCGTCGACCGCGAGGTGATCGCCGTACCGCTTGGCGACCTGCTGCAGCCTAACCGCGACGGGCATCGATCAGCAGCATGGCGCCACCGGTGGCTGTCCCGCGGATTTCGCGGCGAGGTATCGATCGGCGATCTCGAACATGCGCTCGCGATGCATGGGTTCGCGGTGTCCGCCGAGGACGAGGCGTACCGGCAAGGTCTTCAGGCGCTTCATCGTCGCGATGTAGTGGGTGACGCGTGAGGTGGGCGCGGTGTCGATCAGCACGCCATCGTAAATGACGTCGCCGGAAAACAGCACGCCCGATTTCGCTTCCCACAGGCCGATGCCACCGACGGTGTGACCTGGAAGATGCAGGACCTCGAATCGGCGGCGGCCGGTGTCGACGACGTCGCCTTCCCCCGCGAGCCGCGTCGGCTCGACGCCCGCGCGCCCGTAGCCGTCGACGTCGTAGCCGGCGTAGGGCAGCGCGTCGACCATGAATTCGGTCAGCTCGATTCCGCCGCGGCGAAGCGCCGCGATCTGCTCCGCCGAGCGTGGCGGAAAGCGCAATCCCTTGACGCCCGGGCGCCGCAGATCGTCGGCCTCGGTCGCGTGCACGAGCACCGTCGCGTCGGGAAACTCCGGGTGACCGCCGACGTGGTCGGCATGCGTGTGCGTGGTGAACACGATCAGCGGCTTGCTCGAAAGCGATTGGAGCAACGGCCGCAACGGCGCAACGCCCAGGCAACTGTCGACGAGGATGTCGACGTCACCGCCGGTCACGAGGTAGCAGTTCGCGCGAACGAGGCGATGGCAATGCGGCTCGGTGATGCGGAAGATGCCGTCCTCGATTTCCGCGACCTCGAACCAGGGCGTGACGACGGGGAGCGTCATACGGCGCTCCGCCGGGCGTCGCTCGAACTCACGCAGCGCGCCGCAACGCTCACGCCAGCCGGCTTCGCCGCGACAGCCACGCGACGAGCGTCATGAGCACGAGCGAAATCGCGATCAGCATCGTAGCCGCCGCCGTGATCGTTAGGCTGATGTTGTCGTTGATGCCCGAGAACATCTGCCGCGGGAGCGTGCGCTGCCCGGGGCCGGCGATCAGCAGCGCGACGACGACCTCGTCGAACGAGGCGGCGAACGCGAACACGGCGCCCGACAGAACGCCGGGCAGGATCAGCGGCAGGATCACGCGACGAAATGTGCGAAGCGGCGTGGCACCGAGGTTCGCGGCGGCACGCAGCAGCGTGCGGTCGAATCCGGCCAGCGTCGCGAGCACCGTGATGACCACGAACGGCGCACCGAGCGTCGTGTGCGCGAGGATCAATCCCGCGTAGCCGTCGGTGAGGCCCAGCGGCGCGAACGCGAAGTAGACGCCGACCGCGACGATCACCACCGGCACGACGATCGGCGAGATCAGCAGCGCGAGGATCCACGCCTGGCCGGGAAAGCGACCACGCCACAAGCCGAGCGCGGCCAGCGTACCGAGCAACGTCGCGAGCAGCGTCGCCGAGGTTCCCACGATCAGGCTGTTGAAGACGGACGGCAGCCAGAACGACGAGCCGAAGAAGTCCTCGTACCAGCGCAGGCTGAAGCCGGGCAGCGGGTAGTGGAAGAACGATCCTGACGAAAACGACAACGGGACGATGACGAGGATCGGCAGTACGAGGAACGCGAGCGTCAGGCCGGAAACGACCGCGAGCCCGGCGCGCGCGATGCGCTGGCCGTGCGCGAGGTGGGGCTCGCGCGTCGCAATACGTTGTCCTTCACTCATGACATCCGCAACTTCTCGAGACCCACCATCCGGTTGTAGACGGCATACAGCGCGAGCGTAGCGGCGAGCAGCATGATCGACAGCGCCGCGGCCATCCCCCAATTGACCGTCCTGCTTGCGTAGAACGCGATGAAATAGCTGATCATCTGGTCTTCGGCACCGCCGACCAGCGCCGGCGTGATGTAGTAGCCGAGCGCCTGGATGAAGACCATCAGGCATCCCGCGGCGATGCCGGGCAGCGTTTGCGGCAGGTAGACGCGCCGGAACGTCGTGAACGGCGGTGCGCCGAGCGATGCCGCCGCCCGCTCGTACGACGGCGAGATGCCCTTCATCACCGCGAAGAGCGGCAGCACCATGAACGGCAGCAGCACGTGCACCATCGCGACGTACACCGCGAAGCGGTTGAAGATCATCCGCAACGGCTCGTGCACGATGCCGAGCGAGAGCAGCAGGTTGTTCAGGATCCCCTCGCGCTGGAGCAGCACCACCCACGCGACCGTGCGCACGAGCAGCGACGTCCAGAACGGCAACAGTACGAGAAACAGCAGGATCGACGCGCGCGCCGGCGGTTGGCGCACGATGAAGAGCGCGACCGGATAGCCGAGCAGCAGGCACGCGAGCGTGACGACCGTCGAAATCCACAGCGTGCGCGCAAGCACGTTGCGGAACACCGACTCGTTCGCCGGCGCCTGGGCGATCGCATTGTCCGCATCGCGGCGAAGGTCGAGCGCGGCGAGGAGGAAGAAATCGCTGACCGGACCGGCCGCGCGGCGAATGGCCGCCCACGTCTCGCGCTCGCCCCACTTCGGATCGATCGCGAGCAACGCGTCGCGCGGCGCGTCGATCGACGCTGCCGCGACGCGCCGCCCGCTGGTAATGAGGAGCGTGCGAAAGCCGGCGATGTCGTAGTTGAGGCGCGTCCCGGCACTGGCGAGCGTCCCCGCTTCCCGCGCCGCACGAAGGTCGGTCACCATCGCGGCGAACGCGCCGTCGGGTGGCAGCGCGCGGCCGTCCCAGTGCCGAAGCTCGGCGCTGGTGCGCGGCAGGATGCGCGCGACGTCGCTGTCGACGACCGCCCGCGTGAGCATCGCGCCGATCGGGACGACGAAGCTCGCCAGCAGGAACACGAACAGCGGCAGCACGAGCACGCTCGCGCGCCATTGCGCGCGCCGCTCGCTGCGCCGGAGCGCGCGACGCAGATGCGCGGGCGCGCGTCCGGCGGGCGCGGCGCTCGCCGCGATCGCAGCCATGGCGATCACCCGTCGCGATGGCGCGTGCGGCGCCTCCGCGCTACTTCGCGACCCAGGCGTTGAACCGCTGGTTCAGCTTGTCGAGGTTCTCGAGCCAGAACTTGTCGTCGATCGGAAGCGCGCTCGCCATGTTCTGCGGCGCCGTCGCGAGGTTCGGCAACACGTTCTTGTCGATCAATGCGGTCGACGCCTTCGTCGTCACGCCGTACGGGATCTTCGGCGGCAGGTTCTTCTGGTTGTTCGGATCGTTCACGAACATCAGGTACTGCTCGGCCGCCGCCTTGTTCGGCGTCCCTTTCATGATGACCCACGAGTCGATCGTGTAGAGGTTGTTCGTCCAGACGATCTTGAAGTTCTTCTTGTCCTTGGCGTTGGCGGCCGCGAGGCGTCCGTTGTAGGCGTCGGTCATCGTGACTTCGCCGGACGCGAGCAGCTGCGGTGGTTGCGAGCCCTTTTCCCACCACACCAGGTTCGGCTTCAGTTGATCGAGCTTCCTGAAGGCGCGCTCGACGCCCGCGTCCGTGCCAAGGGTCTTGTAGACGTCCTTGGGCGCGACGCCGTCGGCCATCAGCGCGATCTCGAGCGTCGTCTTCGGTCCCTTGCGCAGCGCGCGCTTGCCGGGCCACTTCTGCACGTTCCAGAAATCGGCCCACGAATTCGGCGCCGCGCCCTTGATCCGATCGCCGTCGTAACCGAGCACGAAGCTGTACACGATGGCGCCCACGCCGCAATCGTTGACGGCGTCGGGCATGTACTTGTCCTTGCCGCCGAGCTTGCTCCAGTCGATCTTCTCGTAGAGTCCCTCTTCGCAGCCGAGCAGCAGCTCTTCCGATTCCACCTGCACGACGTCCCAGTTGTTGTTGCCGCCCTGGATCTTCGCGCGCAGCGTGCCGACGCCGCCATCCCAGCTTTCCTCGGCCATCTTCGTGCCGGTCTTCTGCATGAACGGCTTGAAGTACGCGTCGCGCTGCGCGTCCTGATAATCGCCGCCCCACGATACGACCGTGAGATCACGGGCAGCTGCGGGAGATGCAAGTGCAATGGCACAAAGCGCGAGGGCTACGCCCTTCCATGACTTCGGGTGCATCGTCTTCTCCTGTCGTTACGTGGTTGGCTCGGCGTCGTCCCGAGCGAATGCGCGACAATGCTCCGGCGCCCATGCGAGCTCGACCGGCTGGCCCACCGCCGGAAGCCGGTGCACTTCGTCGATGGGCCGCTTCACCGTGAAATCGTCGTTGCCCGGCAATGCCACGCGCGCCCGCACGTGGTCGCCGAGGTAGATCACTTCACGGAGCCGCCCGGCAAGGCGACAATGACCGTTCGCCGCGATTGTAGGAGCGGCGGGCCCGATTTGCACGCGCTCCGGCCGCAGGGAGACCATGACCGGCGTGCCGGTCGGCAGCGGTGTGGCGAGCGTCACCTCGACCACCGCATCGCCGGCGATCCTGACCGTGCAGCGATCGCCGCGAACGCCCTCGACGCGCCCGTCGAGGCGGTTGTTCTCGCCGATGAAGCGCGCGACGAACGCATTCGCCGGGTGCTCGTAGATGCGCTCGGGACGGTCGAGCTGCTGCACGCGGCCGCGATGGAACACCGCGATCCGATCGGACATCGTGAGCGCCTCGTGCTGATCGTGCGTCACGTAGATCATCGTGACGCCGAGTCGCTCGTGCAACCGACGCACCTCGAGCTGCATCTGCTCGCGCAACTGCTTGTCGAGCGCGCCGAGCGGCTCGTCCATCAGCACGAGCTTCGGCT
>DASTIY010000047.1:0-6810 GCA_035717085.1 Casimicrobiaceae bacterium | reverse complement strand
GACTTCTACGAACTCTTCTACGACGATGCGGAACGCGCCGCGCGCCTGCTCGACATCACGCTGACCGCGCGCGGGCAATCGGCCGGCGCACCGATTCCGATGGCGGGCGTGCCGCACCACGCGCTCGAGCAGCATCTCGTGCGGCTGATCGCGCGCGGCGAGAGCGCGGTGATCGTCGACCAGATCGGCGATCCGGCGACGAGCAAGGGACTCGTCGAGCGCAAGGTCACGCGGATCGTCACCCCCGGTACGCTGACCGACGCCGGCTTGCTCGATGCCAAGCGCGAAGCCCCGCTCGCGGCGATCGTCCGTGAAGGCGCACGCGCGGGCCTCGCGTGGCTCTCGCTGGCCTCCGGCCGGATGACGCTCACGGATGTCGCCGAGCCCGACATCGCGGCGGCGCTCGAACGCGTCGAGGCGGCGGAATGGCTCGTCGCCGACGACGCGCCCCCGCTCGCGCTGCGCGGCCGCGCCGCGGTCCGCAGCGTTCCTGCCTGGCACTTCGACGCCGCGAATGCAGCACGCGCGCTCGCGCGCCAGCTCGGTACGCTCGATCTCGCAGGCTTCGGCGCCGATCAAGCGCCGCTCGCCGTCGGCGCCGCGGGGGCCGTCCTTGCCTATGCGAGCGCAACGCAGCAAGGGGCCCTGGCGCACGTGCGGCTGCTGCACGTCGAGTCCGAGTCCGAGTTCGTCGGCCTCGACGCGGCGACGCGCCGCAACCTCGAGATCACGCAGACGCTCGCCGGCGCGCGCGAGCCGACGCTTTACTCGTTGCTCGACGGCTGCGCGACGGCCGCCGGAAGCCGGCGGCTGCGACATTGGCTCACGCAGCCGCTGCGTGACGCGTCGCGTGCGGCCGCGCGCCACGATGCGATCGAAGCGATCGCCGGCGACGCGTTGCGCGCAGGCGAGATCGCGAGCCTGCTTGCGAAGAGCGTCGACGTCGAGCGCATCGTGTCGCGCATCGCGCTCGGCAGCGCGCGGCCGCGCGATCTGTCGGGTCTGCGCGATACGCTCGCGCGCCTGCCCGCGCTATCCGGCGCCGTCGCAGAGCTCGATGCGACGCTCCTGGCGGAGATCGACCGCGATCTCCATTGCGACCCGGCGTGGCATGCGCTGCTCGCGCGCGCCATCGCCGCTGAACCGGCCGCGCAACTGCGCGACGGTGGCGTGATCGCCGACGGCTACGACGCCGAGCTCGACGAATTGCGGCACATCGACGCCGGATGCGCGGATTTCCTGCTCGAGCTCGAGCGACGCGAGCGCGAGCGAACGCGCATCCCGACGCTCAAGGTCGAGTACAACCGCGTGCACGGCTTCTACATCGAAGTGACGCGCGCGCAAAGCGAGCGCGTGCCCGACGACTATCGCCGCCGGCAGACACTCAAGAACACCGAGCGGTACACCACGCCCGAGCTCGCCGCCTTCGAGTCCAAGGCGCTCTCGGCGCAGGAGCGTGCGCTCGCGTGCGAGCGGCGCCTGTACGATGCGCTGCTCGCGCAACTCGCACCCGCGATCCCGGCGCTGCAGGCGGTCGCAGCGGCGCTCGCGTCGCTCGACGTGCTCGTCACGCTCGCTGCGCGCGCGTCGGAGCTGCGCCTCGTGCGCCCGCGCTTCCGCCCCGACATCGGCATCGCGATCGAAGGTGGACGCCATCTCGTCGTCGAGCGGCAGGTCGACGCGTTCATTCCGAACGACCTCGCGCTCGACGCGTCGCGCCGTTTGCTCGTCGTGACCGGGCCGAACATGGGCGGCAAGTCGACGTACATGCGGCAGACGGCGGTGATCGCGCTCCTCGCCAATTGCGGAATGTTCGTCCCGGCGGCAGCGGCGACGCTCGGCCCGCTCGACGCCATCTACACGCGCATCGGTTCGGCGGACGATCTCGCCGGCGGGCGCTCGACGTTCATGGTCGAGATGACCGAAGCCGCGTACATCCTGAACCGCGCGACCGAGCGCAGCCTCGTCCTCATCGACGAGATCGGGCGGGGCACCTCGACGTTCGACGGCCTCGCGCTCGCGTGGGCGATCGCGCACCGGCTCGCGTCGCACAACCGCAGCCTGGCGCTCTTCGCCACGCATTACTTCGAGCTGACCGCGCTGCCGTCGGAGATTCCCGGGTGCGCGAACGTGCACTTCGACGCGATCGAGACGAAGAGCCGCCAGGGCTCGGGCATCGTCTTCCTGCACAAGGCCGAGGACGGGCCGGCGAATCGCAGCTACGGCCTGCAGGTGGCGAAGCTCGCGGGCGTGCCGCAGGACGCGTTACGCCTCGCGCAGCGCTATTTCGCGCGGCTCGACAAGTTCCACGTGCGCGACGACGCGCAGCACGACCTCTTTACCGAAAGCGGTGTCGGGGGTGCGGAAATCGGTATCAGAGGAGCATTTCCGGGTAAGAGCGGCGGATCGGAGGCGGCAGCGTTCGGAAATGCACCTCCGACACCGATTTCTGCCCATCCGACACCGATTTCTGCTTCTCCGCTGGAAGCGCGCCTGCGAGCGCTCGATCCCGACGCGATGTCGCCGCGCGAGGCGCTCGACGCGCTCTACGAACTCAAGCGGCTCGTCGAAACCCCACGCGGCTGACGCGCTATCTGCAGGACGCCGGAATGCTCGCGCCGACCGGTCCGTCTCGACCTCGCGGGCGAGCGCGACGCAGCGGCGCAGGTCTTCCGGTCGTGGCGCGAGGTCGAACCCCACAATCCGGTGCCCGCGCACATGCTCGCTGCGTGCTCCGGACGACGTTCCATTGCGCGCGTCGGACGATTACACGCTTGCGACGTGCTCGACGCCGGCTGTGGAACCGGCTTGTGCGCACCGCTGTTGCGGCCGTTCGCACGCACGCTGGTCGGCGTCGACCTCTCGCCCGGGATGCTGGCGAAGGCGCGTGGGCGCGGCGGTTACGACGACCTCGCCGAGGGCGAGCTCGTCGCTTACCTGCGCGGGCATCCGGCGCAGTTCGACGTCGTCGCGTCGGCCGATACGCTTTGCTACTTCGGCGAGCTGCGCGACGCGGTCGTCGCTGCACGCAGCGCGCTACGTGCGGGTGGCTGGCTCGCGTTGACGCTCGAACGCGCGGACGACATCGGCGCGTATCGGATCAACCCGCACGGACGCTACAGCCACGCACCGCGCTACGTCGAGGCAACGCTCGCATCAGCCGGGTTCACGCGCATCGATCTATCGCAGGCGGTGCTGCGCCGCGAAGCCGGCGCGCCCGTCGCGGGTCTCGTCGTGCGCGCGCAGGCCGCGTAGGCGCGCGCCGCGCATCAAGCCGATGCCGTGACCGGTGCCCTTTCGTCGGCGGTCGCACGACGCCCGGTGAGGGACGCCATCGCCGCATCGACGCCACCTGAACGAAGCGGCACCTTCGCGAGAGCGAGTCCCATCTCGACGCCTGCAAGCGTGCCCATCAGCGTCAGGTCGTTGAAGTCGCCGAGATGGCCGATGCGGAACACCTTGCCGGCGAGCTTCGAGAGCCCGGTGCCGAGCGACATGTCGAAGCGCTCGAGCACGAGCTTGCGGAATGCGTCGGCGTCGTGACCGTCGGGCATCAGCACCGCGGTCAGCGAATTGCTGTACTCGGCAGGATTCGCGCAGAGAATCTCGAGGCCCCACGCGCGCACCGCCGCACGCGTCGCATTGCCGTGCCGTGCATGCCGCGACCACACGTTGGGGAGCCCTTCCTCGAGCAGTTGATCGAGCGCGGCGTCGAGGCCGTACAGCAGGTTGGTCGCGGGCGTCCAGGGCCAGTAGCCGTTCCTGTTCGCCGCGATGATCTCGTCCCAGCCCCAGTATGCGCGCGGGAGTTTCGCGTGCTTCGACGCCGCGCGCGCCTTCTCGCTCACGGCGTTGAACGAAAGGCCGGGCGGCAGCATCAAGCCCTTCTGCGAGCCGGCGACGGTGACGTCGACGCCCCATGCATCGTGCCGATATTCGATCGACGCGAGCGACGAGATGGTATCGACCATGAAGAGCGCCGGATGCGAGGCACCGTCGATGGCACGGCGCACGCCGGGGATATCGCTCACGACGCCGGTCGACGTCTCATTGTGCACGACGCACACCGCCTTGATCGCACGCTCGCGATCGTCGGCAAGTCGCGCATGGATCGCGTCGGCGCTGGCGCCGTGACGCCAGTCACCCGGCAGGAACTCGGGCTGCAATCCCAGCCGCTCGGCGAGCCGCTTCCACAAAAGCGCGAAATGGCCCGTTTCCGCCATCAGTACGCGATCGCCGGGTGAGAGCGTATTGACGAGCGCCGCTTCCCACGCACCCGTGCCCGACGCCGCGTAGACGACGACCGGCTCGCGCGTATCGAAGATCGAGCCGATGCGCCCGAGGATCGACAAGCCCAGTTGGGCGAACTCCGGACCGCGATGGTCGATCGTCGGGTGATCGATCGCGCGCAGCACGCGGTCGGGAACGTTGGTGGGACCGGGAATCTGCAGGAAGTGGCGTCCCGCGGGATGGCTGTCGTAGCGCATGCGTGCGTGGGGAATCAGTGATGGTGGCCGTGTGCGCCGTGCACGTGCCCGTGCGTGATCTCTTCCTGCGTCGCCGGCCGGATCTCGAGCACCTTGCAGTCGAAGCGCAGCCGCTGCCCGGCGAGCTCGTGATTGCCGTCGAGCACGGCCTTGCCGCCGGCGATGTCGGTGATGCGCCAGACGATCTCGTTGCCGTCCTGCTCGGAGACGAGGTGACCGCCGACCGCGACGTCCGCGGGCAGCTGGTCGACAGGCTCGACGCGCATGAGGTTCGTGTCGTAATCGCCGAACGCGTCGTCCGGCTCGAGCGTGATCGACACGCTGTCGCCGACCTGCTTGTTGGCGAGCGCCTGCTCGACCTTCGGGAAGATGCCGCCGTGACCGTGCAGGTACGCGACGGGCTCGTCCGTTTCCTCGATCAACTGGTTGCTCGCGTCGTAGAGCTTGAACGACAGCGTGACGACGGTGTTCGTGAAGACGTTCATCGTGACGGAATGTAAAGATGGAAAAGCGCGCGGAGGCCGCGCGCCTGTCCGGGCCATTGTACGCCCCGCCCGTGCAGTGTCCGTCGCTATACTCGCGCGCATGGAATTGCTCGGCGGCCGCAGCGTGGCGGCTTTTCTGCGCGAGCATTGGCACGCGCAGGCGTTGCTCGTCACCGCCGCGATGCCGCGCTTCGAAGGTCCAGTCACGCGCGAGCGCCTGTTCGCACTCGCCGGACGCGACGACGTCGATTCGCGCATCGTGCAGCGGGCGCGCGGACGCTATGCGTTGTACGAGGGCCCGTTCTCGCGCGCGCGATTGCACGGGATGCCGTCGCGTGGCTGGACCCTCCTCGTGCAGGGGGTCAATCTGCACGACGAAGCGGCCGACCGCTTGTTGCGACGTTTCGCGTTCATTCCGTACGCGCGGCTCGACGATCTCATGGCGAGCTACGCTGCGCCCGGCGGCGGCGTCGGTCCGCACTACGATTCGTACGACGTGTTCCTGCTGCAGGGATACGGGCGTCGGCGCTGGCGCTACGGGCGCCAGCGCGACCTCGCGCTGCGACCCGACGCGCCGGTGAAGCTGCTCGCGCGGTTCTCGCCGCAGCACGAAGCGACGCTCGCGCCGGGCGACATGCTGTACCTGCCGCCGGACTACGCGCACGACGGCGTCGCGGTCGATGAATGCATCACGTATTCGATCGGGTTTCGTGCGCCGGCCTACCAGGCGTTGGCGGAAGCTTTCCTCGACCATCTGCGCGACGCCGTGCACGTGGAAGGTCGCTACGCCGATCCGCATTTGCGTCCGACGAAGAACCCCGCGCGGATCGATGCAACGATGCGGCGGCAAGTCGCACGGGCGCTTGCCGCGATTCGCTGGAACGCCGATGAAGTCGCACGCTTTCTCGGCCGCCACCTGACCGAGCCCAAGCCCGACGTCGTCTTCACCCCGCGTCCGGCCCTATCGCGCACGCGCTTCGCGCAACGGATCGGGCGCGACGGCGTGAGGCTCGATCCGCGCTCGCAACTGCTCTACGACGCGGTGCGCTATTACGTGAACGGCGACGACGCACCCCTGCCGGCGGTCGACCGCGAGGCGTTGCAGTCGCTCGCCGATCGGCGCATGCTCGACGCCGACGCGTGTCGCGCGCTCGCTCCGGCGATGATCGACCTCCTTCACGACTGGCATCGCGATGGATTCCTCGCCACCGGTGGTTGATCCGCTGCCGCCGCCTCCCGGCCTGCCGCGCGAAGCGCGCCTCGACTCGGTCGCCGCGCTGA
The DNA here is from genome assembly GCA_035717085.1 of Casimicrobiaceae bacterium. Taxonomy (GTDB): domain Bacteria; phylum Pseudomonadota; class Gammaproteobacteria; order Burkholderiales; family Casimicrobiaceae; genus VBCG01. The sequence goes on along the minus strand of DASTIY010000047.1, from coordinate 557 downwards.
CGCAGGCGCACGACGACGTCATCGCGCTCGCCACGCGTCACGTCAAGGTGTTCGACGTCGACTTGTCGTGGGGAGGCTGGAACAGCGCGCCGCGCTGCCAGACGCTGTCATCCTTTCTTCGTCGCTCGCCCGGCGCGCGGCTCGACATCATCGTGCACGACACGCGCTGGATCGAGGCGATGGCGGCGCGGCTCACTGCGCTCCTCGCGCGGCACGCGGGCACGATGACGCTCTACCGCACTGGCAACGCGGCACGCGGCGCGATGGACCCGCTCGTGATCGTCGACGACCTGCACTTCGTGCATCGCGCGCACATCGATTGGCCGCGCGGCACGCTTTCGATCGGAAGTCCCGAGCGCGCGAAACCGCTCGTCGAACGCTTCGACGAGATCTGGGCGAGCGGCGAGCCCGGCGTCCAGGGGACGGTCCTCGGTCTGTAGCGCGTCCATGATCCTCGTCGTCGGCGCGACAGGCGTTCTGGGGCGGAAGGTCACGAAGCGGCTGCTTGCCGACGGACGCGCGGTTCGCGCGACGACGCGACACCCCGACCGTGCCGA
>DASTIY010000046.1:0-6211 GCA_035717085.1 Casimicrobiaceae bacterium | reverse complement strand
ATGTGGGCCGCCAGCTCGCCGTGCGAAAACCCATGGAAGAACGCGAGTGCGATCGCCTGCTTCGGTCCTGCGTCGAGCGCGTCGACGCATTGGCGGACGGCGCGCGCATCCGCGCCCGCCAGCAGCAGCTCCACGGGCGTCGGCGCATCGGAAGGCACGTCCCACGCCGGATGCCGGTCGTCGCGCCCTTCGAGCGGCACCGTGTCAATGTCGCGCCGGCGCAATTGATCGAGCGCGCGATGACGCACGATCGCGCCGAGCCACGTCATCGGTTGGCTCTTGGCCGCGTCGTACGCGGCGGCGTGGTGCCAGACGCTCACGAACGCCTCCTGCAGGATTTCCTCGGCAACCGCGCGCTCCCGAACGATACGCAGCGCGATCGCATACAGATGCGCCGACGACCTTCGGTACAGTGCCGCGAAGGCCGGCTGATCGCCTTGTGCCACGCGCGCGAGCAGCGCGCCGAGCTCGTCACCGCGCAGGGCGGCTTCGGGCGACGCGTCGTTCATTCGCGCGCGCCGCGGGCGCGATCCTTCTGCCAGAGGACGTCGGGCGCGCCGGCGGCGCGATTCAACGTGCGGGAGAGCACGAACAGCAGGTCCGACAGGCGATTGAGGTAGACGCGTGCGGGCGGCGGCGTTTCCCCCGCATCGCCCATCGCGACGAGCCGCCGCTCGGCGCGCCGGCATACCGTGCGCGCCACGTGCGTCAGCGCCGCCGACCGGGTACCGCCGGGCAGGATGAATTCCTTCAGCATCGACAAGCGCTCGTTATAGCGCTCGACGGCCTCCTCGAGGCGTGCCACGTGCGCATCGCTCACGGCCGCGTGACCGGGAATCGACAGCTCGCCGCCGAGATCGAAGAGGTCGTGCTGCACGTCGGTGAGGAGGCCCCTCACGTCGTCGGGCAATGGCTCCGCGAGGATGACGCCGACGGTCGAATTGAGCTCGTCCACGGTGCCGATCGCCTCGATTCGCGGATCGTCCTTGGCGACGCGCGAACCGTCGCCGAGCCCGGTCGTGCCCTTGTCCCCGGTGCGCGTGACGATGCGGGAGAGTCGGTGTCCCATGATGAATCCTTTGCTACGATGCAAGCTCCGCAGCCGGGAGGAGGTCGCATCGCATGGCCACAGAGGGCAAATACGACGCCAACCTCGCGCGGCGGCCTGCGAATTATGCGCCGCTCACTCCACTGTCGTTCATCGCGCGCACCGCTTATACGTGGCCGGAGCGCACGGCGGTCGTGCACGGATCGCGCCGCTACACATGGCGGCAGACCTATGCAAGAGCGCGCCAGCTCGCGTCGGCGCTCGCGCACCGCGGTGTCGGCGTCGGGGACACCGTCGCGGCGATGCTCGCGAACACGCCGGAGATGGTCGAATGCCATTTCGGCGTGCCGATGACCGGCGGCGTGCTGAACACGCTCAATACGCGGCTCGACGCCGACGCGATCGCGTTCATGCTGGGCCACGGCGAGGCGAAGGTGCTCATGACCGACACCGAGTTCGCCCCGACGGTCGCCGCCGCGCTCGACAGGATGCGCACGAAACCCCTCGTCATCGACGTCGTCGATGCGCAGGGTCCCGGCGGCGACCTGCTCGGCGAATCGGATTACGAGACTTTCATTGCGCACGGCGACGTCGACTTCGCATGGCAGCCGCCCGCCGACGAGTGGGACGCGATTTCGCTCAACTACACGTCGGGCACGACGGGCAATCCGAAGGGCGTCGTCTATCACCACCGGGGCGCCTACCTCAACGCGCTGTCGAACATCGTCGATTGGGGAATGCCCCGGCACGCCGTCTACCTGTGGACGCTGCCGATGTTTCACTGCAACGGCTGGTGCTTCCCGTGGACGATGGCCGCGAACGCCGGCACCAACGTGTGCCTGCGCAAGGTCGACGCGAAGGCGGTGCTCGACGCGATTCGCACCGAGAAGGTCACGCATTACTGCGGCGCGCCGATCGTGCACGCGATGCTGATCAACGCGCCCGACGAATGGAAGGAGGGCATCGACCACGCGGTCCATGCCTACGTGGCGGCAGCGGCACCGCCGGCAGCGGTCATCGAAGGCATGGAGCGGATGGGCTTCGACATCACGCACGTGTACGGCCTCACCGAGACCTACGGGCCCGCCGCGATCTGCGCCAAGCACGAGGAGTGGGATGCGCTCGACATCGCAGCGCGCACCGAGCGCAACGGCCGGCAGGGTGTGCGCTATACCGTCGAGGAAGGCATGACGGTCATGGATCCCGACACGATGCTGCGAGTGCCTGCCGACGGCGAGACGATGGGCGAGATCATGTTTCGCGGCAACATCACGATGAAGGGCTACCTGAAGAACCCGCAGGCGACCGACGAAGCGTTTGCCGGCGGCTGGTTCCATTCGGGCGACCTCGCGGTCATGCAGCCCGACGGCTACGTGAAGATTCGCGACCGCTCGAAGGACGTCATCATTTCCGGCGGCGAGAACATCAGCTCGCTCGAAGTCGAGGACGTGCTGTATCGTCATCCGGCGATCCTCGCTGCGGCCGTCGTCGCGAAGCCCGATCCGCGCTGGGGCGAGACGCCGTGCGCCTTCGTCGAGCTCAAGCCGGGCGCGACCGTCAAGTCGGAGGAGCTGATCGAGCACTGCCGCCAGCACCTCGCGCGCTTCAAGGTGCCGAAGAGCGTCGTGTTCGGCGAATTGCCGAAGACGTCGACCGGCAAGATCCAGAAATTCGTGCTGCGCGAGCGAGCAGGCTCGGTGCAGGCGATCGAGTAACGAAAGGAGCAGCGATGAATGCGCCGGTCGAGGCGGCAGTGAACCCGTTCGTATTGAGCGAGACGCGAGAGGGCGTGCGCACGCTCACGATGAACCGCGGCGAGCGGTTCAACGCGCTGTCGCGCGGCATGCTGGACGCGCTCGAGCGCGAGATCGACGCCGCGGCGGCCGACGACGACGTGCGCGTCGTCGTGCTCGCCGCGCTTGGACGCGGCTTCTGCGCCGGGCACGATCTCAAGGAGTTGCGAACGCAGGACAGCGATGCGCGCCGCACGATCTTCGACATCTGCAGCCGCGTGATGATGAAGCTCACGCAGTTGCCGAAGCCGACGATCGCGCGCGTGCACGGCCTCGCGACGGCGGCCGGCTGCCAGCTCGTGTCGATGTGCGACCTCGCGGTCGCGTCCGACCATGCGCGCTTCGCACTTCCGGGCGTCAACGTCGGCGTCTTCTGCTCGACGCCCGCCGTCGGTGTCGGCCGCAACATCGGACGCAAGCGCGTGATGGAAATGCTGCTGACCGGCGATCCGATCGACGCTGCCACCGCCCTCGCGTGGGGACTCGTCAACCGCGTCGTGCCGCAGGACGACCTCGACGCGGCGGTGGCGCACTTCACGTCGCGCATCCTCGAGCGCAGCGCGGCGGTTGTCGCGCTCGGCAAGCAGGCGTTCTACCGGCAGATCGACCAGACGCTCGGCGATGCGTACACGTTCACGTCGGACGTGATGACGTGCAACCTCGAGCTACCCGATTCGGCGGAAGGCATCGACGCCTTCCTCGAAAAGCGCAAGCCACGCTGGTCGTCGAGGTGAAGCTCGGCCGGGTCGGCGGGCGCGCATCTGGGATAATCCTCGGCCATATCGACGGGGAGGACTGCCGGCGCGCGCCGTGACGCGTCGCCGGCCCGGCTCGCATGGCGGATACGATTCTCGAAGCGCGCGGACTGACCAAGGAGTTCAAGGGCTTCGTCGCCGTGAACGACGTGAACCTGGCGGTGAAGCGGGGCACGATTCACGCGCTGATCGGTCCGAACGGCGCCGGAAAGACGACGTGCTTCAACCTGCTCACCCACTTCCTGACGCCGACGTCCGGCCAGATTTTCTTCAACGGCCGCGAGATCACCGGTTCACGGCCCGCCGCGATCGCCCGGCAGGGTCTCGTGCGCTCGTTCCAGATCTCCGCGGTGTTTCCGCATCTCACCGTGCTCGAGAACGTGCGCATCGCGCTGCAGCGGCGGCGCGGGCGTTCGCTCGACTTCTGGCGCTCGGACCGCGTGCTGCACGAACTCGATGCACGCGCGCACGAGCTGATCGACGCCGTCGGCCTGTCGAGCTTCGTCGCAAGCACCGCCGGTGAATTGCCGTACGGCCGCAAGCGCGCGCTCGAGATCGCGACGACGCTCGCGCTCGATCCCGAAATGATGCTGCTCGACGAGCCGACCGCCGGCATGACGCACGAGGACGTCCAGCGGATCGCGGCGCTGATCCGCAAGGTCGCCGCGAACCGCACCGTGCTGATGGTCGAGCACAACCTGTCGGTCGTCTCCACGCTCTCCGATCACATCACGGTGCTGGCGCGCGGCGAGGTGCTCGCCGAGGGCGATTACAAGTCGGTGTCGACGAATCCGAAGGTCGTCGAGGCTTATCTGGGGACGGCGCATGGCTAGCCCGATGCGTGCGCCCGCGGCGGCGCCCTTGCTCGCGGTGCGCGATCTGCAGGCGTGGTACGGTGAGTCGCATATCCTGCACGGCGTGTCGTTCGACGTCGCTTCCGGCGAAGTGGTGACGCTGCTCGGACGCAACGGGGCCGGCAAGACGACGACGCTCAAGTCGATCATGGGCATCGTGCCCCGCCGCGAAGGTTCGATCGCGTACGAGGGCGAGGAAACGGTGCGCATGGCATCGAATCGCATCGCCCGCCTCGGCATCGCGTGGTGTCCCGAGGAGCGTGGCATCTTCTCGAGCCTCAACGTCGAGGAGAACCTGATGCTGCCGCCGAAGGTGAAGGACGGCGGCCTCACGGTCGCGCAGATCTACGAGCTCTTTCCGAATCTGGAGGAGCGCAGGCGCAGCCAGGGCACGAAGCTGTCGGGCGGCGAGCAGCAAATGCTCGCGATCGGCCGCATCCTGCGCACCGGTGCGCGCCTTTTGCTGCTCGACGAGCCGACCGAGGGTCTCGCACCGGTGATCGTCCAGCAGATCGGGCGCACGATCGCGGCGCTGAAGTCGCGCGGATTCACGATCCTGCTGGTCGAGCAGAACTTCCGCTTCGCGGCGACGGTGGCGGACCGCCACTACGTCATGGAGCACGGGCGCATCATCGACATGATCGCCAATGCCGACCTCGGGCAGAACATGAGCAAGTTGCACGAGTACCTGGGCGTCTAGTCTTCACACGGAGGAATCACGATGAAGGGAATGAAACGCAGTCTTCTCGCGCTGGCCGTCGCCGGCGTGCTCGGCCTCGGCACCGCGCAGGCGCAGGTGAGCGGCAACGTCATCAAGATCGGCGTGCTGTCGGACATGTCGAGCCTCTACACCGACCTCGCGGGCGCCGGCTCGGTCGTCGCCGCCAAGATGGCGGTCGAGGATTCGGGCATCGAGAAGAAGGGCTACAAGGTCGAGATCGTTTCCGCCGACCACCAGAACAAGCCCGACGTCGGCTCGTCGATCGCGCGCCGCTGGTACGACGCGGAAGGCGTCGACGTGATCGTCGACGTGCCCAATTCGGGTGTCGCGCTCGCCGTGTCGCAGATCACCAAGGACAAGAACAAGGTCTTCCTCGCGTCGGGTCCCGGCACGTCGGACCTGACGGGCAAGTCGTGCTCGCCGAATACGGTGCACTTCACGTACGACACGTGGATGCTCGCGAACGGGACGGGCACGGCGATCACCAAGCACGGCGGCAATTCGTGGTTCTTCATCACCGCCGACTACGCGTTCGGCCACGCGCTGCAGCGCGACACGACCGCGGCCGTCGAGAAGGCGGGCGGCAAGGTGCTGGGCAGCGTCAACGTGCCGCTCAACACGCAGGACTTCAGCTCGTTCCTCCTCCAGGCGCAGGCGTCGAAGGCGAAGGTGATCGGCCTTGCCAACGCGGGCGGCGACACGACGAACTCGATCAAGCAGGCCGCCGAGTTCGGCATCGTCAAGGGCGGCCAGCAGCTCGCCGGCCTGCTCGTGTTCATCACCGACATCCACGCGCTCGGGCTTCAAACCGCGCAGGGGCTGACGTTCACCGAGACGTTCTATTGGGACATGAACGACAAGACGCGCGCGTTCGCGAAGCGCTTCGCGCCGCAGGACAAGGGCATCCACCCGACGATGGTGCACGCCGGCGTCTACGCCGCGCTGCTGCAGTACTTCAAGGCGGTCGAGGCGCTGAAGAGCGACAGCGACGGCGTGAAGGTCGTCGACAAGATGAAGGAGATGCCCACCGACGATCCGCT
>DASTIY010000045.1:0-7562 GCA_035717085.1 Casimicrobiaceae bacterium | reverse complement strand
CACCTCGATGCGCGTCGACAGCGTCGTGAGGTCGTCGTTGGTGTCCTGCCAGATGAGCTCGCACACGTCGAGATCGTCGTGCTTGCCCTTGACGGCGAGCGCGCCGAGCCCGCGCACGCGTGCACGCAGCCACGGCGCGAGCACCGCGGCCGTCGCCTTCGACGTCATCACCTGCGACGCGCTCGCGAGCCCCACGAGCCGCGCAGCGACGTTGACCGAGTCGCCGAACACGTCGCCATCGCGCTCGATCGCGGGTCCGAAATGAAAGCCGATGCGGATGGCGACGCGCATCGCGGCATTGTCGTCGAGCGCGAGGCTCGACTGCATCGCGATGGCAGCTTGGGCGGCCGCATCCGCGGTCGCGAACACCGACATCACCTCGTCACCGATGGTCTTCACGACGCGGCCGTCGTAGGTACGACAGGCGTCCCCCATGCCCGCCACCGAGCGGCCGACCGTCGCGAAGGCGCGCTCGTCGCCGAGCGTCTCGTACAGGCGCGTGCTGCCCGCGATGTCGGCGAAGAGCACGGCGAGGTCGGACGTGACGGGCATCGGCAAAGGCCATGGTCGCGGCGGCCGCCAGTATAAGCGGCGCCTCGACGGCCGGCGGCCGCCCGTCGTGTGACTGCCAAGACCGCGAATCCGGGTATGCTGCGCGGGACGCGCGAAAACGCAGCCAACGAAGGAGGAAACGATGCGCTATCTGCGAATGCCGGTCGCCGTGCTCGCTGCGGCGTTTGCGCTCACGGCGGGTGCCGCGGACGAATACCCGTCGCGACCCGTCAGGATCATCGTGCCGTTCGCGGCCGGCGGACCCGCCGACGTGTACGCGCGTTATCTCGCCGACCGGCTGCAGAAGTCGATGGGGCAACCGTTCGTGATCGAGAACAAGCCGGGCGGCGGCTCGCTCGTCGGCACCGAGATCGTCGCAAAAAGCGCGCCGGACGGCTACTCGCTGCTGCTGATGTCGAACACGCACACCGTCAACGAATCGTTGATGCCGCAGAAGCCGTTCGTGCTGATGCGCGATTTCGTCCCCGTTTCGCCGATCAACGAATCGGATCTCGTGCTCGTCGTCAATCCGGCGGTGCCCGCGAAGACGCTGAAGGAACTGATCGCGCTCGCCAAGGCGCAGCCCGGCAAGCTCAACTACGCATCGTCGGGTCCGGGCACGCCGTACCACATGGCGGGCGAGCTCTTCAAGGCGATGGCGGGCCTCGACATCGTGCACGTGCCGTACAAGGGAAGCTCGGGCGCGCGCACCGGCGTGCTCGGTGGGCAGGTCGAGATGATGTTCGACGCGGTGACGGTGATGAACGAGCACGTGAAGGCGGGCCAGGTGCGCGCGCTCGCGACGAGCGGCAAGGCGCGCTCGAAGGTGATGCCCGACGTGCCGACGGTGTCCGAAGCGGGCGTGCCCGGTTACGAGGCCGTGATCTGGCTCGGCCTGATGGCGCCGAAGAACACGCCACAGCCGATCGTCGACCGGTTGAACGCCGAGATCACGAAGATCGTGTCGAGTCCGGAAACGCAGGCCGAGTGGGTGAAGCAGGGCGCGGCGCCGATGACGATGACGCCGGCCGCGTTCGGCAAGTTTCTCGACGACGACATCGTCAAGTGGGCGCGCATCGTGAAGATCTCCGGCGCGCGGGCCGACCGTTGATGTGTTTGCACCGGGCATGACGGTCGTTCGCGTTCTGTCGGCCGGCGCAGCGAAGCAACTCGTGCGCGCGATTGCCGGCGAATTCGAGACGCGATCCGGCGCGCGCGTCGATGCGACGTTCGACGCAGCCGGCGCCATTCGCAGCGCGTTCGAGGCAAGTCCGGATAGCGATCTCGTGATCCTTCCCGACGCGATGCTCGATGCGTTGGCATCCGCCGGCCGCGTGGAGCGCGCGTCGATCGCCGCGCTCGGAAACGTGTCGACCGGCGTCGCGGTTCGTGACGGCGACGTCGCGCCACAGGTCGACGATGCCGATGCGCTTCGCCATGCGCTCGGCGCCGCGTCCGCGCTCTACTGCCCGGATATCGAGCGGTCGACGGCGGGCCGTCACTTCCTGAAGGTGCTGCAGGCGCTCGGCATCGCGGAGGATGCCCGGCCGAAGCTTCGCGCGTACGCGAACGGGGCGACGGCGATGGCCGCGCTCGCGCGCGAAGGCCCGAGCGGCGCGCTCGGCTGCACGCAGGCAACCGAGATCCTGTACACGCCGGGCGTGACGCTCGTCGCGCCGCTGCCGCCGCCGTTCGCGCTTTCGACGCGCTATGCGCTTGCGGTGTCCACGCGCGCGACGTCACCGGACATCGCGCGCATATTCGCCGCGCAACTGACGAGTCCCGAGAACGCGGCGCTACGCCGCCGCGGCGGCTTCGAGATTTAGGGTCGGACTCGATCGATGCGATGATCGCGCGGTAAATCGAGGCTGGCCCTGATTTTCGTCGCTGTTTTCGCTACTTCGGCAGCGTCTGCCCCGTCAGCGCGCGCCGGATCGCGCGCAGCTTCGTCTTCACGCGCGACTCGTTCACCGGGCCCATGCGGATCATCATCTTCTGCCCGGCCGAAAGCGACTCGAGCGCCGGATCGGCGAACTCGTAGAGCACCTTCGGCTGGCTGAGCGCGACGGGCGCGGGCACGTCCGGCGCCGCGAGCAGGTGGTCGATCACCTCGACGAGCCGGTCGTTGAAGTAGCCGTGCGGATAACCGAGGTCCTGGTACGACTTCTGGAACAGCGGGTAGTAGCGCACGTACGCCTGCACGAGCTTCTGCGGATCGGCCTGCTCCAGCACGCGCACGTAAGGCTCGTAGCGTGCGGCGTTGTCGGCGCGCAGCAACGTCTTGCCGTCGGACTGCGCGACCGCCGGGGCACCGGGCACCGGATTCACCGACATCTTCGACAGCGCGACCGTCTGCCGCGGCAGGTTGTCGATCGTCGCGACGAAGCGGGGCACGATCTCCTGCATGTGGAAGATGCGGTCGAGCGCGACGCCGTTGAAGAGCGACGCCATGACGTCCTGAAGCGCCGCGTCGCTGTTCGCGACGTCGGGGAGCGGCGGCGCGGGCTCGGGCTCCTGCACCGTCGCGGCCTCGATCGGATATTTCGGCGTCGCGGACGCCGTGGGCGCGGGCGTTGCGGGCGGCGTCGCTGCGACCGGCGGGGCGGGCGTCGAAGCGGGGGGCGGCGCGCTGTGCATCGAACGCCAGACGAAGACGCCGGCGGCGACGAGGATCGCGACGACGACGACGATCGGCCAGAAGAGCCGCGTGTTGCGCCGGTTGCGGCGGGGATCGACCGGCCGCGCGAAATCGGTGTCCGCGGCGAGAGGTGATGCGTGTTCCATGCGCTTCTCCGTGAGAGGCAGCGTCGAAAATCGACGTCGTTCGACTGAAGCTTGCGCGGAACGTTCGGGGTGCGCAATCGAAAGCAGGTTCCGACCCTCGCTCAGCCCGCATCGGCTTCGGCCGACCGACTTCGTCGGACTCAACGTTCCCTTCGCTTACGTCAGCCTTCGCCGCGACTGCGCCCGCTTCGCGGGCTTGTCGTCCCCGCGAGCGGGGAGACGGTTGTGCGAGGGGCGTTACGCGTGCAGCAGTCGCTCGCCGTGCTCGCGCGTCGCGTGGAACGCCACTTTCGGCCAGCGCTCCATCGTCACCTGGAGGTTGTACTTGTTCGTCGCGAGGAACACCGGGTTGCCGTCGACGTCGGTCGCCAGTGCGCCCGACTGCTCGCGCTCGAAATTGCGCCGTGTCGTCTCGTCGGGAAACGTGAGCCAGCGCGCCGTCGCGATGTTGGCGGGATCGTAGAGCGCGTCGACGTTGTATTCCGTCGCGAGGCGGTGCGCGACGATCTCGAACTGCAGCGGGCCGACTGCGCCGAGCAGCAGCGTGTTCGAATGCGCGTTCGTGAAGACCTGGATCGCGCCTTCCTCTCCCAACTCCTGCAGGCCCTTCGCGAGCGGCTTCGCCTTGAACGGGTCGCGGGGGCGGGCGATCCGGAAGAGCTCGGGCGCGAAATACGGAATGCCGCGAAACGCGAGATCCTCGCCTTCCGAGAGCGTATCGCCGATCGAAAGCTGGCCGTGGTTGTGAATGCCGATGATGTCGCCCGCCACCGCATCCTCGCGCACGATCCGCTCGTTCGCCATGAACGTCAGCGCGTTCGCGAGCTTCATCTCGCGCCCTGCGCGGAGGTGCCGCACCTTCATGCCCGGCTGATAGCGTCCCGAGCACACGCGGAAGAACGCGATGCGATCGCGGTGCCGCGGGTCCATGTTCGCCTGGATCTTGAACACGAATCCCGAGAACGGCGGCTCCATCGGCTCGACCGCGCGCACCGTCGCATCGCGCGGCAGCGGCGCGGGCGCCCAATCGATCAGCGCACCGAGCACTTCCTGCACGCCGAAGTTGTTGATGGCCGAGCCGAAGAACACCGGCGTCTGCCGCCCGGCGAGGAACAGATCGAGGTCGAACGGGACGCTCGCGCTGCGGATCAGCTCGACGTCGTTGCGAAGCGCCGGCGTCTCGTCGGGGAAGAGCGCGTCGAGCCGCGTGCTTTGCAACCCCTCGATCACCTCGGTGTCGTGACTGACGCGCTCCTCGCCGGGCGTGAAGCGCAGCAGCCGATCGTTCAGCAGGTGGAAGACGCCGCGAAAGCGCTTGCCCATGCCGAGCGGCCACGTGATCGGCGCGCAGTCGATCGACAGCACGGACTCGATCTCCTCGAGCAGCGCGAGGGGCTCGCGCACCTCGCGGTCGAGCTTGTTCACGAACGTGATGATCGGCGTATTGCGCAGGCGGCACACCTCGAGCAGCTTGATCGTCTGCGCCTCGACGCCCTTCGCCGCGTCGATCACCATCACCGCGGCGTCGACGGCGGTCAGCACGCGATACGTGTCTTCGGAGAAATCCTGGTGGCCCGGCGTGTCGAGCAGGTTGATCGTGTGGCCCGCGTACTCGAACTGCATCACCGAGCTCGTCACGGAGATCCCGCGCTGCTTCTCGACCTCCATCCAGTCGGACGTCGCGTGGCGCGCGCTCTTGCGTGACTTCACGGTGCCCGCCAGCTGGATCGCACCGCCGAACAGCAGCAGCTTCTCGGTGAGCGTCGTCTTGCCCGCGTCGGGGTGCGAGATGATCGCGAAGGTGCGCCTGCGCGAGACATCGCGCACGAGGTCGGCGGGGAACGCGGTGGTATCCATGGAATGCGCCGGAAGATGCGGGCGGCGCCGCGAAACGAAAGCCGCCGGGGGTGCCGGCGGCGCGCGAATTATAACCGGCCGGCGGCGCTTGCGCAGCCGCCGAGGGCCGGTGCTACCATGAATTTCGAGTCCGCCCGTCGTTCGAAAGGAGGCTGACGATTCGTCCGTCCGCCACCTGGCCACGCCTCATCGTCGATACCCGCGTGTTCTACGCGACTTCGCTTGCGCTCACGCTCGTCATCATGGCGGTGGACTTCACGACGTGGATCCAGCTCGACGTCGCGTCGGTCTACCCGATCCCGCTCGTGCTCGCCGCCGGCACGCGCAGGCGCGCATTCCTGTGGCTCCTGACGCTGCTCATCGTCGTCACGACCTTCGCCGTGTACGCGCTGCAGATTCCGTCCGGCACGTTCTCGCTGCACGAGCCGTTCTTCGACAACCGCGTTCTCGATCTGGTCGGCGTCGTGCTGACTGCCGCGCTCCTCCACGTGTGGATCCGCTCGGTGGAGATCCGCGAGGCACAGTTGCGCCTCCTCGACGAGAAGAATCGCGACCTCGAGGTCGCCAATGCCGAGCTCCTGCGGCGCGAGGCGCGGATCGCCGAGCAGAACGAGCTGCTCGACCGGCGCCGTCGCGAAGCGGAGGAAGCGAGCGGCCGCAAGACCGAGCTGCTCGCCGCCGTCTCGCACGACATCCGCACGCCGCTCTCCTCGATCCAGCTCACCGCCGACGTCATCCGGCGCACGGTGAGCGACCCCGAGCTCGCGGTGCAGATCCCCGGCATGGCGCAACGGCTGCACGCCAACGCCGCGTCGCTGCTCGAGGTGGCCTCCGAGCTCATCGAGGTCGGCTCGTACGATCTTGGCCGTGTCGAGCGCCACGTGAGCGAGTTCGAGTTGCGCGAGCTCGTCGCCGCGAAATGCGGCGAGGTGCTGCCGCTCGCGCAGGCCAAGATGCTTAAGCTCGAGATCGACGCGCCCGAGACGCCGATCTACGTCGCGACCGATCGCACCAAGCTCGGCCGCATCGTCTCGAACCTGCTGACGAACGCGGTGAAGTTCACGCGCGTCGGCATCGTCCGTGCGGCGATCGTCCACGTCGATGGCGCCGTCGCGATCGCGGTGTCCGACACGGGCATCGGCATCGCGCCCGAGCGCCTGCACCGCATCTTCGACGATCGCCGCGCCATGCGCGATCAAGGCGGTGCGCGTGAGCACGGCTTCGGTCTCGGCCTCGGCATCTGCCGGCGCCTCGCGAAAATGCTCGACGGCGAGCTCGACGTGCAGAGCACGCCGGGCGTCGGGACCACGTTCACGTTCCGCCTGCCGGCGTCGTGCGTGCTCGACGCGCAACTCGCGCGCCTGCGCGAGCGGCCCGACCGCCCGGCCGAGCGGCATTAGCGCCTTCGATCGTCGCCGGTGCCGCGGTGGCGGCCAAGCGTGATTGAAGCGGCGCGCGCCGGCTCCATCTGCGCTTCGTGCCCGACGCCCTCACGACCGCCGATCTCTTCGCCGCGCCGCCGTTGCCCGGCGGCCTCGAATACCACCCGGCGTTCCTGACGCCGCGCGAGGAGACGGCGCTTCTCGAGCTCTTCGCGACGCTGCCGTTTCGCGAGGCGCTCTTTCGCGAGTACACGGCGCGCCGACGCGTCGTGCGCTTCGGCCGCGACTACGACCCTGGCAAGGGCACGTGGAACGACGTCGCGCCGCTGCCGTCGCTGCTTGCCGCGCTGCGGCGCAAGGTCGCCGCATTCCGCGGCATCGACGAGAACGACTACGTGTTCGCGCTCGTCACCGAATACCGTCCCGGCACGCCGATCGGCTGGCATCGCGACCGACCGCAATACGGCAGCGTCGCCGGCGTTTCGCTCGCCGGCGCATGCCGGATGCGCTTTCGGCCCAACGACAATCGCCACGATCGCGACGCGGTCGTCGCGCTCGAGCTCGCGCCGCGTTCGCTGTACGTCATGCAGGACGACATCCGCTGGCTGTGGCAGCACAGCATTCCGCCGACGAAGGCGCTGCGGTATTCGGTGACGTTCCGCACGAGGGCGGAGGCGCCGGGATCCAGGGGCCAGGAAAGGCCGGCGCCGTAGAATTCGCGGCGCGCATGCCTCCCTATCCGCACCTCCTCGCGCCGCTCGACCTCGGCTTCACCACGCTTCGCAATCGCGTGCTCATGGGCTCGATGCACACGGGCCTCGAAGAGTCGCGCGATGGTTTCGCGAAGCTCGCCGCGTTCTATGCGAAGCGCGCGCGGGGCGGAGCCGGCCTGATCGTCACCGGCGGCATCGCGCCCAACTTCGTCGGACGCCTCGAGCCGAACGCATCGCAGCTTTCGTTCTCGTGGCAGGTGGCGAAGCATCGCCA
>DASTIY010000044.1:0-7537 GCA_035717085.1 Casimicrobiaceae bacterium | reverse complement strand
CGTCATGCCGGGCTTCTCCATCATCGCCTGCGAGGCGAAGCGGCCCTTGATCCAGTCGTAGTCGACGCCCCAGACCGCCGCGAAGTGCTTCCACGCGCCGGTCGACACGCCGTAGTAGCCGGGCAGCGAATCGGGGTTCGGGCCGATGTCGGTGGCACCCTGCACGTTGTCGTGGCCGCGGAAGATGTTGGCGCCGCCACCCGAGATGCCGACGTTGCCGAGCGCCAGCTGCACGATGCACGACGCGCGCACGAACGCGTTGCCGATCGAGTGCTGCGTCTGGCCCATGCACCAGACCAGCGTCGACGGCCGGTTCTTCGCCATCATCTCGGCGACCTTGTAGATCTGCGCCTCGGGTACGCCGGTCACTTCCTCGACCTTGTCCGGCGTCCACTTGGCCATGACGTCTTCCTTGACCTTGTCCATGCCGTAGACGCGGTCGTGGATGTACTTGTCGTCCTGCCAGTTGTTCTTGAAGATGTGATAGAGCACGCCGAACAGGAACGCGACGTCGGTGCCCGAGCGGAAGCGCACGAAGTAGTCGGCCTTCGCCGCGGTACGCGTGAAGCGCGGGTCGGCGACGATCATCTTGGCGCCCTTCTCCTTCGCGTGCAGCATGTGCAAAAGCGACACCGGGTGCGCCTCGGCGGCGTTGCTGCCGATGTAGAGCGCGCACTTGGTGTTCTGCATGTCGTTGTACGAGTTCGTCATCGCGCCGTAGCCCCACGTGTTGGCTACGCCCGAGACGGTCGTCGAATGGCAGATGCGCGCCTGGTGATCCATGTTGTTCGTGCCGAAGTACGACACGAACTTGCGCAGCAGGTACGACTGCTCGTTGCTGTGCTTCGAGCTGCCGACCCAGAACACCGCGTCGGGGCCGGATTCCTTGCGGATCGCGAGCAGCTTGTCGCCGAGCTCGTTGATCGCCTGGTCCCAGCTGATCTTCTGCCACTTGCCGTCGACGAGCTTCATCGGCGTCTTCAGCCGATGATCGCCGCGGCCATGCTCGCGGATCGCCGCGCCCTTCGCGCAATGCGCGCCGAGATTCAGCGGCGAATCGAACACCGGCTCCTGGCGTACCCACACGCCGTTCTCGACGACGGCGTCGATCGAGCAGCCGACCGAGCAGTGCGTGCACACGGTGCGATGCACCTCGCGTTTGACGTCGGCGTTGTCCGCTGCCGCTTCGGCCTTGCCCATCGTGCCGTAAGGCAGCTGGCTCGCGAACGCACCGGCGCCCGCGACGATGCCGGAGCGCTTGAGGAACGTGCGGCGATCCATCGTCGCGATCCTTGCGCCGACGCCTCGCGAAAGGCGCGGTCCGGCAACGCGGGCGGTATCGGTCTTGCGGGTGAGCAGCATGATGCCTCTCCTCGTCGGAAGAAGGTCGTGACGGGAATGCGAAAGCAAGCGCCCCGAAGGGCTCTGCCGATCAGATGCGCGTGGTTGCGTAGTACGTACGCACGTGCTCCGTCTCGCGATAGCCCTGCGATTGCGGCGCCGGCTGGGCCGGCTCGGCGATCACCGCGGCGGGTGCTGCCGCGAGTGCGGACGCCGAGGCCGCACCTGCGGCGCCAGCGCCGAAGGCCAGCAGGAAGCGCCGGCGGGTTCTATCGGTGGTCGGAGCGGCAGTCGAGGCGTCCGGCCTCGACCGATCGCATGGTGATGCGTCGCTCATGATTCCTCCTCCAAAAACATTCCGAACGCATAAATCATCCGTCCATGGCGAGTGCGTCGCGGTCCAGCGCCATGAATTTGTCCGTCAATTCTGCAACGTGTACATAGTAGTTGGCAATAGCGGAATCGCGTATTGCATTGCAGCAATCGAACACCCACGGGGTGACGTGCGCAGCGAAGAACGTGCGTTGCACCGAAATATCGGCGGCGGGCGTCCCCGGGCCGCCGGCGATCAGCATTCGCATCGTTTCGCAAAGCGCCGACAGGTGATCCTCGAGCATGGTCACTTCCGCGCGCCGGCCGAGGCCGAGGGCGGCGAGGTCGCTGCGCAACTCCACGAGCGGGCGCTCCATCATCGCGCCGACCTGCCAGTGCGACGCGTGCAGGTTCACCTCCGACTTGCCGACGCCGATGAAAAGGTCGGTGTACTCCTGCGCGGCGGCCTTGGCGTCGATCGCGCCGCTCGCGTCGGCCAGTTGATTCCATGCCGCGGCAAACAGCGTGTCCCCGGAAATCCTTTCCGAATTCGCGATCGCGGCGAGAAGCGCCGCGTCGGGGCCGTCGGCGTAGAGCCGCGCGAGGAGCGCGTAGATGGAGGCGCGGGCGGAATCCTCCGGACTCGGGGGCCAGGATCCAGGGGCCAGGGGCCCGGGCGCGTCTGCGGCGGTTGGTTTCGCGTCGGCTTCGCTGGTGATGGTGTGCTCCGGTTGGCGCATGGTCGTGTGCAGCCGCCACTTCGTTGGCGACTCGCTGATGTCCTGGTCCCTGAATCCTGGCCCCTAGATATTGCGAATATCCGCCGGCCCCTCGTTCGTCATCAGATCCACGACGCGGCAATCGGCGCACATCGACAGCCGCTCGATGGCGCCCGCGCCGGCGAACATCGAGTGCGCGCGGAGCCGCTCGATCATCGCGAGCACGAGCTTCTCGGTGCCCATCGGCTTGCCGCAGCGCACGCACGCGAACACCTTTGCCTCGTTCAGCACGCGCGGCGCGCGCGCCTCCGGCGTCAGCGCGAGCCGCGGCACGAGCGAGAGCGCGCTCTCCGGGCACGTCTTCACGCACAGGCCGCATTGCACGCAGTTCGCCTCGATGAAGCGCAGCATCGGCGATTCGGCGTGATCGAGCAGCGCCGCCTCCGGGCACGCGCCGACGCAGGACAGGCACATCGTGCACGCCGCCTTGTCGATCGCGAGACTGCCGAACGGTGCGCCGGCCGGCAGCGGAATCGACGTCGTCGGCACCGGCGCGTGTTGCGCGAGGTGCTCGAACGCGTGGGCGAGCGTGCGGCGCTTGTCGTTGGTGGCGGCGAACGTCGCGCCGACGCGCGGCGGCAGCGCCACCTGCCAATCCCAGAGCCGCGCGTCGACGTCGTCGACGCGCGCGTCGATCAGCCGGAGGTGCTCGCCCTGATAGCCCTGCGCGTTGGCGATCACCTGCGCGATCGCCATCTGCGCCGATAGCGCGTCGCGATACTCGGGCGCCTCGTCGCCGCTCGCCAGCACCGCGATGCTCGTCGCGCCCCAGGCGAGCGCCGCCATCCAGAGATCGATGCCCACGGAGGCGATGTGCTCGACCTCGATCGGCATCAGCCGCGAAGGCAGCCCGCGACCGCGGCGCGCGAGATGCTCGAGCACCGGCCGCGCGTCCGCCGCGTGGATGACGAGTCCCGGATCGCGTCCGCCCGCGCGCTCGTACGTCTGGAGCAGGCTGCGAATTCGCGCACCGAGGTCGGCTGCCGGCGGATAGGCGTACGTGAGCGCACCCGACGGGCACACCGTCGTGCAGCCGCCGCACCCCATGCAAAGATGCGGCTCGACGAAGATCTTGTCGCCGTCGGCGCGGATCGCGCGCGTCGAGCACACGTCGATGCATTGCGTGCAACCGATCTTCTCCGACCGGCTGTGCGCGCAGATCGACGGCTTGTAATTGAAGAACTTCGGTTTCTCGAACTCGCCGACGCACGTGACGATCTCCGCGGCCAGCTTCGCCTGCTCGAGCGGATCGTGGCCGGGCGCGAAATAGCCTTGCGGTGGCTGGTGCTGGCGGAACCAGCGCGTCGGGGAGAGATCGAGCACCGCGTCGAACTGGCCGCTGCGCACGGTGTCGCGCCGATCGAAGTCGATCGCGTTGATGTCGCCGCACGCCGCGACGCACGCGCGGTGGCTCTTGCAGCGATCGAGGTCCACCTGCAGGCTCGCGCCGATCGCCTGCTCGGGGCACGCCCTGACGCACGCGTTGCAGCGCGTGCAAAGGTCGAGGTCGATGGGATTCTGCTGCGTCCATTCCGCTTCGAACGCGCCAAGCCAGCCCGCGAGCCGTGTCAGGCGTCCGGTGAAGACCGGGACGTCGCGGGGACCCGTCAACGCATCGTCGTGGCCGGCCGACGTCGCGAGCACGGTGATCGACAGCGCGTTGCGGAGCAGGTGCATCCATGGCATTGCGCGCGCGAGCGGCCCGACGATCAGCAGCCGGCCTTCCGACTTGTACGCGACGACCGGAACCGGCTCGGGCTCGGGCAACGCGGCCGCCGCGAGGAGCGCTGCGATCTTCGGCGTCGCGAGCTCGCGCTCGGCCGACCACCCGGCCGTCTCGCGGATGTTCACGAAGCGGATGCTGCGCACCTGCGGCGTTTCCTCCGCGACCTCGCGCAGCAAGTGCTGCTCCTGCGTGCACGCGACGAGCATGTCGCCGGCCGCGGCGTCCTTGTACCGGCCGAGCTCGCGCTGGCACATCGCGTGGTGCGTCCGTGGCGCGAGCCCGGTCGCGCGCGCGATCGCCGGCGCATCGAGCGTCATCGTGCCGTTGCAGTTGCAGATGAAAACGTTACGCTCGCTCGTCATCGCTCGCTTCCCTTGCGTTCTGTGTCTCGCGTGCCCCATCGGCGCACGCCGGCGCAGGTTCGATCGCCGGCACCGCGATGCGCGCATCGTCGAGGGCCGGGACTTCCGTTGCGCCGATCGGATGGTCATCCTGCGCCGGGGTCGCGTGCCCGTCCTCGGACGGCGACGCCGCAGGCTCGACGACGTCCTCGACGTAACCCTGGTCGTTGACGCGCGTCTTCGGCGGGTCGAACAGGTAGCGCGCGTGCGCGAGCTGGCGCACGATCTCGGGCGCGATCGGATCCGGTTTCGAATAGTCGTCGATGTAGACGTCGAGCCCGTCCATCACGTTGAACCGCGGATCGCGCAGCAGCTTGCGCAGCGCCGTGCGCCGAACGTTTTCGTCGACACCCGGTTGCATGAACGCCGTGAAATCCGATTCGAACGTGAGCGACTCCGGCGCAGGGAGCGTCGGCGCTGTCGGCTCCGCAGCGGTCGCGCGCGCGCTGACGGCCGCGGCGTCGATTTCGCGCGCGGCGACCGCCGATGCAGCACCCGGCGCTGGCGCACCGGCCTGCGAAGCAGGCGTCCGATCGTGCACGCCTTCGGCGTTGGCAGTGCCGCTTCGCTCCTCGCGCGCAACGGCGAGCTTGCGCTGCGACCACCGACGCAGCGAAAACGCCTCGGGGGCTTTCCTGTCGTCTGTCATGTCATGACCTGCGGCGCGCGGAATCGAGGCCCAACGGATCGTTGCGTCGCACCTTCTTGCGCGGCTCGGGCTTGTAGTGCTCGGCGATGAACGGCCGCATCCAGTCGGCGATTGCGGGCAGCATCGGCACGACGTCGACCTGCTCGCCGCCGTCCATGTAGCGGCCCGCCTGGTTGTAGCTCACCGTGAGCAACACCGGGCGCGCCGGCGGCTGGCCTTCGTCGAACATCCGCCACATCACGAAAATGCGCGGCTCGGCGGAGGTGAGATTCAGGAAATACCCCTCTGCTTCGGTGGGATGCAGCTCGATCTCGAAGCCGCGGCAACGCCACCGGCCCTCGCCGTCGGCGTGACACGGATGCGAGCCGGGAACCGCCGTCGCGTGCACGAAGCCTTCCGGCGGCTCCGCCAGTTCGACGGAGAACGGCTGCCAGCGCTCGCTCGCCCACGGGCTCGCGAGTGGAATGCGCTGCATGATCACGTCGACGCTTCGTGTAAGGGGCCGCATGTCGTTTGCGCGCGGCAACGTCCGCGTGCCCGGTCGATCATACAACCCGAACTGCACGTGTCGTGCCCTCTGCTAACATCGAATGTCGCGATGACGCCCGAAGGGCGAACACCGGCGTGCGAAGCGCGGGATCGCGCGAGCACGAAGGTCAGCAGATGAGCACGGTCATTCCCATCAAGGACGTGCGCGCCGCGACGAGCGCCGAGGCGCGCGCGTCGTCCCTGCGCGACGCGGCGAATGCGACGTCAGGCGCCGGCATTCCCGCCGACAGGCGCGGGCGGCTTCTGCACGACCTGCGCATTTCGGTCACCGACCGCTGCAACTTCCGCTGCGTCTACTGCATGCCGAAGGACGTGTACGGGCGCGATTTTCCGTTTCTGCCCCATGCGCAGTTGCTGACGTTCGAGGAAATCGTGCGCATCGCGCGTGTCTTCGTCGCGCACGGCGTGCGCAAGATCCGGCTCACCGGCGGCGAGCCGCTGCTGCGCCGCAATCTCGAACGTCTCGTCGCGATGCTGGCGGGCCTCGGCGACATCGACCTGACGCTCACGACGAACGGCGCGCTGCTCGCACGCAAGGCGCGCGCGCTGCGCGATGCGGGGCTTTCGCGGGTGACGGTCAGCCTCGACGCGCTCGACGACTTGACGTTTCGCGCGATGAACGACGTCGATTTTCCGGTGCAGCGCGTGCTCGACGGCATCGCGGCCGCCGAGCAGGCAGGCTTCGCGCCGATCAAGATCAACGCGGTGGTGAAGCGCGGCCTGAACGAGCATGCGATCGTGCCGCTCGCCCGCCATTTCCGCGACAGCGGCCACATCGTCCGCTTCATCGAATACATGGACGTGGGGCACACCAATGGCTGGCGGATGGACCACGTCGTCCCGGCGGCGGAGATCGTCGCGGCGATCGACCGCGAGTTCCCGCTCGAGCCTGTCGATCCCGGCTACCGCGGCGAAGTCGCGCAGCGCTGGCGTTATCGCGACAACGGCCACGAGATCGGCGTAATCGCGTCGGTGACGCAGGCCTTCTGCCGCGACTGCACGCGGGCGCGGCTTTCCACCGACGGCAAGCTCTACACCTGCCTTTTCGCCGAGAGCGGCTACGACTTTCGCGAGCTGCTGCGCGGCGGATATTCCGACGCGCAGATCGGCAACGCCATCGCCGGCGTGTGGCGGCAGCGCGCCGATCGCTACTCGGAGATCCGGGCAGCCGAGACGCCGCGGCCGGGGAGGATCGAGATGTCGTACATCGGGGGCTAGGAATCAGGGGCTGGGAATCACGGGCCAGGGGCCAGGATTCAGGGGCCAGAGATCAGCGGTGGTTCATCGAGGTTCGAGGTGAAGGCGAATACATGACCGTGGAGGAAGGTTTGCAGCGTGCGGATATCAGCGACGATGTGGCGCGTCTTCGCGGTGCTCCCTCGTCCCCGGCCCCTGGATCCTGGTCCCTGGTCCGTACCCACTCCCCCCGCCCCGCCACGTTCGACGTCAGTGCCGTCGACGAGCACGGCGACGCGCGTGACGTGCCGATCGCCGGCGAGCATCCGCTGACGCTGTACGTCGACAAGCAGGAGCTCCTCACGCTGATGACGCTCGGCGGCGCGCCGGAGGCGCTCGCGATCGGCTACTTGCGCAACCAGCGGCTGGTCGACTCGATCGACGACATCGTCTCGGTGCAGGTCGACTGGGAATGCAACGCCTGCGCCATTTACACGCGCCATGGATTGAAGGACCTCGAGACGAAGACGGCGAAGCGCACCAAGACGACGGGTTGCGGCCAGGGCACCGTGTTCGGCGATCTCATGGAAGAGATCGACAACGT
>DASTIY010000043.1:0-7540 GCA_035717085.1 Casimicrobiaceae bacterium | reverse complement strand
GGATCGTTATGATCAGCGGCAAGCTCACGACGCTTTCGTACTGGCTGCTCGACGCGTTCCCGGTGCTCGGTCGGATCGGTTGACACGCACGAGCAAGTCCGTTGCCCGAGAGTTCGACCAGCCAGTGAGGTGTATATGAATTGGATAACACGACTCGGGGCAACTTGCTTGTTGCTTGTCGTCGGCCCGGCCGCCATCGCGGCGAATGCCGAACGCGGCGCGCGCGTCTTTCAGGCCTGCGCCGCCTGCCACTCTCCGTCGCCCGGCGTGCAACTCACCGGGCCGAGCCTTGCAACCATTTGGGGTGCCAAGGCCGGCACGGTCGCCGGGTTCGACCGATACTCGAAGGTCATGAAAGCTGCGAATGTCGTCTGGAACGAGGCGACGCTGAACAAGTGGCTGCACGATCCGCAGAGGTTCATTCCAGGGACGAGCATGACGTTCCCCGGCTTGCCGGACAACGAGGCGCGTGCCGACGTAATCGCGTACCTGAAGGCCGTTTCGGAAGGCCGGGCGCCGGCCGCCGAGCAACAGCGCGGCGGCATGATGGCCGCGCCGGAGCGCCCGAATCTGAAACAGGCGCCTCCACAGGGGCAGGTGGTCGCAATTAGCCACTGCCGCGACGCGTACTCGATCAAGACGGCGGACGGCGCGATGAACAAGGTCTGGGAGTTCAATCTCCGCTTCAAGACCGATTCGAGCAAGTCGGGGCCGGAACCGAACAAGCCGGTCATCGTCGGCGCGGGCATGCAGGGCGACCGGGCGTCGGTCATCTTCGCCGGAGCGAACGAAATCAGCCGCTTCGTGAAAGAGTCGTGCGAGTAGCTTGAAAGCTGTCGTCCTCACTGCGATCGCGCTCCTCGCCGGGACAGGCTGCGCGGATCGTTCGTCGCAGGCCGATCCGGGCGACGCCGTGCAGGTGGCGTCGGGTAAGGTGATCTACGCCTCGCAATGCGCGTCGTGCCACGGTGCCAACCTCGAGGGACAGCCCGACTGGAAATCGCGCAAGTCGAACGGGAAGATGCCCGCGCCGCCGCACGACGACAGCGGGCACACCTGGCATCACCCGGACGACATTCTGTTCGGGATCACGAAATTCGGGCTGCGGCCACCCTACGGACCGAGCGGCTACCAGAGCGACATGCCGGCGTTCGACCGCACGCTCACGGATCAGCAGATCTGGGACGTGCTCGCCTACGTCAAGTCGCGATGGTCGCCGCGCGTGCAGCAGGCGCAGGCGCAGATCCAGTGCGAGTTCCGCAGCAAGGCGCAGTGATGGCAACGCCGCGCGATCCAACCATCTGAGCTCCTACACGGAAGTCCTCCTGCGGAGGCTTTGCGACCTTGCGATGCGTCACCCGCGCCTCGTGCGGTATCGCGAGCGAATCGCCGGTCTTCTCGCCAACGGACCGGTGCTCGATGAACACGACAGGGGCCGCAAGTTCCATCTCACCGCTCCTCACCGATCCATGGCTGATGCAATGGAAGGTGCCATCAGTGCCGGTCGAGCTCGACGTCGGCCCAGGAGACCGGATCCTCGATCGGCTCGACATGGACCAGCACGGTCGCGTTCTGCAGTTCGCGCCTAATGTCCGCCTCGATGTGCTCCACGACGTCGTGCGCATACTGAACGGACCAACCGCCCGGCACGAGCAGATGCAACTCGACGAACCGGCGCGCGCCCGCCTGTCGTGTCCGGAGCGCGTGGTATCCGAGCCCATCGCTTCGAAGCGCGTCGAGAATCCGCGTCACCTTGGCTTGCTCCGATTCGGGCAGCGCCGCGTCCATCAGGTTTCTCGCTGAACGGCGCACCAGCCGTGCGCCCGTACCGAGAATGTTGACGGCGACGAGCAGCGCGACCGCCGCATCGAGCCACAGCCAGCCCGTCAGCGCGACCGCACCGACACCGACCAGAACGCCGATCGACGTCCACACGTCGGTCATCAGGTGGTGCGCATCGGCTTCGAGCGCGATCGAGTGGCGGCGCCGCCCCGCGCTCAGGAGGATGCGCGCCACAACGAAGTTGATCAACGTCGCCCCGCCCGATATCGCGAGTCCGATCGTGACCGCGTCGAGCGGCTTTTGATTCACGAGGCGCTCGATGGCCGTCACGATGATGAGCGTAGCCGCCACGAAAATCATGGCGCCCTCGAGCCCGCTCGAGAAGTATTCGGCCTTTTCGTGACCGTACGGATGGTCCTCGTCCGCGGGCCGCTCGGCGACTCGCAGCGCGAGCAGCAGAGCGCCCGCTGCGACGAGGTTGACCAGCGATTCGAGAGCGTCGGATAGCAGGCCGACCGATCCGCTGACCCCGTACGCCGCTCCCTTGAGGGCAATGACGACGATCGCCGCCCCGATCGAGAGCCACGCGAAGCGGACGAGCGACGGGCGCCGATTTTCGCTAGTGGCGATGGCTCTCTCGCGCAGTAGAGCGAAAAACCGGGCCGGCGCGAAACCGCGCCGGCGCCGGATCAAATGGCGCGCCGATGCGGCGTCACCGCCGCCCCAGCCCGAGGCGTCCGGGACCGTACGCAACGATTCCCAGCAGCCCGCCGATGATCGCGATGTTCTTCATGAAGTGGATCTGCTGATTCATCGCCTGATCCGCCGGCGCGTTCCAATACGCATGGAATAGCACCGTCGCGACGAGCGTGAACGCGGCCAGAACCACCGCGGCCCAGCGGACGTTCCATCCCGTCGCAAGCATGGCACCTCCGACGAGTTCGACGACCAGCACGCCCCAGATCACCAACCCCGCGGCGGGAAGACCGAAGGCCTGCATGTACGCGACGTTGCCATCGATTGCGACGAGCTTTCCGTAACCTGACCACAGGAACAGTGCCGCGAGCGCCAATCGGCCGGCGAGGGAAACCCAATCGGTGGGTTCGGCGACCGCGGTTGCGCGCGCGGCGCGTTCATCGTAACGAAGCAAAGACGTTTGAGTCGACATGTTCATTCTCTCCTTGATGCTTGCGGTTTTCGAAATGAGTTCGCTCTACCGGACGCCGATCCACGCCGGCGCGATCGCCGTGCCGCGTCCCGCGCCATATCCCAGATAAATGTTGAGTCCCGCGACCGGCTCCAGATAGCGCGCGTTCGGCAGCCCACCGGCGTCGACGGCGGTGAAGCCGATGCTTCGAATCAGCGCCGCGACCGTTTCCTTGGCCTCAGGATCGTTCCCCGCGTAGAAGACCGGCACGGTTGCGCCCGCGAGTGCGGGACCATCGCCCAGGACCTGCGCGAACACCGTGTTGAAGGCCTTCACCACCTTGGCCGCAGGGAACGCCTTCTGGATCTCTTCGGCGGCCGACGTGTCGTGGCCGATCGCGAGGCCCATGTAGTCGGGCGTCAGCGGATTGGTGATGTCGACGACGACCTTGCCTTCGAGGTCGCCTACGTTGCGCAAAGCCTCGACGGCGTCGCCGTAACCCGTCGCGACGATCACGACATCGACGTCCTTCGCCGACGCCTTGTCCTCGAACGTCGCACCCACGGTGCGCGCCACTTCGCGGCCCTTCTCGGGATTCCGGCT
This sequence comes from Casimicrobiaceae bacterium, assembly GCA_035717085.1. Classification (GTDB taxonomy): domain Bacteria; phylum Pseudomonadota; class Gammaproteobacteria; order Burkholderiales; family Casimicrobiaceae; genus VBCG01. Next base: position 4,008 of record DASTIY010000043.1, on the reverse strand, counting down.
GGTAACGGTCACCTTGTGGCCGGCCCTGGTGAGTTGGCTTGCGAGCGCGAAACCCATGTTGCCCGCGCCGACGATCGTGACTTTCATGTGCGCCTCCATTCGTCTTGGTCGATGTCGAGACTGGAAAATGCTCTCTCGATGGCGTCATTACAGCAGTTGCCGATGGGTAAATAAACGTCCAGAATGTGGACGTATTGTTTACTCATGGTGAACAGTGATGGCCGACACGCTGTCCGGCATGCGCGTCTTCGTCGCTGTCGTCGATGCGGGCAGTTTCGCCAAGGCGGCCGAACGACTCGACTTGTCGCGCGGAATGACGTCACGCTACGTCGCGCAGGTCGAAGCGCATCTCGGCGTGCGCCTGCTCAATCGGACGACGCGCCGACTGTCGCTGACCGAGGCGGGTCACGACTACTACCAGCGCGCAACGCAGGTGCTCGCGCTCGTCGAGGAGGCGGAGCACGCGGCTAGCCGTGAGGCGGCCGAGCCGCGCGGAACCTTGCGCGTCAACACGTCGGTGGCGTTCGGCGCGCGCCACATGGGCAGCGCGATCAGCGCGTATCTGCAGCGCTATCCACGCGTCAGGGTCGACCTGACGCTGAACGATCGCGTCATCGATCTCGTCGAGGAGGGATTCGACGTCGCGTTGCGTATCGCGCGTCGCATCGACCCCGGCCTCGTCGCGCGGCGCATTGCGCCGGCGCGCATGCTCGCCTGTGCTGCGCCCGCTTACCTGCGAGAAAACGGCACGCCCAGGTCACCGGTCGACCTCGCCCGGCACAACTGCCTGACGTATGCGTACTCGGGCGGACAGAATGAATGGCATTTCATGCGTGGCAAGCGCGAGCAAACGGTGAAAGTCGCCGGCGATTTCCACGCGAACAACGGCGACGTCCTTTCGCACGCCGCGGCCGACGGCTTGGGCGTCACGCTGCAACCGACGTTCCTGCTCCACGAGCTGCTCGAGGCGAAAAAACTCGTGCGAATCCTGGAAGGCTGGGAAGCGGACGAGCTCACGATCTTCGCGGTCTATCCAAGCCGCCGGTTCCTGCCGCCGAAGGTGCGCAGCTTCATCGATTTCATGGTGGAGCGCTTCGGCGACAACCCGTTCTGGGACCGCGACATCGATTGACGGCCGAGATCGGCCGGTGATTCGGCCGTGCCGTGTCGATCCGCGGCGCATCGGCGGCCAGCGGGAAAAAAACGGCCAACCGCGCGGAAAGAGTTACGCGCTTGTCCAAGGCCGGCGAAGCGGTCGGCGTGTGCTCCATCGGCAAATCGACGACTCGCCGGTGGCATGCGGTGTGCAGGACAAGGCATTGCCGGATGACAGCAAGGATCGTCCACGTCGAGCGCACGCGCGTTCGCTGTACGCAAGCGCCGGCGCGGGGAAGTTTTGGGTCGTCAATCGTCCTTTTTCCCTGGAGGCCTCATGCGTACGCCCGCCAACATCGCTCGGCACCCGATCCACCCGATGCTCGTCACGATTCCGATCGGCCTTTGGGTCTTTTCGTTCGCGTGCGACATCGTCGCGTTGTTCGTTGCCAATCCCGCCACGTGGAAGACGGTCGCGCTGTACGCGATGTGCGGCGGCATCATCGGTGCACTGCTCGCCGCCGTGTTCGGCCTGATCGATCTGCTCTCGCTTCCCGCGGAAATCCGGCAGACGGCCATCGTGCATATGTCGATCAACCTCCTCATCGTCGTACTGTTCGTCATCGATGCATGGCGCCGGATCGCCACCGGCGACGCAGGCCTCGCTTCACCCGGCCTCGTCTGGCTATCGCTCATTTCCATTCTTCTGCTGCTCGTTTCCGGTTGGCTTGGCGGGAAGATGGTCTATCGCTACGGCGTCGCCGTCGATACCGAAACGATCTGTGGCGAGCCCGGACGCTGACGGGTCCAGGGTCGGACGAGCTCCAGGATCATCAGGGCAACTGCAGGCGCTCCGGAAGGAGCGACGACCGCGACTTTTGTCGGGTGCACCTGCGTGCGATGATGCCGGCCATTTCGGCCCGGCATGACGCAAAAGCGCAAGGCGAACATCGGCAAGAAGGCGCGCGGCGGTCAGCAAGTGCGCATGGGCGATGTCGCGCGCGCGGCCGGCGTTTCGTCGATCACCGTCTCCCGCACGCTTCTCACGCCCGAGAAGGTGGCTGCGGAAACGCGGCGGCGGGTCGAAGCCGCGATCCGCCGACTCCGCTACGTCCCGAACCTCGCGGCCGGGACGCTGGCGTCGAGCCGGAGCAGGATCGCCGCCGTCATCGTGCCCAACATCGCGAACTCCGTGTTCGCGGAGACGCTGCAGGGCATGTCGGAGATCCTGCGCAAGGCGGGTTACCAGCTCCTCATCGGCAACAGCGGCTATTCGCTTGCGGAGGAAGAGTCGCTCGTCATGACGTTCCTCGCGCGCCGCCCCGATGCGATCGTGCTCACCGGATATACGCACACGCAGCACGCGGTGCAGATGATCCGCGCCGCGCGAATTCCGGTGATCGAGATGTGGAATCTCACCAAGCGCCCGCTCGACACGATCGTCGGTTTTTCCAACTACGAAGCCGCCCGCGCGATGACGCTTTACCTCGGCAAGGCGGGCTACCGCAGGATCGGCTACATCGGCGGGCTCACGCACGACAACGACCGCACGCAGATGCGCGAAGCGGGCTACCGCGATGCGCTCGCCGAGCTCGGCCTGGCGCTCGACACCAACGCGATGTTGAGCGTTCCGTTCGAGTACGAGGCGGGCGCCGACGCGCTCGTCGAACTGCTGCGGCGACGGCCCGACGTCGACGCCGTGTTCGCGGCGGGTGACATCCTGGCGATCGGCGTGCTGCTCGAATGCATTCGGCGCGGGTGGCGTGTGCCGAAGCGGCTCGCCGTCGCCGGCTTCGACGACGCCAAGCTCTCCAACCGCATCGTGCCGCCGCTCACGACGGTGCGCGTTCCCCGCTACGAGATCGGCCGCACCGTCGGGCAGGTGCTGCTGCAACGCCTCGCCGGCCTGAAGACACCGGGACCGGTGGTCGATCTCGGCTTCGAGATCATCGAGCGCGACAGCGTCTAGCTTTCCGTTGACAAGCGTTCGGGTGGCGGGCTATGTTAGCGCTGTCATAGCCGCGGCACGAGTCTCCAGAAGAAGAGACGGGTCGCGCTTTTTGAGCCAATCCATCCGAGGAGGATTCCAACATGGGCAAGTGGCTACGAGCGGTCGCGCTCGCGTTGGTGACGACGTTCATCGCGCTGCCAGGCTACGCGCAGAACCTGCAGAAGGTGCGCACGTTCACGCAAACGAACTATCCCGGCTTCATCCAGTACGTCACGCGCGAGCTCGGGCTCTTCACCAAATACGGCCTCGATCCCGACATGCGCTTCTTCCCGAGCGGCGCTCCGATCGTTCAGGCCGCTGCGGCGAAGGAGTGGGACGTCGCGTTCATCGGCGCGCCGCCGGCCGTGATCGGCGCGTCGTCGCTTGGCCTGATCACCATCGGCATGCCCTACGAGGAGAGCCCGACGCACCTGCTGATCGGACGTCCCGACTACGTCGCGAAGGTTCGCGCGAACCACGACGCGATGAAGGGCGCCAAGATCTTCGTGACGACGCTCTCGACCGGGCACTACATGACGGAGGGGTGCCTGCGCAAGTTCGGCCTCAAGTCGAGCGACGTCAACATCATTCCGAGCGAGCAGACCGCGACGCTTTCGGCGTTCTCCGCGGGCCAGGGCGACCTTGCGCAGGTCTGGCCGCCGTTCACCTTCGCGCTCGAGGAGCGCGGCAATCAAGTGCTTTGCGACGGCAAGCAGGCGGGCATCAGCATCCCGTCGGTCTGGGTGACCACGAAGGACTTCGCCGCGAGCAAGCCCGACCTCCTCGTCAAGTGGCTGAAGGCTAATGGCGAAGCGGTCGACTGGATTCGCAAGGACAAGGCGCGCACCACCGACATGTATCGCAAGTTCATGCAGCTGGTGGGGCAGACGTACAACGACAAGACGCTGAGCGAGGTCGTCGAG
>DASTIY010000042.1:0-4026 GCA_035717085.1 Casimicrobiaceae bacterium | reverse complement strand
CGTCTGGGCGGGCCTCATCGCCCTGCTCCTGCTGACGCTCGGCAGCGCGTTCGTCCCGCTCGGCTTCGGCAACGCGGCGATCAACCTCGGCATCGCCGTCGCGAAGTCGCTGCTCGTCGTCTTCTTCTTCATGCACCTGCGCAGCGCGCATTACGTGCTGCGCATCGCGGCCACCGCGGGCTTCTTCTGGCTCGCGATTCTGCTCGGGCTGTCGCTTACCGATTTCGCCGTCCGCTATTGATGGACGACGCGCGGGCGCCGACGACGCGCCGCGACGACGTCGCGGAGCGACGCCGCGATCGTGACCGCCCGAGCGGCGGCATCCCGGCGACCGTCCGCCGTGCGTTCGACGAATTCCTGACGCTGCCGACCGCCGTCGTCGTCGCGTTCCTCCTGCTCGCCGCCGGGACGTACGCGCTCGATCGCGCAAAGCTTCCCGCCCTCGCCCCGGCGCACGCGGCGTTGCAAAGCCTGGTGTTCGGCAGCAGCAAGGCGACGAGCGACCTCCTCGGGACGATCGCGAGTGGCCTCATCACCGTGACGTCGATCACCGTGTCGCTGCTGCTCGTCGCCTTGCAGCAGGCGGCGTCGTCGCTCACGAGCGGCGTCGTCGACCAGTTCCTGCGCCGCCGCCTGAACCAGTTCTATTTCGGCTTCTTCGTCGGCCTGTCGCTCTACGCGCTCGTGACGCTCGCCACGATCACCGACGACTTCAACCCGGTGTTCGGCGCCACCCTCGCGTTCCTGCTCACCGCCGTGGCCATGTGCATGCTGATCCTGCTCCTCTACACCTCGGTGGATCAGATGCGTCCCGCCGAGATCGTCGAGGAGATCCACCGGCTGACGCTTCTCGCGGGCGAGCGGCACGAAGCGCTCGTGCGCCGAACGCGACGCATGCCGCGCAGCACCGCGCCCATCACCGGCACGGTGACCGCGCGCGATCACGGCTACGTCACCCGCATCGACGTCGATGCGCTCGCTGCCGTGACCGACGGCGCCGATGCCGACGCGGAGATCGAAGTGCTTCCGTCGATCGGCGCGTTCGTGGCGTTCCACGATCCGATCGCACGCGTGCGCGGCCTGCGCTGCGACGACTCGTCGATCGACGCGATACGACGTGCGATCGAGCTCGAAGTGCAGCGCGACGTTGTGCTGGACCCGGCGGCGGGCATCGAGGAGCTCGAAATGATCGGATGGACGTCGATCTCGAGCGCGAAGTCGAATCCCGGCGCGGGGCTGCTCGCGATTCGCATCCTGCGCGACGTGATGGCGCATTGGTGCGCGATGAAAGGCGACGAGAAGGCGGCCGAAACGACGCGCATCGTCTACCACGACGACGTCTTCGAGCAGCTGTTCGGCGCCTTCGAGGACTTCGCGATCGCCGCGTCGGAGTCGATGCAGCACCAGGCGTTTCTCGAAGTGGTGCACACGTTCGCCACGATGTACGAGCGCTTGCCCGCCACCGAGCGCTGGCGCGTCGACGACGTCGTCCTGCGCATCCTTTCCGCACTCGGCGACCTCGTGCTGACGCGCGAGCTCGAGCGTGCGCTGGCCGAACTCGCCGCGACGCTGCGTGCGGCGCAGCGCACGGCGACCGCGGACGCCGTGGACGGAGCGCGCACGCGATTGGCGGGGTCGATCGGCGCGCTCAACTCGCGCAGCACGCGCGTGCCCGGCAATCCATAACGCAGCGACGGGCGTTACCGCGACAAGCGTCGCTGTAGAATCCACGCCTTTCGCGCACGGCGGCCGTTCGGTGTCGCCGCCTCCCCTTGTCCTCGACCGTTCCGGGCATTGCCGGCCTTTCCCGGCGCAGCTGGATTGCCATTGCCGTCGTCGTCGCGCTCGTCTGGTTCGCGAACCTCGACGTGCGCAAGCTGCAACATCCCGACGAGGGCCGCTACGCCGAAATCGCTCGCGAGATGGTCGCGACGGGCGATTGGGTGACGCCGCGGCTCAACGGGCTGCGCTACTTCGAGAAGCCGCCGCTGCAATACTGGCTGACGGCGGCGAGCTTCGAAGCGTTCGACGTCGACGAATGGACCGCGCGACTGCCCGGCGCGCTCGCCGGATTCCTGACCATCGTCGTCGTCGCGTGGGCCGGCTCGAAGCTCGCGTCGCCGACGGTCGGGCTCTACGCGGGACTCGCGCTCGCCGGCAGCGTGTGGATGTTCGGCATGGCGCACATCCTGACACTCGACGCGCTGCTCGCGTTCTGGCTGACACTCGCGCTTTGCGCGTTCATGGTCGCGCAGCAGGCGTCGGGCGCGAGCGCGCGCCGCCTGATGCTCGTCGCGTACGCGGCGGCCGCGGGCGGCGTCCTCACCAAGGGCCTCGTCGCGCTGCTGATCCCGTTCGCCACGCTCGTCGCGTACACGCTCGTCACGCGCGATCGCGGTCCCTGGCGGCGTCTCGAGGTCGTGCGCGGGCTGGCGGTCGTCGTCGTCCTCGCCGCCCCCTGGTTCGTGCTGGTATCGCTGCGCAATCCCAGCTTCGCGCGCTTTTTCTTCGTTCACGAGCATTTCGAGCGCTTCCTCACCACCGAGCACCGCCGCATCGGCGCCTGGTGGTACTTCGTGCCGATGTTCGTCGCCGGACTGCTGCCGTGGACCGGCGTGTTCGTGTGGCGCGTGCGCACGGCGTGGCGCGACGCGACGACCGCGAACGGCTTCGCGTGGGCGAAGTTCTGCCTCGTCTGGAGCGCGTTCGTCTTCGTGTTCTTCAGCCTGTCGGGCTCGAAGCTGCCCTCCTACATCCTGCCGATGTTTCCCGCGGTGGCACTCGTCCTCGGAGCGGAGCTGGCGAAGATGCGGGCGCGCGCGCTCGTCGCGTTCGCGGCGGTGCTCGTCGCCACGACCCTCGCGCTGTGGCTCGCGGCGCTTCTCGGATGGTCGCGACTCGCGGCGTCGCTCGCGGACCCGCGTACGCCGCGCGCGCTCTACGACGCGCTCGGGCCGTGGGTGAAGGCCTGCCTTGGGGTCGCGCTCGCCGGTTACGTCGTGGGGTTCCTCGCGTTCCTGCGGCCGGGTCCCAGGGCACGCACCGTCGGCGTCGTCGCATTGGCGCTCGGCACGCTGCTCGCGCTGCAGACGGCGTTCCACGGCTCCGATGTGTTTCGCGCCACACGCTCGGCGGCCGATCTCGTCACGACGCTGGAAAATGCCGCCAATCCTCCGTACGATCGCAGCGCCCCGTTCTTCCAGGTCGGCATGTACGACCAGACATTGCCGTTCTACCTCGGTCGCACCACGACGCTCGTCGCCTATCGCGACGAGCTCGGTCCGGGGCTCGACCTCGAGCCCGCGCTTGGCATCGCGCGCGTTGCCGACTGGGTGCGCCAGTGGCACGACCTCGACCAGGGATACGCGCTGATGTCGCCCGCCGAGCACGCCGAGCTCGCGAGCGAGCGCGTGCCGATGCGCATCGTGGCGTCCGATGCCCGGCGGGTTCTCGTGGCGAGGCGCTGATGTCGGCGGCCGCGTTCGCTTTCCTGATCTCGGGCGTGCTGCTCAACGCCGCCGCGCAACTGCTCCTGAAGGCCGGCACCAATCGTCTCGGCGTCGTTACGCTCGCGCCGGGCGATTTCACCGCGACGCTGTCGCGCATCGCGGTGGAGGGTCACGTGCTCGCGGGCGTCGCGCTGTACGGCGTCAGCGTCGTCGTGTGGATCGCCGGCCTCTCGCGCGTCCCGGTCTCCGTCGCGTACCCGATGCTTTCGCTCGGCTACATCGTGAACGCGCTGGCCGCGCAGTATTTGTTCGGCGAGGCGGTCTCGGTGCAACGCTGGCTCGGCATCGGCTTCATCGTCCTCGGCGTGTGGCTCGTCGCGAGGAGCACATGAGCGCGCGCTGTCCGCGCGAGGCGGCCGAATGATCAAGTTCGCCGGTCCCCAGATCGACGAAGCGACGATCGAAGGCGTCGCCGACGTGCTGCGATCGGGGCACATCACCAGCGGCCCGTGGGTCGAGCGCTTCGAGGCGGCGCTTTCGGCGCACTGCGAGGGGCGGCCGGTGCGCGCGCTGACAT
>DASTIY010000041.1:0-2606 GCA_035717085.1 Casimicrobiaceae bacterium | reverse complement strand
GAGCTCGCCGTGCCGAACTGGCCGCCGTACGACGGCAACTGGCCGTTGCCGGCGACGACCGTGCCGGGCCCGTAGCTCCACTCGACGAGTCGCCTGGCAATCCCCGCGAGCCGGCGTAAGAATTGCGGGGACTCAAGCAGGGGGGCACATGGGACCGAAACACTCGGCTCTGTCCACGTCAGGTGACGTCGAGCTGCGGAACCCCGACCGGCGCCGCTTGTTGGTGGCGGGTTCCGCGTGTGCAGCGTCTCTCGTGTTGCCAAATGCATTCGCGCAACCCGGCCGTTGCGTCGTCACGCCGGATGCAGGCGAGGGCCCGTTCTACTTCGACCCGAGTCTCATGCGCTCTGACGTCACGAGCGGGCGCATGGGCGCGCCGCTCGACGTAGCGGTGCAGATCACGCGCTTGCGCGACTGTGCGCCTCTCGCCGGCGTGCGCTTCGATCTTTGGCAGGCGGACGCGCTAGGGCTTTACTCGGGCTATCGCGACCAGCCCGGCGTTGGCGGCGTCGACGCCGCTGCGACCGTCGGCGCCACGTTCCTGCGCGGCACGCAGCTCACCGACGCGGACGGCTGGGTCCGCTTCAAGACCGTGTACCCGAGCTGGTACGGCGGCCGCACGCCGCACCTGCATTTCAAGGTCTTCGTCGACTCGAAGGAAGTCCTCGCTACGCAGATCTTCTTCGACGACGAGGTCAACGCCGAGATCTTCAACAACTGGGACCCTTATCGCGAGCACGTGCGCAAGCGCACGTCGTTCAACAACAACGATACGTTCCTCGATCGCGACAAGGACGGCCGTACGGACGGTGTGTTCTGCGAGGTCGAGAAGTACGAGCGCGGCAGCGGCGTCGCGGCGAAGGCCGTCGCAACCGTCGATGCCTAGTGGAATGGAAGCGACATCGCTGCGGCGCGCGAGGCGTTCGCCGATAAGCGCGGTATGGTGGTGCGTCGGGTCAGCCGCGAGACCTCAAGACATGCGATGGATATTCATGCGCACACTCGCTACCGTCGTCGTTCTCTGCCTCGTTGGCCCGTTCGTGCCAAACGCGCTGGCCGACAAGATCGTCGTCTACGGCGCGAGCGGCAGTGTCGGCAGCGTGATCGTCGAGGAAGCGCTCAGCCGGGGTCACGAGGTCATCGGCGTTTCACGCAATCCGGAAAGCCTCAAATTCGACAACGCTCGCTTTGCCGCTGCGTCCGGCGACGTCACCGATCCGGATTCCATCGCCGCGACCGTGCGGGGCGCGGACGTCGTCGTGATTTCCGTCCGCGATGGCGGGCCCGGCAACACGCCGCAGGAGGCCGTGACGTTTCGAGCTGCGACGGCCTACATCGAAGCGGCATCCCGGCTCGGCAAAGCGACCCCGTATGTCATACAGATCGGCGGCGGTGTGACGCTCTACCGGAATGGTGTACGCATCATGGATGCGTTCCAACCAGGCACGGAGAGGTACGCTACGGCCCAGGGCCACTGGCTCGCGATGGAGGCGTACCAGCATTCGAAGGGTTTCGACTGGACCGTGATGTCGGCGAATACCGGTTCGATCCAGGAGCGCGGCCAATACACGGGTCGATACCGGCTCGGGAACCAGGACGAGCTCGTCGATCGAAAAGGCGAGACGTACATCTCTAGACAGGATTTCGCGATCGCGGTGATCGACATGGCGGAGAGCCGCACGGTGACTGGGAAGCGGGTTGCGGTTGGGCCGCCCTATTGAACCGCTCGCACGCGCTCGATGTCGGCGCAAGCCCGGCGACGATTGCGAGCTTCGTCGATTTCGACCGTATCAACCGTTACCTAAGTGCCCGGAATCGACCGAATGAAGATGGTGGCCAGGGACGGAATCGCATAGAGCACGCAAGCTATTAATTTAGAATATGAATTTTAGTTCTGAAAATCGCTGTTACCACGAAAGTTACCCAGGCGATTTTCTCGTTTTTTCGGACCCAAACCGCTGACTCGCGGAATCGACTTAAGCGCGGTTCGCGCGCACTTTGCGCACTTGAAGTTCCAGCGACTCGCGCACGCCAAGCTAATCGTCGTTACGCCACGTCCAAAAGCGCGCGCGGATTCTTCGCCGCGATCATCAGGAGCGTGCGCGCTGCGCCCGAGGGCGCCCGGCGGCCCTGCTCCCACTCTTGCAGCGTTCGAACGGATACGCTCAAGAGACGCGCAAATTCTGCTTGCGACAGTCCTGTCTTCTCGCGAACACTGGACACCGACGGAACTGTCGTCACGCGCCCATGTTCACCGCGCTTGATCTCGCGGATGCCTTCGAGAATCTCGCGCCCAATGTTTCGCTTTCGGCTAGCCATCTATCTCCTCCTTAATCTTCTTGAGAATCGGACCGGGAATGCTCTCGGCCTCGTTCTTTGCATACAACGTGAGCAGCCAGATCTCACCTTGTTTGGATCGCAAGTAGTAGATGATCCGCAAGCCGCCACGCTTTCCGCGCCCGGCCGCTGCCCAGCGCAGCTTACGCACACCACCTGACCCGCGGATGATGTCTCCTGTCTCCGCGTTCTCGTTGAGGTAGGCCTGCAGTTTCGACAGGTCATCGTCGGACAGATGCTCATCGGTTACGAGTCGCGCTTGGCAAAGG
>DASTIY010000040.1:0-3518 GCA_035717085.1 Casimicrobiaceae bacterium | reverse complement strand
GCCGTCGACCGTCGGCGTGTGGATGATAGGTTCGGCCGACGTCACGTTGCGCGGCGTCGTCATTTCGCGGCAGGACATAGGCATCCGCGACGAAAACCCGTTGACGTCGAACAACAGTCACCTCGTACTCGATCACACGGTCGTGACGCGCTCGAACGTGGGTATCGCGTACGCGAATGGCGTGGCGTCCGCGAACGGCGAGATCCTCGTCAGGAACAGCCAGGTGCTGACCAATGGTGACACCATCACGCTGACGAACACGGCGGCAGGTAGCAACGTGTACTTGAAGATCAGCGACAGCGAAATCGGGCAGACGGGCGGCAGTGGCGTGACGGCGACGAACTCGGCGGCCGATACGAACTCGCGGATCTGGGTATCGCTCGAGCGCGCGCAGGTGCGAAACGTGACCGGCGTCGGCGTCGCGCTGACCGCCACCAACGGGGCGAAAGCCAACCTCATCGCGCAGGACGCTACGATTTCCAATGTAACGACCGCCATCGCCACTGGCGGAAGCGGCGCGGGGAGCATCGGGGTCAGTCTGGTGCGCTCGACGATCTTCAGCGCGACGACGGCGATCAACCACGGCTTCGGCAAGGTGCGCCTCGACGGCAGCCATATCGTCAACAATGCGAACAGCCTCGTGAATGCCGGCAGCGGCAACGCGGTCTCGCTCGGGAACAACATGTTCGAAGACAACACCGACGCGACGGGCGGCGTCGTTTACATCACGCCGACGATCGTTCCAGGGAAGTAGGGCGAATGCGCGACGGCCGCACGCCCTGCGGCCGTCGTCCTCCGCGCGGCGGCCGTCAGCGCACGGGCAGCGCGAGCGCGAGCCCGATCGGCACGAACACGATCGCGAGCAGATTGCCGATCAGCACGATCGACGCGACCTTGCCGGGCTCCTGGTCGAACTGCTCGGCGACCATGAAGTTCAGCACCGCCGGTGGCAGGCTCCCGAACAAGATCAGCAAGCCCTGCTGCGTGCCGTCGAGGCCGAGCAGGCGCGCGAGGACGAGGGCGGTCACGAGGCCCGTCAACGGGCAGACGATCGCGCCGACGAGCCCGATGCGCCAGTCGCCGAGGCGTGCCTCGAAGAGCCGCACGCCGAGCGAGAGCAGCATCATCGGGATCAGCGCATCGCCGACGAGCTTGATCGCGGCCGAGAGCCACTCGGGCAGCGGCGGATGCGTCAGCGCGAACGCGAAGCCGAGCACGGTTGCAATGACGATAGGATTGCGCACGACGCTGCGCAGGCGCGCACGATGGTCGACCATCCAGATGCCGAGCGTGAACTGCAGCAGGTTCGAGATCGTGAAGAGCGCGACCATGGGCGAAAAACCCGCCGTGCCATAGGCGAGCGCTGCGAGCGGCAGCCCCATGTTGCCGCAGTTGTTGAACATCATCGGCGGCACGAACGTGCGGACGTTCGCTTGCATGACGCGTGCGACAGGCCATGCGAGAAGACCGGATCCGAGCACGACGCCGACGCTGCCGAGCAACAGCAACTTGTTCGCGCCCACGTCGAACGACTTGCTCGCCAGTGCCGAGAACACGAGCGCCGGCGCGAGCACGTTCATGCTGATGCGATTCACCGTCGCCATGTCCGGCTTCACGCGCCAGGCGTAGAGCCAGCCGAGCGCGATCACCGAGAACACCGGGAGGATGATCCCGGCGATGCGTTCGAGCATCAGGGACCAGGATCCGGGGACCAGGAGTCAGCGGGCATCAGCGCCTTGCGTGCAGCGGTGGCTGGCCCCTGGATCCTGGTCCCTAAAGGATGTATTGCGAAAGATTGTCATCTCCCGCGATCCCCGCGAGTCGCTCGTCGACGAAGCGTGCGTCGATGGCGATCGACTCGCCGGTGCGGCGCGCGGCATGGAACGAGACGTCCTCGAGCAGGCGCTCCATCACGGTGTAGAGCCTTCGCGCGCCGATGTTCTCCTGCCGTTCGTTGACCGCGTGCGCGATCTCGGCGATGCGGCGAATGCCTTCCGGCTCGAATTGCAAATGCACCTGCTCGGTCCCGAGCAGCGCCTCGTATTGGCGCGTGAGGCACGCATCGGTCGCGGTCAGAATGCGCTCGAAATCCTCGACCGACAGCGGCGACAGCTCGACGCGGATCGGCAGGCGTCCCTGCAATTCGGGAATCAGGTCGGACGGCTTCGACAGGTGGAACGCACCGGATGCGATGAACAGGATGTGATCGGTCTTGATCATCCCGTATTTCGTCGTCACCGTCGTGCCCTCGACGAGCGGCAGCAGGTCGCGCTGAACGCCCTGGCGCGAGACGTCGGCGCCGTGCGTGTCGGTGCGCGCGGCGATCTTGTCGATCTCGTCGAGGAACACGATGCCGTTCTGCTCGGCCGACGCGAGCGCGCGCGTCTTGATGTCGTCGTCGTTGACGAGCTTGCCCGCTTCCTCGTCCGTGAGCTGTCGCAGCGCCTCGGGCACCTTCATCCGCTTGACCTTGCGCCGCCCACCGCCGATCTGCTGGAACATGCCCTGGATCTGCGACGTCAGATCTTCCATGCCCGGCGGCGCGAGGATGTCCATCGACGGCGGCGACACCGCGACTTCGACGTCGATGTCCTTGTCGTCGAGCTGTCCTTCGCGCAGCATCTTGCGGAATTTCTGGCGCGTCGCCGAATCGGCCGGCTTCATGTCGTCGAAGTTGACCTCGCGCGCCGGTGGCAGGAGCACGTCGAGGATGCGCTCCTCGGCCGCGTCCGCCGCGCGGTCGCGCACACGCCGCGTCTCCGATTCGCGCGTCTGCTTGATCGACACTTCGACCAGGTCGCGCACGATCGTGTCGACGTCGCGGCCGACGTAGCCCACCTCGGTGAACTTGGTCGCCTCGACCTTCACGAACGGTGCATCGGCGAGCCGCGCCAGGCGGCGCGCAATCTCGGTTTTACCGACGCCCGTCGGTCCGATCAGCAGGATGTTCTTCGGCGTGATCTCGCCGCGCAGCGGCTCCTGCACCTGCTGGCGCCGCCAGCGATTGCGCAGCGCGATCGCGACGGCGCGCTTCGCCGCGTCCTGCCCGACGATGTGCTTGTCGAGCTCCGAGACGATTTCCTCGGGCGTCATCGGCAATGCCATTGCAGTCCCCATAAACGAAACGGCCGCCCAGATGCAGGCGGCCGCTCCATTCTAACGCGCTCGCTTTGCGCCATGGCTTCACGAACAGCTTCGCGTCGTTGCCTGGCATCCAATCCACGACGATGCGGCGCGCATGCGAAAATCCGCCTCTCGTCGCCCTCGGGGTCACGCCTTGCGGAATTTGTCGATTCGCCGTCTGACCGTCTCCGTCCTGGCCGCGTCCATGCTCGCAGCGTGCTCGGGTGTGAATTTCCACCTGGGAACGCAGCGCGACGAGCCGGCGCGCCCGAAGGTCACGGGCTACGGCGAGGAGGCGAATTTGCGCACGCTCGGCGGGTCGGCGGTCTTCGGCAAGATCCGGGTGATCGATCGGGGCGAGAACGACGCGACCATGCTCGTGTCGTTGATGAACG
>DASTIY010000039.1:0-14145 GCA_035717085.1 Casimicrobiaceae bacterium | reverse complement strand
TTCCACCGTGCGCGACGCGGCGTCCTCGTGCAAGTCGTTGACGACGACGCGCGCGCCTTCTGCGGCGTAGCGTTGCGCGATGCCGGCGCCGAAGCCGGACCCGGCGCCCGTGACGATGGCGATCTTGTTGTCGAGTCTCATGAGGATTTGCGGGTAGGCGCGAACGCTCGACGCTCGGTCATCGGCATCGCGAGTCCCGGCGTGAGGCGGTCGGCGATCATCTTCGCGAGTATTCGCTGGCTCGCCTCCGACGGATGCAAGCCGTCGTCGGCGAACATGTCGGGGCGTGGCGAGAAGGTCAGCGGAATGTGCAACGTGTTCGGCACGCGGGTCAGTGTTTCGCGCGCGACGATGTCGAAGCGGCGCACCCGCAGGCCCACGAGGAAGCGCAGCGGCCGGCGCAGCTTCGGGAAATGCTCGAGCGGCGGCAGGCCGACGTAGCCGATCACCGCATGCGGCGAATGACGCCGCAATTCGTGCACGAGCTTCAGCAGGTGGCGGCGAAAGCGCCATTTGCGCTCGAGCTTCAGCACGTCGTTGACGCCGACCGATACGAGGATCGCATCGAACGGCTCGGGCGGCAGCGCAGGGACGAGGTCGCGGCGGATGCGCCGCGCGCTCGCGCCGATGATACCCGACGCGTGCCAATGCACTTGGCGAGCGAGGCGGCCGGACATGAAGCGCGCGACGTGAACCACCGTCGAGCGCTCGACGCGCCGCGCGCCGACACCGGCGATGATCGAATCGCCGATCGCGAGAAAGCGCAACGGCGCGCCGCGACCGATGCGCCCGCGCGGCGATCCCGCGGCGGGAACCAGCGTGAGCGCGTGGCGGCGCAGCGCAAACGCCTGCGTGATCAGCACGGGAAACAACGCGTAGACGAGCGTACGCCCCATGAGCTGGCGCGCGAGGCGAAGCAGCGAGAAGCGTGCGGCGGCGTCCTTCGCCGCGTGGCGCGCGTGCGCGCCGTCAGCCATGCCGAACGACGACGGTCTTCAGCGTCGTGAAGCCGTACAGCGCCTCGAAGCCTTTCTCGCGACCGTGGCCGGAATGCTTGACGCCGCCGAACGGCAGCTCGACGCCGCCGCCCGCGCCGTAGTTGTTGACGAACACCTGCCCGCTTTCGATGGCGCGCGCCATGCGCATCTGGCGGCCGCCGTCACGCGTCCACACGCCGGCCACGAGTCCATAGCCGGTGCCGTTCGCGAGTGCGATTGCGTGCGCTTCGTCGTCGAACGCCATGGCGGCCAGCACCGGTCCGAAGACTTCGTCGCACGCGAGGCGGCTGCGTGCCGGCACGTCGCGCAGCAGCGTCGGCGCGACGTAGTAACCCGCGGAAGGCGCGTCGGACGCGATCGTGCCGCGCGCGACGATCTCGATGCCCTGCTTCGTCGCGTCGTCGAGGAAGTCCGCTACGCGATCACGCTGGCTCGCGCGGATCAGCGGTCCGCAATCACGATCGGCGAAAGCGGGCGCGCTCACGAGACGGACGAAGCGCTCCGCGAGGCGCGCGAGCACCTCTTCGTAGATCGATCGCTCGACGAGCAGGCGCGAGCCCGCGCTGCACGTTTGTCCGGCGTTTTGCACGATCGCGTTGACGACGGCCGGCAGCGCTTGCTCGAGATCCGCGTCGGCAAACACGATTTGCGGCGATTTGCCGCCGAGCTCGAGCGTGACGGGACAGTGCCGGGCGGCGGCCACCGCGCCGACCTGCGCGCCCGTCTGCGGCGAGCCGGTGAACGAAACGTGCGCGACGCCGGGATGCGCGACGAGCGCCGCGCCGGCTTCGGCCCCAAGGCCCGTCACGATGTTGAGCGCGCCTGGCGGTAACTCGGTCTCCACGGCAAGCTCTGCGACCCGCAGAAGCGACAGGCACGCATCTTCGGCAGGCTTGACGACGCACGCGTTGCCGGCCGCGAGCGCGGCACCGACCGAGCGTCCGAAGATCTGCAGCGGGTAGTTCCAGGGAATCACGTGACCCGTAACACCGTGCGGCTCGCGCCACGTCAGCACCGCGTAGCCCTCGGCATACGGCAACGTCTCGCCGTGCAGCTTGTCAGGCGCGCCGGCGTAGAACTCGAAATAGCGCGCACACGCCGCGGCGTCGGCGCGCGCCTGCGACAGCGGCTTGCCGCAATCGCGCGCTTCGATGCGCGCGAGCTCGTCGGCATGCTCGCGAATCGCGTTCGAAAGCGCCATCAGCAGTCGGCCGCGCTCGGCCGGCGCAAGGCGCCCCCACGCTCCCCTACGCGCGCGTCGCGCGGCCTGTACCGCGACGTCGATGTCGGCTGCGGTACCGCGCGCGATCGCTGCGAACGGCGCGCCGTCGGACGGATCGATCATCGGCAGCGTGCGCGCGTCGGCGGCGGGCACGAAGCGGTTGTCGATGAAATGACCGGCGGGCACCGAAATGACGGCCGCGTGACGATCGGGAGCGTTCATGGCGAAATGAAGAGCGGCGACGGACAGACGACGACCGGCCGGCGGCCGGCAACGGCACTGTAACAAATCGCTACGCGGAGGCCTGCGCGTCAACGGCGGGTTGCCGTGCCGCGTTGATCGACGTGACAACGCGGCGGAACCGCCCGGCGCCGCCCGTGTCTCATCAGGATGCACTGAGGAGGTTGACATGCTACGTCGCACTACGCAAATCGCCCTCGCTTCGGCGCTCGTCGCCGGAACGGCAGCCTTCGCGCCCGCCGCGCATGCCGATCGCGTCGGATTCAACTTTTCGATCGGAGGTCCCGGCTACGGGGTGACCGTGGGCAATGCTCCGTGGTGGGGTCCCCGCTACTACGCGCCGGCGCCGGTGTACGTCGCGCCACCGGTGGTGTACACGCCGCCGCGGGTCGTCTATTACACGCCGCCGCGCGTCGTGTACCGCGCGCCGTACCGGTACCATCATCACCGCTATTACGCGCCGCCGCGCGTGTACTACCGCTACTGAGCCGAACTGCCGTAACATGAGCCGAGGGCCGCATCACGCGGCCCTCGTCGCTTGAATCGGCCGCAATAGCGAACGATCAGCCGCGATAGCGAACGCGATAGATCGCGCCCGCGTCGTCGTCGGCAATCAGCAGCGACCCATCGGGTGCGACCTCGACGTCGGCGGGACGTCCCCACGCGCGCTGCCCCTGCAGCCAGCCCTCGGCAAACGGCTCGTACGACACCGGCTTGCGGTCGGCGTCGAGGCGGACGAGCGTGACGCGATAGCCGACTTTCGAACTGCGATTCCACGAGCCGTGCTCGGCGATGAAGATCTGGTTGCGGTATTGCGCGGGGAATTGCGCGCCCGTGTAGAAGCGCATGCCGAGCGCCGCCACGTGCGCGCCGAGGCGCTGCGCCGGTGGCGCGAATTCACTGCACGAGCGCTTCTTGCCGAACTCGGGATCGGGAATATTGCCCGCATGGCAATACGGATAGCCGAAATCGGCGCCGGGACGCGACGCCACCGCGAGCGTGTCGGGCGGAACGTCGTCGCCCATGTTGTCGCGACCGTTGTTCGTGAACCACAGCGCCTTGGTCACGGGATCCCAGTCGAAGCCGACGGTGTTGCGAATGCCGCGCGCATAGACTTCGAGCCCCGAGCCATCGGCGTTCATGCGCATGATGTTCGCGTAGCGATTCCGATCGGGCTCGCAGATGTTGCACGGCGCACCGACAGGGACGTACAGCTTGCCGTCGGGGCCGAACGCGATGAATTTCCAGCCATGCGCGCCGTCGGTGGGAAAGGCATCGGAGACGACGACGGGCTTCGGGGGATCGTCGAGTCGAGCCTCGGCGTCGTCGAAGCGCAGGATGCGGCTCACCGCCGACACGTAAAGCGCGCCGTCGCGAAACGCGACCCCCACCGGTTGCCGCAGTCCCGACGCGATCGTCCGTACGTTCGCGTCGCCGCCACTCGCGCCGAGCGTGATCGCGTAGACGTTTCCCGCGTTGGACCCGACGAAGAGCGTTCCTTTCGTACCGAACGTCATCTCCCGTGCGCCCGGTGCGCGCGCGACGACCTCGATCGTGAAGCCCGCGGGCAGCCGAATGCGGTCGAGCGGGAGTTGGGCGATGGCCGCGGCGGGCGCGAGCGCGACGACGAGGGTGAGCAAGCGGTGCAAGCGCAACATCGGGGCCTCTCCTGTCTTCGATGACGATTGGAGTCGTGTCGAGTCGGGCCGTTCGCAATCGGTGGGCGGCTCGCGTGGGCGGCGCCGCGTACGACGCCGGTGCTATCCTGCTAGGGCCGTCGCGGTCATCGTGCGGCGACGTGCGGGCAGCGCAGGTCGTATCCGCGCTCGCTCCATCGAGGACGACGTCATGAACGCAGCCCATCCCCCGCATGCCCTGCCCGGCGCGATTCGCGCCGACGATCTCGTCGGCTACGAGATGGTGCGCCGTCTCGTCGGCTTTCCCACGGTGAGCCGCGACTCGAATCTCGAGCTGATCGAGTGGGTACGGCAGTACCTCGAAGGCTACGGCGCGCAAACGACGCTCACGTTCGACGACGAGCGGCGCAAGGCGAACCTGTTCGCGACGCTGCCGGCGCGCGACGGCAACGCGACGCGCCGCGGCATCGTGCTCTCCGGACACACCGACGTCGTGCCCGTCGATGCGCAGCCGTGGGATACCGACCCCTTCGTGGCGACCCTAGACGGCGACCGGCTCTACGGCCGCGGAACCGCCGACATGAAGAGCTTCTCGGCGATCGGGCTCGCGTTCGTGCCGCACTTCGTGCGCCGCGGCCTCGCGCGCCCGCTGCACTTCGCGCTGTCGTACGACGAGGAAGTCGGGTGCGTCGGCGTGCGCCGCCTGCTCGCCGACATCGCGACGAAAGGCATCGCGCCGGCGGGCTGCATCATCGGCGAGCCGACGGGAATGCAGCTCGTCGTCGCGAACAAGGGTCGCAAGTCGTGGCGCTGTCGCGTGCGCGGGCACGAGGCGCATTCGTCGCTGACGCCGCAAGGGGTCAATGCCGTGCAGATCGCATGCGCACTCGTTGCATGGATCGCGCAGCGCGCGCACGCATTTCGCGAGGACGGGCGCCAGGATGCCGCGTACGACGTGCCGTACACCACCCCGCACGTCGGCGTCATTCACGGCGGCACTGCGCTCAACATCGTGCCGCGCGACTGCGTGTTCGAGTTCGAAGTGCGCCACCTGCCGTTCGACGATCCCGACGCGTTCATGCACGAGCTCCGCGCGTACGCGGAATCGTTGCTGCCCGCGATGCAGGCGGTCGAGCCGGCGACGTACATCGCATTCGACCTGCTGTCGGAAAGCCCGGGCTTCGACAACACCGGCGACAATCCGATGGTCGCGATCGGCCACGATTGCACGGGCTCTGGCCTCGAGCACAAGGTGTCGTTCGGCAGCGAAGCGGCGCTCTTCCACAAGGCGTCGATCCCCGCGGTGATCTGCGGGCCGGGCCACATCGCGCAGGCCCATCAGCCGAACGAATGGATCGGGCTCGAGCAGCTCGCGAGATGCGAGGCGTTCATGCGCCGGCTGATGGATCACCTGTGCGTCGAATGACCGCGCGGGCGTGGACGCGCGCGAGATCGGACGCCCCCGCGGCGTGACCGAGGCAGTCCCGGTCGACGTCGACTTTCCCGACCTCGGCGGTTGGGCGCGCGGCAACGTCGGCATTCCGTACGTCTGGCGATTTTCGGCAAAATCGCGCGGCCCGCGCGTGACGATCCAGGCGCTTACGCATGGCAACGAGGTATGCGGCGCGATCGCCGTCGACTGGTTGCTGCGCCAGCGCGTGCGCCCGAGCCGCGGGTCGCTGACGCTGGTGTTCGCGAACGTCGACGCGTATCGCACGTTCGATTCCGCCACGCCGTTCGCGTCGCGCTGCCTCGACGACGACTTCAACCGACTGTGGGACACGCCGGTGCTGAACGGCGAGCGGCGATCGCGCGAGCTCGACCGCGCGCGCGTGCTGCGCCCGATCTACGACGCGACGGACGTGCTGCTCGACCTGCACTCGATGACCGAGGTGTCGCCGCCACTCGCGCTCGCCGGCCGGCATCGCAAGGGCGTGGCGCTCGCGCGCGCGCTCGGGATGCCGCGCGACATCGTCGTCGACACCGGGCACCGCGCCGGGAAGCGGCTGCGCGACTACGGGCGCTTCGACGAGCCCGAGGACGCGCGCAACGCGCTCCTCGTCGAATGCGGCCAGCATTGGATGCGGGCATCGGCGCGGGTCGCGAAGCAGGCGATGCTTCGGTTCCTGCGGCACTGCGACATCGTCGACCGCGCGATCCTCGACGCACACATCGATGCAACGCCGCTGCCTGCGCAACGCGTGATCGACATCACCGACGTCGTGACGATCGAAAGCCCGTCGTTCGCATTCGTCGTGCCGGTGCACGGGATGATGAGCGTGCCGAAGGCGGGCACGCTGCTCGCGCACGACGGCGGACGCGAAATCCGCACGCCGTACGACGACTGCGTGCTGCTCATGCCCGCGCAGCGACCCAAGCCCGGTGAAACCGCGGTGCGACTCGGGCGCTACGTCGAGTAGGTAGTGTGCTGAGTCAGAAATTCGCTTGATCGTTCGCGGTGAAATCGGCCGCCATGCTTCGTTGCTGAGCCTCACCGTACCACGCGGTACGCTTCGGCTTCGCGCCTCGCCTGGGGGCCGATTTCATCCGCTCCTTTATCGTCGGAACTTCTGACTCGGCACACTATCGGCCGTACCAGTAGCGACGCTTGCGGTCGCGCTCGCTCGTCGCGACCGGCGGTTCCTCGGGACCCAGGGTGATGGCGCCCTGCAGATCGGTGCGCGGCAGCGTTGCACCGATGCCGGCATAGCGCGCGACGATTTCCGGACGCGGATGGCCGAAGCGATTGTGGTAGCCCGCGGCGATCACCGCGATGTGCGGCGCAACGGCGTCGACGAACGCCACCGTCGACGACGTGCGCGAGCCGTGATGAGGCACGACGAGGACGTCGGCCCGAGCGCTCGCGTCGCGCGCGAGGATTTCCGCTTCCGATCGCGCCTCGATGTCGCCGGTGAGGAGGATCGCACGACCTTGCGCGGTGACGACGCGCAGCACGCACGAGAGATCGTTCGTCTTGCGCGACGACTCCGCGTAGGAGTCGGCGGCAGGATGCACGAGGTCGAAGTCGACGCCGTCCCAGTGCCATCGCATGCCGGCGCCGCATCGACGCACGGTGCCCGCGCGCCGTGCTGCGGCGACGATCTCGTGAGCGTCGGGTAACGACGAGAGCACGATGCGTGTGGGGAGTGCACGCAGGATCGCGAGGGCGCCGCCCGAATGGTCGCTGTCGGCGTGGCTCACGATCAGCGTATCGAGGCGCGACACCCCGGATGCGCGCAGGAACGGCACGACGATGCGCCCGCCGGCGTCGACCGTCTCGTTGAAGCGCGGGCCGGTGTCGTAGACGAGCGCGTGGCGCGTCGTCTCGACGACGACCGCGAGTCCCTGGCCGACGTCGAGCACCGTCATCCGTACCGAACCCTCCGGCACGACGGGCGGCCGAAGAAGAACCACGGGCAGCATCCACGCGACCGCGAGCGCGCGCCCCGGTACGCCGCGCGGCGCGAGCAACCACAACGTTCCCGCGATGGCGACGAGAATGGTCCACGCACGAGGCGCCGGGGCGGCCCACGCGGCGAGCGGCAAGGCGGCCAGCCATTCGAGGTAGCGCATCAGCGCGGCGAGCACGGCGTGCGCGGCCAACCACGCGGCGTCGACGGGGACGACGATGCCGAAGAGCGCGAGCGGGACGACGCCGAGGGTGACGACCGGGATCGCGAGCCCGTTCGCGAAGGCGGACACCAGCGAGACCTGCTGGAACAACGCGAGCGTGCCGGGCACGAGGCCGAGCGTGACGACCCATTGCGCATGCGCGCTTTCGCGCAGTGCACTGCGCAGTCGCATCGACGCGCCTTGTGCGCGTGGCGCGCGCAATCGATTGCTGCCGGCGTACAGCAGCAGCCCGACCGCGCCGAACGAGAGCCAGAATCCCGGTGCGAGCGACGCCCAGGGATCGACGACGAGAACGGCGACGAGCGACCACAGCCAGACGACTGTCGCGGTGCCGGGACGGCCCAGCCACAGGCCGACCGCCGCGACGACGAGCATCAGGAGCGTGCGCACGGCCGGCACTTCCGCGCCGGCGAGCAGCACGTAGCCGAACGCGACGAGGGCGCCGACGAGCGCGGCGACCTTGCGCGCAGGCAGCCGCGTCGTGAATGCGGGCACGCGCCGGACGACGACGAGCGCACAGGCGCCGGCGAGCGAGGCGAATACGGTGACGTGCAGGCCCGAGATGGAGACGAGATGCGTGATGCCGGTCTTGTTGAACACCGCCCATTGCGCTTCGGGGATTGCGCGCTGGTCGCCGATCGCGAGCGCGACGAGAACGCCGGCGTACGGCGCGTCGGGCAACGCGGCGAACACGCGCTCGCGGATGCGCTCGCGCGCCCGCTGCACGTGGTCTCCCGGGCGACCGACGAATGGCGTGACGCGCGCGTTCTGCGCGCTCTCCCGCACGTAGCCGGTCGCGCGCAATCCGCGCTCGAGCAGCCACGCCTCGAGGTCGAAGCCGTGCGGGTTGACGTTGCCGTGCGGGCGCCGCAGGCGCAGCGTCAGCGTCCACCGTTCACCCGCGTGCACCTGCGGCGGGGGCGCGGGCGGAGCATCGCCGGTCACGCGCTGCGCGTGCCATGCGAGCGACACGCGCTGCGGCACGTGCGCACCGGTGGAATGTACCTCCTCGACGGCGAACGCGAAGCGCGCCCCGGCGGCGTCGTTTTGCGGCAGGTCGTCGACGATGCCGGTGACACGAAGGTCGACGTCTTCCCATGCGCTCGGCAACGCGTCGGCGAGCCGCACCTCGGCGCGCCATGCGGCGAAGCCATACCCGAAGGCGGTCACGCAGGCGACGGCCAACGCCGTGCGAAACCAGCGCGTTGGCAGGCGCTCCAGGCGCGTGGTCGATATCTTGGTTCGGTCGATACGACTCGCGTGCGCGATCGCCGCGCTCGCGAGCACGAATGCGGCGCAGGCGAGCATCGCCGGATGCGATGGCAATGCTTCCGCGAATTGCAGCGACGTCGCGCCGGCAGCGAAGCCGGCGAGGCACGGAAGCACAGGATAGCGGCACGCTTCGTTCGTCGAGAGGCCCCGCACACGAAACGGAAGCGACACCGTGCACGCCCTCTCGTGGCGATGCCATCGTCCATTCGGCCTAGCCGAGACAGCAGCCCGTTTCGCGCCGCCACAAATGACAACGCGGGACGTTGACCGACGAGCGCCGCCTACAATCGCCCTCGCCTTGGATCTTCCCGCCCTCCTCCTGCTCGCGCTCGTCGGCGCACTGATCGGTGCCGTCGGCATCGGCGGGTTCCTCGTCGTGCCCATCCTGGTGTTCGTGCAGGGCCGGCCGCTGCGCGAAGCGGTCATCGCGGCTGTCGTCGCGTTTGTCGGCGCCGGCCTCGTCTCGCTCGTCGTCGTGCCGCGGCAACCGCACGACGTGCATCGAAGCCTGCGGTCCTTTCTCGTCGCGTGCGTGCCGGGGGCGCTCGCCGGCGCGTTGCTGCTACGCGTCGTCGACGTGCGCGTGATCGGCCTGCTGATCACGGCCGCCGTGGGCCTCGCCGGCCTCGCGCAACTGTTCGGCTGGCCGCGCATGGACGCGAACTCGAACGACCGGCGGACCGGCGAACGCGGGCCTGTGGCGACGGCGATCGAAGGCGTCGTCACCGGCCTCGCATCCACGCTGACCGGTACGTCGGGCCCGCTCGTCGCGATGCCGCTGCTCGCGCTCTCCGGCATGCCGATCCGCGAGCGCATTCGCGCCGGTCAGGTGGCGCAGTTGCCGATCGCGCTGACGGCCTCGGTCGTTCTGCTGAGCGCGGGTGCAGTCGGCTGGCGCGTCGCGATCACGAGCGCGATCGCGGTGGCGATCGGCGTGCTCGCCGGGATGCGCGTCACGCCGCGCGTGGCGCCCGACATCCTTTCGCGGACGGCGGCGTTGCTGATGCTCGCGACCGCCGCCGCGATGCTCGTCTCGACGCTACGCTGACGCGAAGCGCGTCAGCGCTTCGGATAGATGATCAGCTGCGTGCAGCGAAAGAGCGCGATCTTGCGCTGATCTTCCTTGCGCACGACCGTCGCGTCCCACACCTGGGTGGTGCGGCCGAGGTGGACGACCTGCGCCGTGCACGCGAGCGTCCCTTCACGTGCGGTGCCGAGAAAGTTCGCCTTGAGCTCGATCGTCGTGAAGTTCGACGCACCGTCGGGCAAGTGCGCGAGGCAGCCGTAGCCGCACGAGGTGTCGGCGAGCGCGACGATGCTCGCTGCATGCAGGTAACCATTGGGCGCGAGCAGCTCGGGCCGCAGGGTCACTTCGGCGTCGAGCCGGCCTTCGGCGAACGAGACCACGCGAAAGCCGATGAGTCCGGGCAATCGCCCATCGCCGCGGCGGTTGGCGGCATCGAGGGTGAAATCGGGGCGAAGCGCCATCGTCGTAAACGCGTCAGGCGGCGCGCGCCGATGCGGCGAGCGCGGCACGCAGATCGGCGAGCAGCCGATCGACGGCCTCGGGCGTCGTGTCCCACGAGCACATGAGGCGCACGCCGGTCTCGCCGACGAAGACGTAGAAACGCCAGCCCTTGGCGTGCAACGCGTCGATCGCGTGCCTGGGCAGGTCGACGAACACGCCGTTCGCCTCGACGGGTGCGAGCAAATGGGCTTCGTCGATCTCCGCGAGCCCCTCGGCGAGCCGCGCCGCCATCGCGTTCGCATGCGCGGCGTGTCGCAGCCACGCGCCGTCGGCGAGTACGCCGAGCCACGGTGCCGCGAGGAAGCGCATTTTCGACGCGAGCTGGCCGGCCTGCTTGCGCCGTCGCGCGAATTCGTCGGCGAGGTCGTGATCGAAAAAGAGGATCGCTTCGCCTGCCGGCAGCCCGTTCTTCGTGCCGCCGAGGCACAGCACGTCGACGCCCGCGCGCCACGACAGCTCGGCCGGTGTTCCGTGCTGCGCGGCGACCGCGTTCGCGAAGCGCGCGCCGTCCATCTGCACGCGCAGCCCGCGCTCGTGCGCCGCATCGCAGAGGGCGAAGAGCTCCTGCTGGCGGTAGACGGTGCCGAGCTCGGTGGCCTGGGTGAGCGACAGCGCGCGCGGCCGCGACGAATGCTCGTCGTGCGGCGTCACGCATTTCTCGATGACGGAGGCCGGCGTCAGCTTCGCGTGCGGCGTGTCGATCGTGACGAGCTTCGCGCCGCCGCTCATGAATTCGGGACCGCCGCACTCGTCGACGTTCACGTGCGCCATCGCGTGGCAGAGGATGGCGTCGGTGCTGCGGCAAAGCGCGGCGAGCGCAAGCGAATTCGCCGCCGTGCCGTTGAAGACGAAGAAGACGTCGCAGTCGATCTCGAACGCGTGACGGAGCGCGTCGATCGCCGCGCGCGTCCAGTCGTCGGCGCCGTAGCCCGGCACGTGACCGTGATTCGCGGCTTCGAGCGCGCGCCACGCCTCGGGGCAGATGCCCGCGTAGTTGTCGCTTCCGAATTGTGGCCCCCCCACGCTTGCGGCGATCGCCGCTGCGCTGCCCCCGGAGGGGGCGGAACTCGCGGCTCGGGGCGGCCCTTCGCCGCTCGTGGAGGCGCGCCCTCGGGTCACAATCGTTCGCCGACCCACTGCGGCACCGACTGCAGCGCCTTGGGGAGCGCCGACGGATTCGTGCCACCCGCCTGCGCCATGTCCGGCCGGCCGCCGCCCTTGCCGCCCACCTGCTGCGCCACGTGATTGACGAGCTCGCCGGCCTTCACCCTGCCGGTGAGATCGCTCGTCACGCCCGCGATCAGCGTGACGCGGCCGTCGTTCACGCTCGCGAGCACGATCGCCGCGCTCTTCAACCTGTCCTTCAGCTTGTCGATCGTCTCGCGCAGCGCTTTCGCGTCGCTGCCGTCGAGCGTCGCCGCGACGACCTTCGCGCCGTTCACCTCGACCGCGCGATCCGCGAGATCCTCGCCGGCGCTCGCCGCCGCTCTCGCCTTCAGGCGCGCGAGCTCGCGCTCCGCCGTGCGCGCGGCGTCCTGCAATTGCGCGATGCGCGCCTCGAGCTCGCCGATCGGGGACTTGAGAAGCTGCGCGGCATGGGTGAGCGTCGCCTCCTGCTTCTGCACGTAGTCGAGCGCACCCTTGCCGGTGACCGCCTCGACTCGGCGAATACCCGCAGCGACGCCGCCTTCCGACACGATCTTGAAGAGGCCGATGTCGCCGGTGCGTGAAACGTGCGTGCCGCCGCAAAGCTCGCGCGACGTGCCGATGTCGAGCACGCGCACCTCGTCGCCGTACTTCTCGCCGAACAGCATCATCGCACCCGACTTCTGCGCCTCGGCGATCGGCATCGTGCGCGCGGCGACGGCGGCATTGTCCAGGATCTCGGCGTTGACGATCGCCTCGACGCGCCGGATTTGCTCGTCGGTGAGCGGCGTGTCGTGCGCGAAGTCGAAGCGCGTCTTCGTCGCATCGACGAGCGAGCCTTTCTGCTGCACGTGCTCGCCCAGCACCTCGCGCAGCGCCTTGTGCATGAGGTGCGTCGCCGAGTGGTTGCGCATCGTGCGCGCCCGCGCGTCGGCGTCGACGGTGGCGGTGATGCGATCGCCCTCCTTGAGCTCGCCGTTCTTCATCTCGCCGACGTGGCCGACGACGTCGGGCTGGATCTTCTGCGTGTCCTCGACGTTGAAGAGCGTCAGGCACGCGCCCCACTTCGACAGCTCGCCGCGATCGCCGACCTGACCGCCGGACTCGGCGTAGAACGGCGTGCGGTCGAGCACGACCACGCCGCGCTCGCCGGTGACGAGCGATTCGACGCGCTCGCCGTCGCGATAGAGCGCCACCACGCGCCCTTCGTCGGACAGCGATTCGTAGCCGCGAAACGCCGTCTTCGGTCCTTCGTATGGCAGCGCCTCGCCGGACTTGAACTGCGACGCGGCGCGCGCACGCTCGCGCTGGGCCTGCATGGCGC
Organism: Casimicrobiaceae bacterium; assembly: GCA_035717085.1. GTDB lineage: Bacteria > Pseudomonadota > Gammaproteobacteria > Burkholderiales > Casimicrobiaceae > VBCG01. The sequence goes on along the minus strand of DASTIY010000039.1, from coordinate 1,145 downwards.
GATCGAAGCCTTCCTCGTCGACCGAGACACCCGCCTCACGCGCGACGTCGGCCGTGAGGTCGAGCGGGAAGCCGAACGTGTCGTAGAGCGTGAACGCGGTCTCGCCGGAAAGTACTTTTCCAGAACCTGCCGCTGCCTGTTGTCCCGTGAGTGGAACAACGACATCGTTCAGCGCTTCGCCGAGAATGCGCATGCCGTTCTCGAGCGTCTCGCCGAAGCGCTCCTCCTCCGTCTTCAGCACGCGCGCGACGCGTTCCTTGTCGCGCGTGAGCTCCGGGTAGGCGGCGCCCATCTCGCGATCGAGGTCGTCCACCATCTGGTAGAAGAACGGCTGCTTCTGCCCGAGCTTGTAGCCGTGCCGGATGGCGCGACGGATGATCCGGCGCAGCACGTAGCCGCGGCCTTCGCTCGCCGGAATGACGCCGTCGACGATCAGGAATGCACACGCGCGGATGTGATCGGCGATGACCTTGAGCGACGGGCTGTCGAGATCGCGCGCGTGCGTTGCGCGCGCCGCGGCCCCGATCAGCGAAACGAAAAGGTCGATCTCGTAATTCGAATGCACGTGCTGCAGCACCGCGGCAAGCCGCTCGAGCCCCATGCCGGTGTCGACGCAGGGCTTGGGCAGCGGCGTCATCGTGAAGCCGTCCCCGCTCTTCTGCCGGTCGAATTGCATGAAGACGAGGTTCCAGATCTCGATGTAGCGGTCACCCTCGGCGTCGGCCGAGCCGGGCGGTCCCCCGAAGACGTCGGGGCCGTGGTCGTAGAAGATCTCCGAGCACGGGCCGCAGGGGCCGGTGTCCGCCATCTGCCAGAAGTTGTCGCTCGCGTACTTGGCGCCCTTGTTGTCGCCGATGCGCACGACGCGCTCGGTGGGCAGCCCGATCTCTTTCGTCCAGATGTCGTAGGCTTCGTCGTCGTCGATGTACACCGTCGCCCACAGCTTCTCGGGCGGCAGCTTGTACTCCTTGGTCAGCAGCTCCCAGGCATAGCGGATGGCGTCGCGCTTGAAGTAATCGCCGAAGCTGAAGTTGCCGAGCATCTCGAAAAACGTGTGGTGACGGGGCGTGCGGCCAACGAACTCCAGGTCGGAGGCTTTACCGCTAACGCGGGCGCATTTCTGACAGCTTACCACGCGAGGCGGA